>QHXZ01000058.1:25562-29529 GCA_003223165.1 Acidobacteriota bacterium
TTCCTGCCTGGCTTCCGCTTCGACCCGTCGGCGTCGATCCAGGGGGAATTCAAGATCGGCTGGACCTCCCTGACGGCCCCGGACCAGCCGCAGAACGATTACCGCGGCACGACCGGCGAGGGAGACCTGGCGATGCGCCTCGGAAGGCGAGCGCGCCTGCGGACGACCTTCGCGCGCAACCTCGACTTTTCGATCGCGGTCAACAATCTCTACTACCTCGCCACGAGCTGGACCGCTTCCTTCGAGCAGTTCTTCTCGCGCCGGGTGAGCGGCGAGATCACGTACGGGCGCGGGCTGAACCACTACCCGCAGCCGTTGCCGATCGGCCCGTCCCTCCGCATCCGCGACGACCGCCTGAAGACCTACCAGGCGACGTTGCGCTATCGTGTGAACCCGCAGATGGCGATCACCGCGACGGCCTCCCGCACGTCACGCGACTCGACGGACGACTCGCTGGACCGGACGCGCAACCTCTACACGCTCGCTTCGACCTACAACTTTTGAGGCGATCACGATGATCACGATGTCCCAACGAAAGAACGCGTGGGTCGGCCCGGCGGCCCTCCTTGCGACCGCGCTGGCAATCCCGGCCTGGGCGGTGGCGGCCGACGAAGACACGGAGCACGCGCACCGCCTCACGCCGGCGGAGAGTGCCGCGCCGGAGCAGGGCGCCGTCCCGGTGCCCGGGGTACCGGCGCTTGCAGGCGGCACGCTTCCCGGGCCGTCGCCCGAGGCGACGGAGGCTCTCCTCGCTCCGCTGGCCGCGTCGGCAGAACACCCCGTGGGTCCTGAGGACCTGCTCGAGATCAGCGTCTTCGAGATCCCGGAGCTGAACCGCACCGTGCGGGTCTCGGAGAAGGGGACCATCTCGCTGCCGCTCCTGGGCGAGATGTCCGTGAAAGGGCTGACGGCGATGCAGCTGGAGTCCCGGCTGCGCGACGAGCTGAGCCGGCGCTACCTGCAGGACCCGCAGGTCTCGGTCTTCATACGGGATTACGGCAGCAAGAAGGTCGCGGTGATCGGCGCCGTGGGCAAGCCGGGGGTGTACGCCATGCTCGGTGCGCGCACCCTCCTGCAGGTGCTGGCCGAGGCGGGCGGGCTGGTCAAGGAGGCGGGCGGCGTGCTGTACGTGATCCGGGCCATGCCTGAAGGAGACAGCAGACGCCTGCCCGTGAACGTGAACGACCTGCTGACCAATCGCGACCCCGGCCTCAACCTGCCGGTGCAGCCGGGCGACATCATCAGCGTGCCGCTCGACCGCCCGACCTACGTCTACGTGGACGGCGCCGTGAAGACGCCCGGCCGCCTCGAAGAGCTGGCCAGCCGGCCGATCACGCTCCTGCAGGCGATCGCCAAGGCGGGCGGGACGACCGAGCGCGCCAGCCTGAAGGCGATCCAGATCCTGAGGCGCGGCAGCGACGGCACGCAGAGCGAGATCCCGGTCAACCTGAAGCGCATCCGCCACGGCAGGGACCCCGATCGTCCCCGAGACCTTCTTTTGAGGAGTCAAGAGGAGACGCGATGAGAGGCGGTACGGCGGAAAAGGATCTGCACCTTCTCGACTACTGGCGCGTCCTCCTCAAGCGCCGCTGGGTGGTGTACACGTCGCTCGCCGTCGTGATCTCGACCGTGACGCTCGGGTCGCTCCTGACCAGGCCCGTCTACACCGCGACCGCCAGGCTGCAGATCGAGCAGAACATGCCGAACGTCCTGCCGTTCCAGCAGGTCATGGGGACCCTCCCCGACTACCGCAACGACTTCTACCAGACGCAGTACGGCCTGATCCAGAGCCGCCGCGTGGCCGGAGAGGTCATCGGGACCTTGGGCCTGGCGCAGATGGAGGAGTTCCGGCTCAATGGCGGCGACACCCCGGCGGCGCAGGCCCGGCGCGTCGACCTCTTCCTGAAACGCCTGGCGGTGACGCCCGTGCGCAGCAGCCGGCTGGTGGACATCTCGTTCCCTTCCCACGATCCCGCGCTGGCGGCGCGCATCGCCAACCGCGTCGCCGAAGCGTATCTCGCCTTCAACTCGGAGGTGCAGTACAACACGTCGGCGCGCGCGACCACTTCCTTGACGCACCAGATCGCCACCCTGCAGGAGGAGATCGACACCAAGGAAAAGGAGCTGCAGACCTACGCGCGCGAGCAGGGGATCATTCCCCTGGGGGACAAGCAGAACATCACGCTCAAGAACCTGAACGACCTGAGCGACGCCTACACCCGGGCCCGCGCCGCCCGCATCGAGAGGGAAGCACGCTACGCCGCGCTCAAGGACTCGAGCCCGCTCGACCTGGCCGAGATCCTCGACAGCAAGCTGATCCAGGATCTGACCGCCAAGTCGGCCGAGCTGTCCCGCCAGATCGCCCAGCTGTCCGAGAAGTACAAGCCCGATTGGCCCGAGATGGTGCGGGTGCGGCGGCAGCTCGAGGAGAACGAGAGCCGCCTGTCGGCCGAGCGCCGGGGGATCTACGACCAGGTCCTGGGGGTGGCCGAGAACGCCTTCAAGGCGGCGCGCAACCAGGAGGCCGACCTGAAGCGCGCGCTCGACGATCAGAAGCGGCAGTCCCAGGATGCCAGCCTCAAGGAGATCCAGTACAACAACCTGCGCGCGGGAGCCGCCAACAAGCGCTCGACGCTCGAAGCGCTGGTCAAGCGCCAGTCGGAGACCTCCTCATCCGCCAGCCTCAACGATCTGGCCAGCAGCAACGTGCGGATCGTCGATGTGGCCGAGGTGCCGACGAGGCCGAGCGCGCCGCGGGTCGGTCTCAACATCCTCCTGGGGATCATGACGGGCCTGGGCCTGGGCGTGGGACTGGCCTTCTTCTTCGAGTACCTCGACAAATCAGTCAAGTCGGCCGAGGAGATGCACCAGGCGACCGGCGTGGCCGCCATCGGCGTCATCCCGGCGCTGCGGCCCGGGGGAGCCGGCCTGCGGATGATCAAGGGGAACGGTCGCGAGACCGCCCCGGCGCCGGCCGTCGAGCTGATCTCCCACCTCGACCCGAAGTCGAAGGTCTCGGAGGCGTTCCGCGAGGTGCGCACGGCTCTCCTGGTCTCGCAGCCAGGCGGGCCGCCGCGGTCGATCCTGATCGCCAGCACCCAGCCGGGGGAGGGGAAGACCGCCGTGGCCTTGAACCTGGCGATCACCCTGGCGCAGATCGGACGGCGCGTGGTCCTGGTGGACGCCGATCTGCGCAAGCCGCGGCTGCACCGCCTGCTCGGCGTGACGAACGACCAGGGGCTCTCGAGCCACCTGAGCGGCAGCGGCGCGGCGTGGCCCGAGCCGCTGCGCACCCTCGTCCCCGGCCTCGACGTCGTGCCGAGCGGCCCGCTGCCGCCCAACCCGGCCGATCTCCTCGACTCGCCGCGCTTCGACCAGCTGCTGCGCGAGTTCGAGGAACAGGGGTATGACCACGTCCTGTGCGACTCGCCGCCCATCCTGGCGGTCGCCGACCCGGCGATCATGGCGGGGCGGGTGGCGGCGGTCCTTCTCGTGGTGCACGCCGGCGTCACCTCGAAGGACGCCCTGGCCCACGCCGTCGCGCGGCTGCAGCAGGTGAACGGCCGGATCGTGGGCGCGGTCCTCAACCAGCTCGACCACGATCAGCAGGGCTACTACTACGGCTACCGGTACAGGCGGTACTACGGCGAGGAAGAGACGCCGAAGGAGCCGCCCGCGCCGCGGCGCGAGCCGGAACGCGACCGGACGCTGCACGTCTGATGGGCTTGCAGCGCGCGCTACTCGGCGGGTTTCTTCTGGTGCTGATCCTGGCGCCGTTGCCCTTCGGCTCGGTCGTGCCGTGGGCCAGGACGGCGCTGGCGACCGCCTGCTTTCTCCTCGCCGCCCTCTGGGTCGTCTGGAGGAGCCGCCGGGGATTCCCGGCCCTGCCCTGGAAGGATCCGCTCCTGATCGCCGGCACCGTGTTCGCCCTGTTCGGCGTGGCGCAGATCGTCCCTCTTCCCTCTCC
>QHXZ01000173.1 GCA_003223165.1 Acidobacteriota bacterium
TGGTCTCGGTGCGCACTCTCGAGACCCGTTCGCTCGCCGCTCACCTGCTCGATCGCTTCAGCGCCGGCGCCGTCGATCGCTTCACCGCCGTGTCGGAGGCGGCGCGGCAGGTGATCGCGCGGCGCTCGGGCATCTCCCCGTCGCGCATCGAATGCATCCCGAACGGCGCCGCCGTCCCGGGCCCCACGGATGGCGCGGTCTCCGCCGCGGCCTGGAGGCTGGCGCGCCGCGACCAGGCCCGCCGCGACCTGGCGGCGCGCACCGGGCCGCTGCCCGCCACGCTCGTCGGCAGTCTCGGACGCCTCGATCCGGTCAAGGGGTACGCCACCCTGCTGGAGGCGGCGGCCCGGCTCGCCTCCGCGGGCGCTCCGGCGACCGGCGGCCCCGGCGTGGTGCTGTTCGGAGACGGCCCCGCCCGGGCCGATCTCGAGGCGCTCGCATCGCGGCCGCCGCTGCGCGGGCGCGCCTTCATCCTGGGAGAGGATCCCGGCGCCGCCCGCCTCCTGCCGGCGATCGACCTGTTCGTCCTGCCGTCGCTGGCCGAGGGGATGTCGAACGCCCTGCTCGAGGCGATGGCCGAAGGGATCCCGGCGGTGGCCACGCGCGTGGGCGGCAACGCCGAGGTGGTGGAGGACGGACGCTCGGGGGTCCTGGTCGAGCCGGGCGACGCCGCCGGGCTCGCCGGGGCGCTCGCCGGCCTGCTGGCCGACGAGGAACGCGCGCGCCGCCTCGGTCTCGAGGGGCGCGAGCGCGTGCGGCGCGCCTTCTCGACCCAGGGCATGCTGGAGGCCTACCACGATCTCTACCGGCGGCTCCTCGAGCCTCTCTGACCAGCCGCCAACCCTGGCAGGCGCCTCCCACCTGGGATAGACTAGCCCTCCTTAAACAGGAGGATCGAACCATGCCGACGCGCCACTCGAATGCCGTCTGGAAGGGCGGCCTGAAATCCGGGAAGGGTCAGGTCACGGTGGGAAAGGGCGTCTTCGAGGGATCGTACTCGTTCGCCTCGCGCTTCGAGGAGAGCCAGGGGACGAACCCCGAGGAGCTGCTCGCCGCGGCGCACGCCGGCTGCCTGAGCATGGCGCTGGCGGCGGGGCTGGAGCGCGAGGGGAAGCCGGCGGAGCGCATCACCACGCGCGCCTCGTGCACCTTGGAGAAGGTGGGCGACGCCTTTCGCATCACGAAGATGAGGCTGGAGGTGCGGGGCAAGGTGCCGGGGATCGACGCCAACGCCTTCCAGCAGGCGGCGGAGAAGGCCAAGGACGGCTGCCCGATCTCGAACGCCCTCAAGAACAACGTCGCGTTCGAGCTGGACGCCAAGCTGGAAGGGTGACCCGGACAGGCTCCTAGCCCCTGAGGTGCTGGCCCAGCGCGGTCCGCCAGGAATGGCGCGCCGCCACGACCCCCAGGTCGACCACGTTGGCCCCGCCGGCCGCGATCCAGAGACGGTCCCCCCCGACGCGCCCCAGGAGGTGCAGCGGCACGCCTGCGCCGCGCGCCACGTGGTCCAGCCGGGCGCGGCACTCCGGCGCGGCCGAAACGATGATGCGCGAGGGCGCCTCCCCGAACAGCAGGGCGTCGAGCCGCATCGAGCCCTGGAGCGCGTCCAGGCGCAGGTCGGCCCCCACCGCCCCGGCGGGGCCGCTGATGCAGCACTCCAGCAGGGCGAACGCCAGCCCGCCGTCGGAGCAGTCGTGCGCCGAGAGGATCAGGCCGGCGTCGCGCGCGCTGCGCACCGCGAGGTGCAGCGCTTTCTCGCGCGCCAGGTCGACCGGGGCCGGCCGCCCCGCCTCGACTCCGTGCAGCAGCGCCAGGTATTCGCTGCCCGCCAGGCTGCCCTGCGGATCGCCCAGCAGGAAGACCAGGTCCCCTTCCTTCTTGAACCATTGCGTGAGCGCCCCCTTCACGTCCTCGAGGAGGCCGACCATGGCGATCGTCGGCGTGGGGTGGATCGCCTTCCCCTCCGTCTCGTTGTAGAACGAGACGTTGCCGCCCACGATCGGCGCCTCGAGGGCGCGGCAGGCCTCGGCGATGCCGTCGATGCACCGCTCGAACTGCCACATGATCTCCGGCCGCTCGGGGTTGCCGAAGTTCAGGCAGTCGGTCGTGCCGAGCGGCTCGGCGCCGGCGCAGGCGAGGTTGCGCGCCGCCTCGGCCACCGCCAGGCGCGCCCCCTCGAAGGGGTCGAGGTAGCAGTGGCGGGCGTTGCAGTCGACGCTGAGCGCCAGGGCGCGGTTGGTCCCCTTGAGCCGGATCACCGCCGCGTCGGATCCGGGGCGCACCACGGTGTTGGTGCGCACCATGTGCTCGTAGACCTGGTAGATCGACTCGCGGCTGCACAGGTTGGGCGAGGCCAGGAGGGTCTCGAGCGCCCGGTTGCCGTCCGAGGGCTCGGGGACCGACTCGACCTGCAGCCGCTCGACGATCTCCTGCCAGGCCGGGCGCGCGGACGGCCGCTGGTAGCGGGGCGCCTCGTCCACGCACAGGGCGGCCGGCAGGTCGGCGACCAGGCGCCCCTGGGCGCTGATGCGCACGCGGCCGGTGCCGGTGACGCGTCCCACCACGACCGCGTCGAGGTCCCACTTCTCGAACGCCTGCAGCACCTTGCGCTCGCTCTGCGGCGTCGCCACCAGGAGCATGCGCTCCTGCGACTCCGACAGCATGATCTCGTAGGGACTCATCCCCTCCTCGCGCAGGGGGACGCGGTCGAGGTCGATCTCCATGCCGGTGCCGCCCCGCGCCGCCATCTCGACCGTCGAGCAGGTCAGCCCGGCCGCCCCCATGTCCTGGATGCCGACCACGAGCCCGACCTCCTTCATCACCTCGAGGCAGGCTTCCAGGAGCAGCTTCTCGGTGAACGGGTCGCCCACCTGGACGGTCGGGCGCTTCGACTCGGAGGAGGCGGCGAACTCGGACGAGGCCAGAAGGCTCGCCCCGTGGATCCCGTCGCGCCCGGTCCTGGAGCCGGCGTAGATCACGGGGTTGCCCAACCCCGAGGCGATCCCCTTGTGGATCTTCTCGCGCCGCGTGATGCCGAGGCTGAAGACGTTCACCAGGTTGTTGCCGTTGTAGGAGGGATGGAAGGCGACCTCGCCGCCGACCGTGGGGACCCCGATGCTGTTGCCGTAGCCGGCGATGCCCGACACCACCCCGCCGACCAGGTAGCGCGTGCGCGGGTGATCGAGCGCCCC
>QHXZ01000174.1 GCA_003223165.1 Acidobacteriota bacterium
GTGCCGTCCGCGCCGGTGGAGACCAGGGTGATCCGGTCGGTCTTGGAGAGCGGCTCGGTCACCGCCTTGGCGATGTCCGGCAGCGCCGTGATCAGGAGCTGCAGCACGGCGGCCTGGTTGTACTCCTTCCATGAGTCGGCCTTCTTCCGCATCGCCTCGGCCTCGGCGGCGCCCTTGAGCGCGATGATCTCGGATTCCGAGCCGCCGGTGGCGCGGATGACGTCCGCCTGGGCCTGCCCCTTCTGGCGCAGCGCCTCGGCCTCTCCTCGGGCGACCTGCTCGGAGCGCGCGCGCTGGGCGGCCGCCTCGGTCTCGACGCGGTAGCGCTCGGCGTCGGCCTGCCGCTTCACGGTCGCCTCCAGCTCCTTCTCGCGCCTCTGGATCTCCTTCTCCTGCACCAGGACCTGCTGCTCCTTCTCGACGATGGCGATCTGGATCTCCTCGCGCTTGAGCGACTGCGAGGTCTTGTTCTTCTGGATGTCGTAGGCCAGGTCGGCGTCGGCGCGCTTCAGGTTGACGGCGGCGTCGTAGTCCGCCTTCTTCATCTGGTAGTCGCGCTGCGCCTCGGCGATGCGCGTCTCCGCCTCGAACTTGGCGATCTCGCCGGCCTGGCGCGCCTGCGCCGACTTGATGGCGGCGTCCCGGTCGGCCTCGGCCTGGGCGATGACGGCGTCGCGCTTCACCTCGGCGGTGCGGGGCTTGCCGAGCGCCTCCAGGTAACCGTGGCTGTCGCGGATGTCTTTCAGGGTGAAGGAGACGATCTGCAGCCCCATGTTGGCCATGTCGGAGACCGCCACCTCCTGCACCGACGAGGCGAACTGGTCGCGGTTGCGGTAGATTTCCTCCACGCTCATCGTCCCGACGATCGCCCGCAGGTGGCCCTCCACCGTCTGCAGCGCGATCTGCTTGATCTCTTCCACCGTCTTGCCCAGGAACTGCTCGGCCGCCGTGCGCACGGAGGCTTCATCCCCCTTGATCTTCACCTGCGCCACGCCGTCCACCACGATCGGCACGCCCGGCTTCGTGTACACCTCGGGCGTCGTGATGTCGAGGGTCATGACCTCGAGCGACAGGGCGTCCACGCGCTCGAGCAGCGGGAAGATGAAGGCGCCGCCCCCCTGCCGGATGCGGTAGCCGCTCACCTCGGTCCGCCCGTCGGCGGTCTTCATCCGGTGCCGGCGTCCCGAGATGACCATCACCTGGTTCGGCCCGACCTTCCGGTAGCGTTTGGCGACGGCCAGGATCAAGATGAAGAAGACGATCGGGACCAGGAAGAAGACCAGGACGGTCACCAGCACGTTGAACCCGAACATCGGAAGCCTCCCTGCGGTTAGTCTTTCGGCCGAACGTAGACCATGTTGCCCGTCACCTTCTCGATGACCACCGGGCGCCCGCGCGGCACCGCGCCGTCGCCGGCGCTGCGGGCCGGGGCCTGCTCGCGCTTGCCGCGGATGAGGTAGGCGACCTCCCCCACGCCGCCAGCCGGGATCGCGGTGATGATCTCCGCCTCGCGGCCGAGCGCCTCGCTCATCGGGTGCTCCTCCCCGGCCTGCGTCTGCTTGAAGATCACCTCCAGGACCAGGTAGGCGGCCGCCGCCAGGGCCAGGCCGCTGCTGCTGGCCAGGAGGAGCCCGCGCAGCAGGGGCCAGCGCAGGAGGTAATGCCCCACGACCCCTCCCCCGCCGAAGCCGGTGATGAAGGTGGCGATCGTCGTCCCCGACACCGGGTGGAAATGCCCCACATCGAGGTGGCCGCCGGCGCCGATGCCGATGTCATGCCCGCCGAGATCCGACATCCATCCCAGCGCCCCCGCGGCCAGCGCGTAGACCACGCCGAGGGCGAGCAGGCAGGCGTAGATGACTCCGACGTTCAAGGCTGTGCCTCCCGGATGGAGCGCCAGAGGAGTTCGAGCAGGGCCGGCGCGTCGGAGAGACGTCCTGTCGCGCGGGTCTCCCTCCGGAGGCGATCGAGCGCCTGCGCCACATCCTTCGAATCGGCGGCCGCCTTCTGAATGAACCGCTCGAGATCCTGAAGGCGCGTCAGCGGGCCCGCGTCGCGGGCCAGCTCCTCGCGCAGGCGCTTGAAGTCACGGCCCCACCCGGCCGAGGCGGCGAGGATCCGCACCAGCGACCGTGCCGGCTCCAGCCCGGGGCTGGCGTCCGCCGGCCTGACCGCTGCCGATGCGCTGACCGCCGCCGATGCGGCCGGCCGAGGCGGAGGAGCGCCCCGGCCCGTCTTCACCGCCGGCTCCGGCTCGGGCCCGGCCGGCGGCGGGAGAACTGCCGCGCCCTCCGGGACGGCCTGGTCCGGCGCCTGCGTCATTTCGAGCGCCCCCGATGACTCGTCGAGGATCAGGCCGCAGACGGAGAGGTCCCTGGGAAGGAACGGGGTCGCCCGGATGGCCGCAACGGAGGCCAGGACCCCCCGCCTGGGGTCGGGCAGCGCCCCGGCCCAGGCGCGGAGATCGGCCGGACCGAAGGCCTCGCGCGGGACCCCGCGGCGGCGGAAGGCGTCGATGAAGGCCGCGGTGTCGAAGGCCGCCATCCGGCAGCCGGCGTGGCCGACGACCGCCACCTGACGCACGCCGAAGAGGTAGACGGCCAGGGCGAGGGAGCGGAGCGGGTCGCCGCCCGCCTCGACGTGCGCTCCGGCGGTCCGGATCAGGAAGGCTTTCCCTTCCTCGAGGCCGAGGGCCGGATGGAGCAGTTCGTCGAGCCGGGGGTCGTAGCAGGTGATGACGGCCAGGTCGATTTGCGACGGCGGGGCAAGCGGACGCGGGGCCCGGCCGAGGACGTACGCGCGGTTCCGCGCCAGGATTTCTTCGACAAACATCGCTCTTCCGTCAGACCCGCTTCCAACGGCCGTCGTTACGGGTGTTTTGCCTGGATCCTTCTCGGACGGTATCACGCACCCGGAAAGGCGTCAACGGGCGCCGGAGCGCTACCCCTTGGGCCGCTGGTCGAGCCACTCCAGCCAGCGGCGGTAGAGGTCGCGCTTGCGGACGGGGTCGTCGGGGAAATGGCCCTGCGTCGGGTAGCCGACGAAGGTCGTCTCGACACCGTTGTCCTTCAGGGCGTGGTAGAGCTTGTACGACTGGGCGATCGGCACGCGGGCGTCGAGCGTGTCCGAAAGGATGAGCGTCGGCGTCTTCATGTTCGCGGCGTACGTGATCGGCGACTGCTCGCGGTAGGCCTTGGCGAAGTCGCCCACGAACGGCGAGCCGCCGAACGACCAGCGGCTGGTGACGTTGAAGTCGGAGAGGGTGTAGGCGTCGATGAGGTCGGTCACGGCGGCGCCGGCGATGGCGGTCTTCCATCCTTGATAGTG
>QHXZ01000059.1:0-9243 GCA_003223165.1 Acidobacteriota bacterium
AGGTCGTACTTCATCTGCGTCTCTGCCCCGGGCTGGAGCGGCGGCTCGAGACGGTAGATCCGATAGCCGAGGTCCGCGTCCGCCATGTCGAGGACACCCCCCCCGGGCTGAAGCGCGTGCACGGTCACGTCCGGGTTCAGATAGATGTGCAGGCGATCGAGCGGGGCCCCGGTTTTGTTGACGAGCGTGTAGCGGCCCCGGATGGCGACCGTCCGGGTCTCCGGATAGATGTCGACGTCGGCATCAACGTCCGTGACGCGCGGTTGCGGCAGTCCGAGGTATTGCCCGTATTTCTTCTCGTACGCGGCCTCGCGATCGTAGAGCGTCTTGGTGGGCCGGTAGCGATTGAGGATGTTGGTGTTGTAGAAGATGAACCCCCCGGCGGCGCCTGCGCCGGCGGCGGCGCACAGAAGCGCCGCGATCGCGGGACGGGTGAGGCGCTGCCGCGCCAGCCGGGCGCGCAGTCGGAACGATGTCTCCGTGCCGCGCACCCAGAAGAGATGCGCCACGACCACGAGCACCGCGCACACCAGGCCCCAGTAAAGGTAGAACCAGGTGAGCGGCTGCACGAAGTGCCCGTACCCGTTCATGTCGGAGTAGGGCGCCTCGGGCGCGGTGCCGAAGCGGTACAGATGGTGTTCGAGCCGCAGCGCGGGCAGGACGAACCCGGCGATGTAGAACAGACTCGACACCAGCCACCCCAGGAACTTGTTGTCCAGCACGACCTGGACGAACAGACACAGCGCGGCGAAGAACAGGAACTGGGGCATGGCCACGAGGAACAGGCCCTTGAGATAGAGCGGAATCTCGAAATGCGTGTACCCGGTCGACGCCTGGATCCCCACGCAGGTCAAAAGGACGGCGACGAGCATCGTCGCGAGGACGGCGGCCAGGGCGCACAGCTTGGAGGCCCAGGCCACCCACGTGCGCACCGGCAGGGCGTCGAACAGCTCCGACATGCGCAGGTTGCGCTCGCGCCACACCAGCTCGCCGCTGTAGAACGTCAGGACGAGGAAGACGAACAGGGCGAAGGCGCCGGCGACGGCCCGCAGCATGACGTTCGTGACGGGATAAATCTTCGTGCCGAAGAGCTCGTCCAGGGAGAAGCTCAAACCGAACACGTTCAAGAGTCCGGCAAACAGCATGATCAGGAACGGGACGCCGCGCAGGGCGCCGACCGTCTCGATGCGCGTCTGACGCAGGAACTGCGTCCAGGTCGTCGCGACGCCGAAGCGTCGCGCGACGGTCGGCTGCGGACCTGCGGTCGCGGGAACGGCCGGGGCTTCCGCGACCGGCTGCCGCCGCCGGCGCCACCCGCGGGCGCCGCCGCTGCCCGCGGTCCTGAATTTGAACCGCGCCCAGGTGAGGAGCATGACGGCCGCGGCCACCGCCAGCCACAGGAGCCGGTTCTCCAGGAGAATGCCCCGCAGCGGCATCAGCCCGGCGTTCTTCTCGGCCACGGTCCAGTAGCGCGTCACCAGGTCGAAGGCGCCGACGCCGTAGGGATCGGCAAGCGCCGCGAGATTGCGATTGTCGAGGTTGTCCAGGAAGATGCCGGCCATGGCGTAGCCCACGAAGAACACCACCACGCCGGCGTAAGTGTAAAGGAGGCTCCGGGTCAAGGTCGCGATGGCGAAGAAGAACGCCCCCGTGATGATCACGTTGGGCAGCACGAACGCCAGCATCGAGAAGACGTACGGCGCGAGGTGGAACGGCCCGATGCGCTCCGGCTCCAGCCACGGCATCAGGCCGCCGAGGCCGACCGCGAGAAGGACCGCGACGTAGACCAGCCACGATACCGCCAGCGAGCCGAACAGGCGCCCGAACAGGTAGTCCGCCTTGCGCAAAGGCAGCGAGAAGAAGATCGCGTCGGCCTGGCTCTCGAAGTCGCGATAGACGCTGTTGGCCGCGAACGCGGTGGTCAGGAAGGTGCCGATCACCGTCATGACCAGGAGGATCTGCATCAGGACGAACGGGGCGTTCCGGTTCACGCTGCCGATCGCTCCCCCGATCTGCACGACGTCCGTCGTCACCGCGGCGAAGGTCAGGAGGAAGAAGATCACCGCGGCCACCCAGAACAGCGGCTGCCGCAGCTGGTAGCGGACCTCGAAGGCGAAGATGCGAGCCAGCATCGGCGTCAGGCGGCCTGGCGATCGCCGGAGCGCAGGATGGAGAAGTAGACGTCTTCCAGGTCGGCCGGGACCTCCTCGAACGCCGGGTCGGGGCGCTGGGGCGCCATCACGTGGATCGCGGTCCGGCCCGCGACCAGGTGGGTCGAGATGACCTCCAGGTCGCGTTCGTAGGCGCCGAGCTGATCGCGCGGCACGATCTTCTTCCAGATCCGGCCGCGCAGGGCGTCGATGGCGGACTGCGGGTCGCCGCTCAGCAGCACCCGGCCCGAGGCGATGATCGCCATGCGGCTGCACAGGTCGCTCACGTCCTCGACGATGTGGGTGGAGAGAATGACCACCACGTTCTCGCCGATCTCGCTCAGCATGTTGTGGAACCGCAGCCGCTCCGCCGGATCGAGGCCCGCGGTCGGCTCGTCCACGATCATCAGGCGCGGGCTGCCCAGGAGCGCCTGCGCGATCCCGAAGCGCTGCTTCATCCCGCCGGAGAAGGTGCCCAGCCGGCGCTGGCGCACGTCCCACAGGTTGGTGCGGCGCAGGACCGACTCGACCATTTCCGCGCGCGCCCGCCGCGCGACCAGCCCCTTCAGGACCGCGAAGTGGTCGAGCAGCTCCAGCGCCGAAACCCTGGGATAGACGCCGAATTCCTGAGGCAGGTATCCGAGCGTGCGCCGCACGGCGTCCTTCTGCCTGAGGACGTCGATGGTCCCGAAGGCGATCGAGCCGCTGTCGGGCTCCTGCAGCGTGGCGATGGTGCGCATCAGGGTCGACTTCCCGGCCCCGTTCGGGCCCAAAAGCCCGAACATGCCGGCGGGGATGCGCAGCGACACGCCCCTGAGCGCCTGCACCCCGTTGGGATAGGTCTTCGTGACGCCGTCGACGACGAGGTCCGCGGTCATGAGGTGGATCCTCCGCATGGTCTCTCTGGGTGACTGCCGGATCTTACGTGAGACGCGGCGGGTCGGTTCCCGGTGAATGCCGCCGTCTTCACCCGCCCGGCCGGCGACGCCTCGGCGGGCCCGGGAAACCCTGGCGGCCGCCTCAGGGATCGCCCGAGTGGATCCTGAGATTCCCCCGCGTCGGCTGGGGAATGGACCTGATTGGCGGAAAGGGCCGTCGGTCCCATTGTACGCACGCGACGTGGCCGGATCGCCCCCCGGCTGATAGGGGGCGGCCCGGCGCCGGAAAATGGCTGGGGGCGGAATCATGTGCGGCATCGCCGGAATCGTCGCCCTGACAGGCGGCCCTGTCCACGAGACGGAGGTCCGCGCGATGTGCGGGGCGCTTCGGCACCGCGGACCGGACGCCGAGGGCGTGTACCTGGCCCCAGGCGTCGGCCTGGGGGTGCGCCGGCTGAGCATCATCGACCTCAGGACAGGGGACCAGCCGGTGCGCAACGAGGACGGCACGGCGTGGGTCGTCTTCAACGGTGAGATCTACAACTACAGGGAGCTGCGCCGCGACCTCGAGGCGCGAGGGCACCGATTCTCCACCTCGTCCGACACCGAACCGATCGTCCATCTCTACGAGGACCGGGGGGCGGCCTGCGTGAACGCCCTGCGGGGCATGTTCGGCCTGGCGGTCTGGGACCAGGCGCGGCGGACGCTGCTGCTGGCACGCGACCGCCTCGGGATCAAGCCTCTCTATTACACCGAGGTGGGCGGGAGGCTCGCGTTCGCCTCGGAGCTGAAGGCGCTCCTGCGACTGCCCGAGGTGGAGGCGAGGGTCGACTGGCGCGCGCTGGGATCGCTGCTCACGACCCTCTACACGCCAGCCGATCAGAGCATCCTCGCGGGCGTCCGGAAGCTCGAGCCCGGCCATGTCCTCGTCGCCCGGCCCGGCCGGGACATCCGGATCGCGCGCTACTGGGACGTTCACTTCGATCCCGAAGAGGGCCGCAGCGAGGCGGACGTCGCCGCCGAGCTCCTGGATCTCCTCGAGGAATCGGTGCGGCTCCACCTGGCGAGCGACGTGCCGCTGGGCGCCTTCCTGTCCGGGGGCATCGACTCGGGCAGCGTCGTGGCCCTGATGTCGCGCGCCACGGCCGGGCCCGTGAAGACCTTTTCGGTCGGGTTCCGGGACCAGGACTTCGACGAGACCCCCGATGCGCGGCTCGTGGCCCGGGCGCTCGGGACCGACCATCACGAGCAGATCCTCGAGAGGGACAGCGTCGGGATCCTCGAAGAGGTGGCCTTCCACCTCGACGAGCCGTTCGGTGACTCCTCCGCGATCCCGACCTACATGGTCTCGAAGCTCGCGGCCCGTCACGTGAAGGTGGTGCTCTCGGGCGACGGCGGCGACGAGCTGTTCGCCGGCTACGACCGCTACCGGTCGGAGGCCCGCGACCGCCGCCACGGGCGCCTCGAGCGGTGGACGATGGGCCGCGTCGCCCGGCTCATGCCTCGGGGCATGCGAGGACGCGACCGGCTGGCCCATCTCTCCCTGCCGCACGGGCGGCGCTATCTGAACCGCCTCACGCTCTTCGATCGGGAAGGGATGCGGACCATCCTGAGGCCCGGGGTCCTCGAGCTGGTCGCGCCCCACGATCCGTGGTGGCGCGAAGCCCGGCGGCTTTCGAGGAGCGGCCACTGGCTGTCGCGGCTCCAGGACGTGGACCTCACGAGTTACCTGCCGCTCGACATCCTGACCAAGGTGGACCGCATGACCATGGCCCACTCGATCGAGGCGCGCGTGCCGCTCCTGGACCACAAGCTCGTGGAGTTCGCCGCGCGGATCCCGCCGGACATGCTGCTGCGCGGGGGACGCTCGAAGCACATCCTGAAGCGCGCGGTGGCCGGGCTCCTGCCCGATTGGGTTCTCGAGAAGCCGAAGCGCGGCTTCGCAATCCCCCTCGGCCGCTGGTTCCGCGGCCCGCTCCGCGGCTTCGTCCGCGACCTGTTGCTCTCGGCGCGGAGCCGCCGGCGCGGCATCTTCGATCCCGCGGCCGTCGAACGGCTCCTGGAGGATCCGGTGCGCGGCCGGGACCTGAACCTTCCGGTCTGGACGCTCCTCTCCTTCGAGCTGTGGTGTCGGGCGTTCCTCGACCAACGGCCGCAGGCGGTCACGGCACCGCCCGGGGGCACCTTGCAGCGGGCGCCACGGATCGGCGGGGAGGCGCGCGGGTTCGGGGCCGCGTGAAGGAGGCGTTTCTCGATGACGGAATGCGTTGCTGATCTGGTCGGTGCCCAGGCGGCGGCGACGCCCGAGGCCCTCGCCGTGGCAGGAGGCCGGCGGCTGACCTATCGCGAGCTCGATGCCCGTGCCGAGCGGCTGGCCGATCGCCTGCGCTCCCTGGGGGTCGGTCCCGACGTCCTGGTGGGGCTCTGCCTCGAGAGCTCGGCGGCGATGGTCGTCGGCGCGCTGGGCATTCTCAAGGCCGGCGGGGCCTACATGCCTCTGGACCCCGCCCATCCCCGGGATCGCCTGGCCTCTCTGCTGAACGATGCGCGGCCCCGGCTGCTGGTCACGGCCGGATGTTTCGCCGACCGCCTGCCGCGGGGCGCCTGGCGACTGATCACGCTGGACGCGGAGAGGCGGCGCAGCGACCCCGAGCCCCCCGGGCTGCGACGGCTCCCGCCCTCGGCCCGGCACCTCGCCTACGTCATCTACACGTCCGGATCGACCGGCCGGCCGAAGGGAGTCCAGATCACGCATGGCGGCCTCCTGAACCTCCTGCGCTGGCACCTGCGCGCCTTTGCGATCACGGCCAGGGACCGGACGACGCAGATAGCCGCCGTGGGCTTCGACGCGGCGGTCTGGGAGCTGTGGCCCTCTCTCGCCGCGGGAGCCAGCGTGCACATTCCGGAAGAGGCCATCCGGCAGGAGCCCGAGGCGCTGCGCGACTGGCTCGTCTCCGAACGGATCAGCGTCACGTTCCTGCCCACTCCGATGGCCGAGCGGATGATGGCCCTCCCGTGGCCCGCGGACACCGCCCTTCGCACGATGCTGACCGGAGCCGACACCCTGCACCGCTACCCGCCGCCGGATCTGCCCTTCGTGGTCGTGAACAACTACGGCCCGACCGAGTGCACCGTCGTCGCCACCTCGGGACCGGTGCCTTCCGGCGACCGCCCGGGCGTGCTGCCCGCCATCGGACGGCCCATCGACAACGTCCAGGTCCACGTTCTGGACGAGCGTTTCCGGCCGGTGCCTCCGGGAGGATCGGGTGAGCTGTACATCGGTGGTCCGGGCGTTGCCCGCGGCTACCTTCACAAGCCCGCGCTGACGGGCGAGAGGTTCATCAAAGACCCCTTCAGCGCGGCGCCCGGGGCCCGCCTCTACAGGACCGGAGACCTGGCCCGACGCCTGCCGGACGGCCAGATCGCCTTCCTCGGGCGGATCGACGACCAGATCAAGGTTCGCGGCTACCGTATCGAGCCGGCCGAGATCGTCGCGGCCCTGAGCGCGCATCCGGCGATCCGGGAGAGCGTCGTGGTGGCCCGCGAGGCCGCGCCCGGCGACAAGCGCCTCGTCGCCTACGTCGTGATCCATCCCGGCTCGAGACCCACCCACGGCGCGCTCAGGGACTTCCTGGCGGCCCGGTTGCCGGACTACATGGTGCCCGCGACCTTCGTGGCGCTGCCGTCCCTGCCGCTCAACGCCAGCGGCAAGATCGACCGCGCCGCCCTGCCGCCGCCGGACGACGCCAGCGTCCTTCGGGACGAAGGGTACGTCGCGCCGCGCACGCCCGTCGAGGAGCGCGTCGCCGCGATCCTGGCGCCGCTCCTCGGCCTGCAGCGGGTCGGCGTCCTCGACGACTTCTTCATGCTGGGCGGCCACTCCATGCTGGGCACGCAGCTCATCGCGCGGCTGCGCGAGATCTTCTCGGTCCAGCTCGCCCTGCGCACCATCTTCGAGACGCCGAACGTCGCGGGGCTCTCGGCCGAGATCGAACGGCTGCTGCTCCAGAAGCTGCGGTCCATGAGCGAGGCCGAGGTGGCGGAGATGCTGCGATGAGCGCCATCGAGACCGCGGCGTCGCGCCGGGGTCCGCCGCTGAGCCTCTACCATCTCCTCGAGCCCGATGTCCTCGCCGATCCCTACCCGCTCTACCACCGGCTGCAGGCGGAAGACCCCGTGCACTGGGATCGCTTCCTGCACGTGTGGGTCGTCACCCGTTACCAGGACGTGCTTCGCGTCCTGCACGACTTCTCCGCCGACCGCACCCCCACCCCCGAGCAGCTCACGGCCATGGGGCTCGGCGAGCTGAACCCGATCGCGCAGGTGATGGTCAGGCAGATGCTGTTCATGGACGCGCCGTCCCACACCCGGATCCGGGGCTTGGCCGCGCACGCCTTCAGCCCCGCCCGCGTCGAGGTGCTGCGGGGCCACATCCGCGAGATCACCGACCGGCTGCTGGAGCGGGTCCTGCCCGCGGGCCGCATGGACGTCATCGCGGACCTTGCCGAGCCCCTCCCGTGCATCGTCACCGCCGAGATGCTGGGAGTGCCCGTGGAGGACCGTCGCCGGCTCAAGGCCTGGTCCGAGGATTTCGCGGAGATGCTCGGCAGCTTCCAGCACAACCCCGACCGCGCCCCGCAGATGCTGCGCGCCGTGGAGGAGATGACGGGCTACTTCCGCTCCGCGATGCGCGACCAGCAGGCACGTCCCCGGGAGGGCCTGATCGGCGAGCTCATGAACGCGCAGGTCCACGGCGACCGGCTCGCGGAGGAGGAGGTGATCGCGAACTGCATCGTGACCATGGTCGGGGGCCAGGAGACGACGACCAACCTCATCGGCAACGGCATCCTGTCGCTCCTGCGCCATCCGGACGAGCTCGCGAAGCTCAGGAGCGATCTTTCGCTCATTCCCTCCGCCGTCGAGGAGCTGCTCCGCTACGAGAGCCCGATCCAGCACACGGGCCGCCTGGCGCCCGCCGACGTGGAGCTGGGGGGGCGGCGGATCCTCCGGCGCCAGGCCGTGATCGCGGTGATGGGCGCCGCGAACCGGGATCCGGAGCGCTTCCCCGACCCCGATCGGCTCGACATCACCCGCCAGGACAACCGGCATGTCGCCTTCGGCCATGCCGCGCACTTCTGCTTCGGCGCGCCGCTGGCGCGGATCGAGGGCCAGATCGCCCTCGAGGCCATGCTGCGCCGCATGCCCGACCTGGCCTTGGAGCCCGCCCCTCTCGTCTGGCGGACGAACCATGGCCTGCGCGGCCTCAGGAGCCTGCCGGTGACGTTCAAGGCCGCCGTGTCCGGCGCCGCCTCGTAGCCACAGGTCCGCCAGCATGTCCATCGAGAACAGGACAGCCGCCCCCGTCGCGCCGCTCTCGGAGATGAAGCGCCGCCTCCTCGAAACGTACCTGCGTGGGGAGGTCCCGCCCGGGTCGCAGATCCTCGACCCCATCCCGCGCCGACCCGCGGGTGCGGCCGCGCCCCTCTCCGCCGGCCAGCATCAGATCTGGCTCCACAGCCAGATCGCCCCCGAGCTGCCGCTCTACAACGAGCCGCTGACGGTCCACCGGATCGGCCCCCTCGATGTCGCGGCCCTCGAGTGGAGCCTGCGCGAGATCCTGCTGCGGCACGAGGCCTGGCGCACCACCGTGGATCTCGTCGACGGCGAGCCGTTCCAGGTCGTCCGGGAGGCTCCCCCGATCGCCCTGCGCCCGGTCGATCTGCGGTGGCTGCCCGAGGCCGAGCGGGAGCCGGAGGCGCTGAGGCTCGCAACCGAGGAGGCCCGGCGGCCCTTCGACCTCGCCCGAGGCCCTCTGGCGCGCTTCCGGCTGATCCGGCTGGGCGACGAGGAGCACCGGCTCTACATCACCCTTCATCAGATGATCTTCGACGGCGTGTCGATGTACTCCGTGTTTCTCCCGGAACTGACGGCGCTCTACGAGGCGCGCCTCGAGGGCGGGCCGTCCCCGCTTCGGGAGCTGGAGGTCCAGTATGGTGACTTCGCCGCCTGGCAGCACCAGGGTCTGCGCGAGGAGGCCTCGTCGGGCGCGCTGGCGTACTGGCGGCGGCAGCTGAAGGGCGCCCCGGCGGTGCTCGAACTGCCCGGCGACAAGCCGCGATCTCCGCTGCAGACCTTCCGCGGCGAGCAGGTCACCTTCGCCTTGCCCGGGAGCCTGAGCGAGCGACTCAAGACCCTCTCCCGGCGCGAGGGGGCGA
>QHXZ01000059.1:9293-10609 GCA_003223165.1 Acidobacteriota bacterium
TACACGGGCCAGCAGGAGATCCTCGTGGGGACCGCCGCCACGCGTCGCGGCCGGCCCGAGCTCGAGCGCATGCTGGGCTTCTTCCTCAACACGCTGGTGCTCCGGACGCGGCTCTCGGGGGAGCGGAGCTTCCGGGAGACTCTCGCGAGCGTGCGGGAGGCGACTCTCGAAGCGCTCGGCCATGGCGACGTCCCGATCGAGAGCGTCGTGAAGGACCTGCAGCCTGATCGGGATGCCGGCCGCAATCCATTGTTCCAGGTCATGTTCATCCTCGAACCGCCCTTGCCGCCGCCCCGGCCGGGCTGGAACCTGACCCAGATGGACGTGGATACGGGGATGTCCCGGTTCGACCTCTACCTGGAGGCCGACGATCGGCCGGAAGGGATCGTCGGCCGCGTCCGGTACAGCACCGACCTCTTCGAACGAGCGACGATCGACCGGCTGCTGCAGCGCTTCAAGGTCGTGCTCGAGGGCATCGTGGCCGACCCGGAACAGCGGCTCGTCTCCCTGCCGGTCCTTGCGCCGGCCGATCGAAGCGCCGCCCCGCGCACCCGCGCCGTCGCGAACCCGGCGCGCCCTTTCGCGCGGTTCGCGCGGGAGGAGATCGAGCAGACCATTCCCCGGCGCTTCGCGCGGCAGGTCGAGAAGCACGCGCGGCGCATCGCCGTCAGGGAAGAGGGTCGAGAGTGGAGCTACGCGGCGCTGGACCGCGCGTCCGATCGGGTCGCCGCGGCGCTGGCGCCGGCCGTGGGTGAGGAAGGGGCGCGCGTCGCCCTGCTGCTCGACCACGACGCGGCGATGATCGCCGGCATCCTCGGAATCCTGAAGGCGGGCGGCGCCTACGTTCCCCTCGACCCGAGCCATCCCGCCGAGCGCCTCGCGCTGATCGTGGGAGACTCTCTCGCGAGCGCCCTGCTGACGAATGAGCGGAACCATTCCTTGGCGCAGGCGCTCGCCGGCGATCGGAAGATCATCGGCATCGACGCGCCCCTCGCCGGCGCCGCCGCCGCGCCACCGGGGCGTGCCGCGTCGCCGGACCATCCGGCCTACCTGCTGTACACCTCCGGCTCCACGGGCCGGCCGAAGGGCGTCGTCCAGAACCACCGCAACGTCCTGCACTTCATCGGGGCGTACACGAACAACCTCCACCTGGGGGCCGACGATCGGCTGACCCTCCTCTCGTCCTGCAGCGTGGATGCGGCGGTCATGGACATCTTCGGCGCGCTGCTGAACGGCGCGACGCTTTGTCCCATCGATCTCCGGATCGTCGGTCTCGTCGGGCTGGGTGAGAGGTTGCGGAGCGAGGGGATCACCGT
>QHXZ01000059.1:10617-23386 GCA_003223165.1 Acidobacteriota bacterium
TCGCGCCCAGCCTCCGGCTCGTCGTCCTTGGAGGCGAGGAGGCGCGCCGCGAGGATGTGGAGGCCTGCAGGCGGCATTTCCCGCGCCACTGCGTTTTCGTGAACGGGTTCGGACCGACGGAGTCGACGGTGTCGCTGCAACAGATCCTCGACGAGACGACGCCGATCGAGCGCCCTTCGGTGCCCCTGGGGTACCCCGTGGAGGAGACGGAGGCCGTGCTGCTCGGCGCTCGAGGCGAGCCGGGACAGCTCTTTGGCGAAATCGGAATCCGCAGCCGTCACGTCGCCCTCGGCTACTGGCGGCAGCCGGATGCCACGCGCGAGAGTTTCCTTCCCGATCCAGACGGAGGAGACAGGCGGATCTACCGGACGGGAGACATGGGGCGCCTCCTCCCCGACGGGAGCATCGAGTTCGCGGGCCGCAGGGACTCCCAGGTGAAGATCCGGGGATTCCGGATCGAGCCGGCCGAAGTCGAAGGCGCGCTCGCGCGGCATCCGGCCGTCCAGGAGGCCGCGGCGGTCGTCCGCGAGCGCCCCAGCGGCGAGCGGCGCCTCGTCGCCTACTGGGTGCCCAGGGCGGGGCAGGTCCCTGCCGATGCCGGCCTGCGCCTCTTCCTGCGGGAGAAGCTGCCAGAGCACATGGTGCCCTCGACCTTCGTTCCGCTCGCGGCGATGCCCCTCACCCCCAGCGGGAAGATCGATCGCAGGGCCCTGCCGGACCCCGAGGAGGCTCGCGCGCAGGAGGATCGCGTCTTCGTCCCCCCTCGCGACGGGCTGGAGCTGCGGCTGGCGCGCCTGTGGGAAGAGGCCCTCGGCGCGAGCCGCGTCGGCTTGAGGGACAACTTCTTCGACCTCGGCGGCCACTCGCTGCTGGCGGTGCGTCTGTTCGCCTCGATCGAGAAGGCCTTCGACATCCGGATCCCTCTGGCCACGCTGTTCAGGGCTCCGACCGTGGAGCAGCTGGCCGCCGTCCTTCGCGAGCGCCCCGGGCCGGCGCCGCCGTCCTCGCTGGTGGCGTTGCAGCCCGGCGGCGGCCGCGGCCCCTTCTTCGGCGTTCACGGCCATTCGGGGGAGGTGCTCTTCTACCGCGATCTCGCCCGGCACCTCGGGCCCGACCAGCCGTTCTTCGCGCTCCAGGCGCAGGGCGTCAGCGGCAGACCGCCCGACCGCTCGGTCGAAGCCATGGCCGCGCGCTACCTCGAGGAGATCCGGACCGTGCAGCCCCGGGGCCCCTACTCCATCGGTGGCTACTGTCTCGGGGCGTTCGTGGCCTTCGAGATGGCGCAGCAGCTGCAGGCTCGAGGCGAGAAGGTGGCCCTGCTCGCCCTTTTCCTGGGCTACTCTCCGACGCGTCGAAGGCTGTCCAGCCGGGTGCGGCACTTCGGCCGGCGGGCCTCGTTTCACCTGGGGCAAGTGCGCTCCCTCCGAGGCGGCGCGAAGCGGGCTTATTTGCTGCGGAAGGGGCGCGACATCGCGCGGGAGCTGAGGGGGGCCACCGCGTCCCTCCTCTGGCGGCTCGTGTACGGGCTCTTCGATGGTGCTCCGCACGCGCCGTCCTGGCTGCTCCGCAACGTGGAGGAGATGAACCTTCGCGCGGCGCGGCGCTACGTTCCCAGAGCCTACCCGGGACGGATGACCCTATTCCTGAGCGGTGAGACGCCCCCCGGCTTCTCCCTCGACCCCGGACGGGACCTGGATGGCCTGGTGGCCCGGGAGATGGAGGTGCTCGCGGTCCCGGGAACGACCGACACGATGATGACGGAGCCGCACGTGGGCGCCCTGAGCGCGCGGCTCCAGGCCTGCCTCGACGGCGGGCGGGTGGAGGACCGGTGATGCCGGCATGGTCGGGACGGCCCCCGTCGCTGGACGCTCGCGATGTTCACGTCCGGGCCATGGGGCTCGATCTCCCGCCCGCCCGGCGCATCGCCAGCCCGGCGGCGGCCCAGATCGAGAGGGCGATCCACTCGGAGCGCGTGAAGTGGCCGGGCACGGCCGGAAGCAGCTTCATCAGGACGAGGAGGGCGGCGACGGCCAGGCCGGCGACCGCGAGCGCCCGCTCTCCGGCCGACGGCCGAAGGCAGAGGTAGGCCGCGCAGGCCGCCAGCCAGCCGAGCGCCGAGGCCATCGAGCCGACCTCGGTGATCGGCACCAGGATGGCGTCTCCCAGGCAGGTCGCGAGCGCGGTGGCGCCGCCCAGCGCCAGGACCGCGACGCTGGGGGTGAGGTTCCGCTCGTGGACGCGCCCGAAGGCGGGGGGCACCAGCCCCCGCCTGCCCAGGGCGAAGAGAAGCCGGCTGGCGGCCACGAAGTTGCCGTTGAAGATCTTCACGAGCGAAAGCAGCGCCGCCAGCAGCAGGAGGTCGACCATGCGATGGTCCCGAAACGCCTGCTCGAACGCCACGGCGGTGGCGAACCGGTGGGTCGCCAGCATCGGCCAGGGACGCAGGTAGGCGACCAGGGCGACCACCGAGGTGTAAAAGAGGACGCCCACGCCCAGCGCCAGCAGGATGGCCCGGAAGAAGCCCCCGCTCCGGAACTCCGGGCTGGCCTCCTCGGCGCACTTCGGGACCGACTCGAACCCGGTCATGAAGTACGGGACGATCTGCAGGACCAGCAGCACCGACAGCGGGCCGCCCTGGCTGAAGGGGGGGTGGAAGTTCTGCAGCGACCCTCTGCCGAACGCCGACAGCGCGAACGCCACGAACAGCGCCAGCAGGGCGAAGGTCATCCACTTCTGGAAGGAGGCGCTCAAGCGGATGCCGCGGTAGTTGATCAGCGTGATCGCCGCCGTGAGCGCCAGACCGAGCAGGAGGTCCGGCAGGTAGACCGGTTTTCCCCCGACCCGGTAGATCTCGAAGACGTCGAGGCCCGGGAAGACGTAGGCCGCCAGCCTGCCGACCGCCACCGCCTCCCACGGGCAGACAATGAGGTAGGCCAGCATCATGATCCAGCCGGCGGCGAAGCTGACGCCGGGAGGGAAGACGCGGGCGGTGTAGGCGATCTCGCTGCCGGCGTCGGGCATCGCCACGACCAGGCGCCCGTACACCAAGGCGATCGGCAGCAGCGCCAGGCCGCCGATGGCGAACCCGAGCATGACCCCGACGGGCCCGCCGCGCCGCAGCCAGTCATCCATCAGGACCAGCCAGCCGACCCCCACCATGGTGCCGAATCCCAGCGTGAAGTAATCGGCCGCGCGCAGCTTGCGGGCGAGCCCGATCACCCGGGCGCTCCCGGGGCGCCGGGGCGCAGCCTCCGGAGCCGCGAGGCGGCGTCGTCGAGGGTGCTGTCGCGCTTGCAGAAGGCGAACCGCACCTGCTGCGCCCCGTCGGCGGGGTGACTGTAGAAGCTCGACCCCGGGACGACGGCGACGCCCAGGTCGCGCACCAGGTGCCGCGCGAAGCCCACGTCGTCGGCGAAGCCGAAGGCGTCGATGCCGGTCATGATGTAGTACGCGCCCCGCGGGACATAGGCCTTGAATCCCGCCCCCCGCAGGGCGGGCAGCAGACGGTCCCGGCGCGCGCCGTAGCCCTCGGCGAGCCGGAGGTAATAATCCCGCGGCAGGGCGAGGGCCGCCGCTCCCGCTTCCTGCAGCGGCGCCGGCGCCCCGACCGTGAGGAAGTCGTGCACCTTGCGGATGGCGTCGGTGATCGCCGGCGGCGCCACCGCCCACCCGACGCGCCATCCGGTCACACTGTAGGTCTTCGACATCCCGTTGATGGTGATGGTGCGGTCGCGCATCCCGTCGAGGCGCGCCATCGAGACGTGCTCCCGGCCGTCGTAGAGAATGTGCTCGTAGATCTCGTCGGTGATGGCGAGCGCGTCATGCTCGAGGCACAGGTCGCGGACCAGCTCCAGCTCGTCCCGCGTGAAGACCTTGCCCGTGGGGTTGTTCGGCGTGTTGAGGATGATCGCCTTGGTCCGGGCGCCGAACGCCGCGCGCAGCTCCCGCTCGTCGAAGGCCCAATCGCCGTCGGCGTCGGCGGGTGGGCGGAGCCTCACGAACCTGGGGCGCGCGCACGAGTGGATCGCGTCGGGCCCGTAGTTCTCGTAGAACGGCTCGAAGATGACGATCTCGTCGCCGGGGTCGGCGACCGCCATGAGCGAGGCGATCATCGCCTCGGTCGAGCCGCAGCAGACGGTGATCTCCGTCTCGGGATCGACCGCGAGCCCCTGCGTCGCGCGCATCCGGCCGGCGATGGCGTCCCGCAGGCCCTTCGCTCCCCAGGTGATGGCGTACTGGTTGACGCCGTCCGCGATCGCCTGCCGCGCCGCCTGCTTGATCGCGTCCGGCGCCTCGAAGTCGGGGAAGCCCTGGGCGAGGTTGATCGCCCCGTGGAGCATCGCCTGCCGGGTCATCTCGCGGATGACCGACTCGGTGAAGCGCCCGGCTTTCTCGCTGGTGAGGCGCTTTTCCGGGGTCCCACCCTGTTTCATGAGGAGGAAGACTAGCACACCCGCGCCGATCGCCCCGGGACGTACGGCCGGGCGATCCGGCCGTTTGTGCGCTACACTCCCGCTCGATGCATGCATCGCGGCGTTCCCGCCGCCGGCGCCCGGCGATGGCCGTGCTCTTTGGCGCGGGAATCCTCTTCGGCTGCACGAACGCCCCGCCCCCCCCGGGCGCGCCCGGGGCCGGCTGGCCCGTCTCGCAGCCGGCCGCGCAGGGGATGGACGCGGCGGCGCTGGCGGCGATCGACGCGGTCTTCGCTTCCGGATCGCGCGGCTACGTCGACGCCATGCTGGTGATCCGGCACGGCCAGGCCGTCTTCGATCGGCAGTACGCCCAGGACTACGTGCGGCTGTTCGCGGGGAAGGATCCGGTGCGCGGTCCTTACAACTATTACGACCCCGACTGGCACCCGTGGTACCGGAAGGGCGATCTGCACACCCTGCAGTCGGTCACCAAGAGCGTCACCTCGGCGCTCATCGGCATCGCCATCGGACGGGGGGAGATCCCGGGCGTCGACGTCCCGGTCCTGCGCTACTTCGACGAGGCGGCGATCGCCAACCTGGACGAGCGCAAGAGGCGCATCGTCCTGCGGGACCTGCTGACCATGACGGCGGGGATCAAGTGGGACGAGGACTCGGTCCCGTATACCGACCCGGCGAATTCGTGCGCGGCGATGGAGGCGAGCGCCGACTGGGCGCGCTACGTGATCGACCAGCCGATGGAACACGATCCGGGGCACCTGTTCCGCTACAGCAGCGGGGTGAGCGAGATCCTGGCGCACATCCTCTGGAAGGCGACGGGCCGGCAGGCGGACGAGTACGCCGCGGAGCACCTGTTCGGGCCGCTCGGGATCGAGCGCTTCTACTGGAAGCGGACGCCGACCGGCCTTCCCGACACGGAGGGCGGGCTGTACCTGGCGCGGTCCGACCTGGCCCGGTTCGGCGCTCTCTACCTTCACGATGGAGTCTGGAACGGACGACGCGTCCTGCCCGTGGGCTGGGTGGCGGAGAGCATGCGGCCGCGCGCCGATCCGGGTGCGCCGGACCTCCCCGGGGTGCGCTACGGGTATCAGTGGTGGCTCATGCCCTGGGGTGAGGGCAAGCACTTCGCCTGGACCTGCTGGGGCTACGGCGGCCAGTTCCTGTTCGTCGTCCCCGAGCGTGACCTCGTCGCCGTCTTCAACGGCTGGAACATCTACGACCGGCCGGAGCTCGACCCGAAGTGGACGCTCGGCCAGGTGCTGGGCGCCGCCGTCGGCCCCTGAACGATCGGTGACCGGAGTCTCAGACGGGAACCGTGGTCCTGCCGGTCAGTGCGCCTCGGGGCGGTGGACCCGGTCGAGCGCGTGCCGGTCCAGGATCTCGATCCTCTTTCGCCCCAGCCGCAGCATCCCCGACTCCTGGAAGGCCTCCAGGGTCCGGCTCACCACCTCGCGGGTCGTCCCCAGCTCGTCGGCCAGCATCTGATGGGTGGCGGTGATCGGCTCCCCGTGGAGCAGCAGGCGCGACGCGAGCCGCTGATCCAGCCGGCGAAAGGCCACGTCGTCGATCAGCGCCATGAGGTGCGCCATCCTCTGGGAGAGAGAGCTGAACACGAAGACCCTGAAGGCGGGAGACTCCTGGACCAGGGTCTCGAACAGGCTCCGGGGAACGCCGTGGAGGGTCACCTTCGTCTCGGCCGATCCGACCGCGGGGTACGCCGTCGCGCCGAGCAGCGCGACCACCGTGATGACGCAGCTCTCCCCCGGGCTCAGCCTGTAGAGAAGGATTTCATGCCCGTCGGGACTGAACTTCGAGGCCCGGATCACCCCCTCGACCAGCAACGGGTAGTGGGTGCAGGGGCTGCCTTCGTCGAAGAGCCGCCGTCCCGGGGGAGCCTGGACCAGCTTGGCCGTCTGTTCGACCCTGCCGAGAAGGTCGGCGGGCAATTCCTCGAGCACCGGATAGCAACGCAGCAGCCTCTCCCGATCGGACTCGTTCATCGGTCCTCCCGCCAGGGGCCCGTCCGCTAGTCCTCGACCACGACCGGCCGCAGCCGGATCTCGATGCGGCGGTTCTTGGTCCGCCCCTCGGGCGTATCGTTCGGCGCGACCGGCCGGGTGTCGGCCATCGAGGCGGCCAGCAGGCGGTTGGCCGCGAGTCCCGATTCCGCGAACAGCCGCACGACGCTGGCGGCCCGCGCCCCCGCCAGCTCCCAGTTGGTGGGGTACCGGTTGACGAGCCCCCCTCCGATCGGCTTGTTGTCGGTGTGCCCGGTGACCACGACCTGGTAGCTCGTCTGCTTGAGCTGCTCCGCCACCCGCTGCAGGACCTCCCTCCCGCTCTTGTCGAGGGCGGCCGAGCCGGAGGCGAACAGGATCTCCTGGGCGACGTTGACGCTCAGTCCGTCGCGCAGCTGCTGCACCTGGATCTGGCCCGCCTCCAACTCCTTTTTCAGGCTTCCGAGCAGACCGTCGTAGGTGGCCTTGAGCTTCTGGGCCTCCTCCTCGTGCTGCTGCAGCTGTGAGCCGAGGGCCTTCTCCTGGTCCTGGAGCTGCGCCAGACGCTGCTCCACGGCCGCCTTCTCCGCGGCCAGGGCGTCCAGCTGCTGGGCGACGCTCTCGCTCTTCTGGTTGGCGGCGCTCACTTCCCCCTGCAGCGCCTGGTTGCGGGTGGCCAGGGCGTCCCGCTCCTGCTCCAGCGACTTGAATTGACCGCTCGACACGCACCCGGCCTGGAACGCCAGGGCGGCCCCGAGGAGCGCCGCGGCCGCCGCGATCGCGGAGCGGGCGGAGAGACGTCGGAAGGCACCTGGCTTGGGCTTCATGTCATCCTCCCTGTGATCGGGGCACGGCGAGGGCCGGGATACGGCCCGATGGTCCGGCAAGTCTATGCAAGCACACCCGCCCGACGCAAGCCTCGCCTGCGATCCGGCGTTCCCCCCCCGCCTTCCTGGGGAATTCACCCGATTTTCCTGAACCCTTTGACGCCGTAACGTCGTGACGGAAGGGGTCCCTGCCCGTCCCGGGGCCCCGGGGGGACGGGACCGCCATGCCGATGGGCGAAGCCGCCCGGCTGCTCAGGAACCTGCGCCGCGTTCCCGAGATCGTCACCGCCTACCGGCGCGCGGACGACTGGGGGCGCCTGTCGTTGCGGTACCTGGGGGTCGGGCCGCGCCCCTACCCGTACGAATTGACCCTGCGCGACGGCGTCCGGTTCCGCTTCGAGAGCCGGGAGGAGGTCAAGGTCTTCTGGAACATCTTCATCCGCTCGAGCTACCACGTCGAGCCGGACGACCGCCTCATCCTCGACGCCGGGGCGAACATCGGCATGTTCGCGGTCTGGGCGGCGCATGTCGCTCCGGGCGCGCGCATCTTCAGCCTGGAGCCCTGGCCGTCGACCTTCGAGAGGCTCGCCCGTCACGTCGCGATGAACGGCCTCGCCGATCGGATCGTCTGCGCCGAAGTGGCGCTGGCGGGCGATTCAGGCCGGCGCCGGCTGATCGGGAGCGAGGGGGAGAGCTGCAACAACAGGCTCGAGATCGACCCGGCCCGCACCGCGGCCGATGGTCCCTCGCGCGGCGGCCCCTGGGTCGCCTGCCGGACGCTCCAGGCGGCGCTCGATGAATTCGGGATCGACGCCCTCGATCTGCTCAAGATGGACATCGAGGGGAGCGAATACGAGACCTTGCTGGCGACCCCTCCCGCGGTGCTGCGGCGCATCCGGAAGATCAATCTCGAATACCACGAGGTCGCCGCCCACCTGGGGTACTCGAAGGAGCGGCTGTTCGACCACCTGCGGCTGGCCGGTCACCTTCCGGTCAGGGTGGCGGAGGACGAGTTCCGCACGGGCGTCGCCCTCTTCGAGCGCGCCGGTCCCTGACTCGGCCGGACAGGCTCCTAGGGCTCCATGGGCCGGGGACCCGGCCGCCGGGGAGGGGGATCGGGGTCCCGTTGCGGTTCGACCGCCCCCTGCTCCATCTTCTTCAACCCGGTGATCTCCACCATGACACCGTGCCAGGCGATCGGTTGGCCGGCGGGATCCCTGACCAGGACCGATTCGTCCCGGACCCAGCGAATCGCTCCCCGGTGGTCGATCAAACGGTAGACCGATCTGGCGAACCCGCTGCTCTGGACCGCCGCCTGGTCCAGGGCGATGATCTTGTCGAGATCGTCCGGATGGACGATCCTCGGGTAGAAGTCGGGGTCCTCCAGCCACTCCTTCGCCGAGTAGCCGAAGAGCGCCTCGGTCTGCGGGCTCACGTACGTCGTCCGGTAGGGTGGCCCGACCTCGCACACGTAGATGATCGCCGGGATGTGCTCGATCAGGCTCCTGAACCTTTGCTCGGCCTCCGCCAGACGGCCCAGGGTGCTGGCATTCATCACCGCGACGGCGCTGAACGTGGCGAGGTGTCCGCCGAGCCGCATCTCGTCCGCGGACCACGCGTGAGGCCGGAGGAAGTCCAGGATCAGGAGACCGAGATCCCGATCCTCGCTCAGGAGCGGAAAGTAAGCGACCCCTCCGACGCGGACCGGCTTGTCCGCTCCGAACTCCCGTCTCAGATCCTTGTCTCCGGCGTCGAGCGCGAGCGGCCTGCGCCTGCGGAGGGCCCGGCGGGCCGCCGGGGTGCGGGAGAGCGCCGCACCAAGGGATGAGGCCCCCGGTGTCTTCCGCCCGGCGCTGTACAAGGTCGTGCCGCGCGGTCCGAACACGACCAGGTGCGCCTGGCCGACGCCCAGGAGAGACACCGCGCCCTCCACGATCGTGGTCAGGGTGGTGCGGGCGTCACCCAGCTTGGCGATCTCCGAGATCAGGTCGCACAGCCGGAGAAGCCTCCGCCTGTGGCTCCGCAGCGCCCGCAGGGGGCGCCGCGCGGTGGCGGGCCGCGTGCGCGGCCTCACATCCGCGAGGCCGGGGCGAGCCCGAGCTCATCCACGGCCTTGAGGACCTGGTCGGGGCGGGCGCGCACCGCGAAGGAGTTCGTGAGGTTCACCCAGCGGACCGCGCCGGCGGAGTCGATCAGGAATTCGGCGGGACGGGAGATGTCCCTGCCTTCCTGCCCGGCTCCCTCGTGAAGCAGATCGTAGAGACGGATGACCTCGGAGTTCGTGTCGGACAGGAACGTGAACGTGTAACCCTCCCTGCGGCAATGCTCGCGATTGATCTCGGGCGGATCGACGCTGATGCCGACGAGGCGCACGCGCCGGGCGTCGAACTCGCCGCGGCGTTCCTCGAAACTCCGTAACTCGGAGTTGCAGAGCGGTCACCAGTAGCCGCGGTAGAAGATCAGCAGCACGCCGTTGGCCCGGTCCGCGCCGCCCGCGCCGGCATCGATCAGCTTCGAGAGGGTGACCGGGTTGCCGTCTTTGTCGGGAAGCGTGAAGTCGGGCGCCTTCTGGCCCACGTGCGGCGCGCCGCGCGAAGGCGGGAGCTGCCGCGCCAGGTAGAAGGTGCCGAAGCCGAACAGGCCGAAAATGGCGACGCCCAGGGCCATCAGAATCGCTCCGGCGATCTTGCCGCGATAGAGCAGAGGCTCCCGGTAGGCGCGCCTCAGCCCGCGGGCGATCAGGGCGAGGCCGGCGGCGAAGATCAGCAGGGTGGCCCACGGGACATCCCGCGTGGCCGGGTAGCGTATGAAGACGGACAGGTAGGTGACGGGGGCGGAGAGGACGACCAGGAACCCCGCCCACAACGACACGTTCAAGCGGTGTTTCATGTCGCGAGCCCTCCCGCCAGTGCCGACAGTATAGCGCGCCTCGCTCTCAGGCGTGCCCGCCGGAGTAAACTGCCCGAGCCGACCGGCGCGCCGGAGGGCCCGCGATGGTTCCGCCGCGAGGAGCGGGACGGGTCGGGGAGAGGAGGGGCCGTCGATGGACGAGGTCAGGATCGTGAAGGCGGGCGCCGAGCGCATCGGACGGCTCGAGCCGCTGTGGAAGGCTCTGCACGCCCACCATCTGTCGGTGGATCCCAGGCTGCCGGGCATCCCGATCCGTTCGCAGGAAGAGGCCTGGGCGCGACGGCGCCGCCTGTACGAGGGGTGGCTCTCGGAAACCGATGCCTTCCTCCTGGCGGCCGAATGCCGGGAGCGAACGGTCGGCTACGCCCTGGCCCACATGCACGAGGCGGACGAAAGCTGGGACACCCGCGGACGATTCGGCGTCCTGGAGAGCCTGGCGGTCCTGCCGGAGATGCGGCGCCTGGGGGTCGGAAGGAAGCTGATGTCCGCCCTCTATGCCGAGTTGCGGAGGCTCGGGGTCTCGGTCCTGGAGATCGGAGTGCTGGCGACGAACCGGGGAGCCAGGCGGTTCTACGAGCGGGAGGGTTTCGCGCCCTGGGTGACGCACTACCTCGGCATCGTTCCGGGGCCCCCCGATCCGGGCGCAGGCAGCGCGTGACGGCCCCGAGGAGGGAATCGTCGCTGGTGCGGGCCGTCGGGGTCTGGGGGCTGGCCGCGAGCATCGTGAACGTGACGGTGGGGGGCGGCATCTTCCGCCTTCCCGCCGCGGCCGCAGCGGCGCTGGGGGCGGGCGCGCCGATCGCCTACGTGGTGTGCGCGGCGGCCATGGGGCTGATCGCCCTGTGCTTCGCCGAGGCCGGGAGCCGGGTCGACATGACGGGCGGCCCGTACGCCTACGTCGAAGTGGCGTTCGGGCCCTTCGTCGGCTTCCTCGCCGGGGTGCATGTCTGGCTCCTGGGGACCCTGGCCGTCGCGGCGGTCGCGACGATCTTCGCGGACTCCATCGGCGCCCTGGCGCCCGCTCTCGACGGCGCGGCGCCGCGGGCCCTCTTCCTGGTGACGATCTTCCTCCTGCTGAGCGGCGTCAATATCCGGGGCATCCGGCAAGGGGTCCTCCTGAACGGCGTGGCGACCGTGGCCAAGCTGCTGCCGCTGCTCCTCCTGATCGGCGTCGGGATGTTCTGCCTGCAGCCGGCGAACCTCGCGTGGACGGAGAGGCCGACGCCGGGCAGCGTCGCGCGCGCCTCGATCCTCCTCATCTTCGCGTTCAGCGGCATCGAGAGCGCCCTGGTGCCGAGCGGAGAGATCAAGGAAGTGAGGAAGACGGTGCCGCGCGCGATCTTCCTCGCGATGACCCTGATCACCGGCCTCTACCTCGCCCTGCAGATGGTCGCCCAGGGCGTCCTGGGCGGCGGGCTCGGGTCCCAGCGGGCGCCGCTGGCCGAGGCCGCGGCGAGAGTGCTCGGGCCATCGGGCCGGACCCTGCTGCTCGTGGGAGCGACGGTATCGATGTTCGGCTACGTCAGCGGCATGACCCTGGCCGTCCCACGCGCGCTCTACGCGTTCGGGCGCGACGGTTTTCTGCCCCGCCAGGTGGCCGCGATCCATCCTCGCTTCCGCACGCCCTACGTGGCCATCGTCCTGCAAAGCGCGATCGTCTGCAGCCTGGCGATCACCAACGGCTTCGAGAGGCTGGCCATCCTCGCGAACCTCGCGACGCTCCTCCTCTACGGCACCTGCTGTCTCGCGGCCTGGCGGCTCCGGCGCCTCGGCGATCCGGCGAGCGGATCCCCCCTCCAGGCGCCGGTCGCCGGCCTGGTTCCCTTCACGGCGTGCGCGGTCATCCTCTGGCTGCTCACGAGCGTCACGCGGCAGGAATGGATGGTGGCGGCCGGTGTGATCCTCGTCGCCTCGCTCCTCTTCCTGGCGACGCGTGGCCGGCGCAAGCGCGATGCCTGACCCCGGGCGGGCCTTGCAGGAGGATCCTCGGGCGCCGCGGGGCGGGCGACATCGGATGGGCCGAGGCGGGCCGGCGAAGAAGCCGGCCCGCCTCGGGGAAAAGAATCAGCAGGCTTGCGTGACGCAACCCGGAAGGCACTTGGTCCCGCCGCCGTCCAGGCAGGCGTGCGCCGGCGCGACGAACTCGCAGGCGGTGTTCGGGCAGTGCTTCTTGGCGGCCAGCGCCGGCGCGGCGGCCAGATCCGAAAGCGCCGAGAGATAGGGCGAATGCGATGGCGACTGCGACACCGGGGCGAAGGTCATGACGGTGGCCATGACCACGGCGGAGAGGACGAAGAAGCGGACAGCCATCTTGAGCGGTCTGCGCATTGCGACAGCCTCCTTTTCGAAGTGACACCCGGACCGTAGCGTCCCTTTTGAACCATCCTGCCGGATGATTCTCCCGTCATTCTGCCCCGGGTGCCAACCACGCGATCTCCGTGTGTTCGAGATCGCACAGGGAGGCCATGCGGTCCGCGCGCCGTCGGGCGGCTCGACTTCCTCGGCAGGTGGGCGTAGGCTTCCGGCATACCTATCCAAGAGAGGTCGCGGCCGGCATGGCGCATGCCGCGGCCGGCAGGAGGGAGGCGACCGAGATGAGCGAGAC
>QHXZ01000060.1:0-27621 GCA_003223165.1 Acidobacteriota bacterium
ATGATTTTGCGGCGGGATCTTGCGATATACTGCCGCAAACTTCTCGGTGGATGAGGCGAGGCGCATCGCGTGGGTAAGCCCGCGGCCAGGGTCGGCGATCTGCATATCTGTCCCTTCGTGACACCGTCGGTGCCGCCGGTGCCGCACGTCGGCGGGCCGATCCTGCCGCCCGGCGCCGTGACCGTGCTGATCGGCGGCCAGCCCGCGGCCCGCATGGGCGACATGGCGACCTGCGTCGGCCCGCCGGCCACGATCATCATGGGCTCCCCCACGGTGCTGATCGGCGGCCAGCCCGCGGCCCGCCTGGGCGATCCCACGATGCACGGCGGCACGATCTCCCTCGGCTTCCCGACCGTGATGATCGGGGAGGCGGCCGCCGTCGCCCCCTCCCCGCCGCTGGTCTCCGTGCGCCTGCCGAACGGCGACCTGCAGGTCGGCAAGAACGTCATCATCAGCGGCTCGGAGGAGTTCAAGGCCAAGGCGCTCGCCGACCTCGAGGTCCTCCACGCGACGCCGACCGGCGCGTCGGTCTTCGAGGCCCTCGACAAGGGAAAGCACCCGACCACCCTCAAAGAGCTGGATATGGCCACGGCGCAGCAGAACGGCGCCCTGGCCAGGCGCGAGGACCCCGCCGGATCGATGGACCCGAAGAAGGGGAGCCCCACGACCATCAGCTATAATCCCGATCTGAAGGATCAATACACCGACCAGGATGGGAAGAAGGTCGACGTCCCCGTCGAGGCGACGCTGGGACACGAGATGATCCACGCCGTCCACAACTCGAACGGCGCGAACGAGCGCAACAAGCCCGACCCGAAGGAGCCGGAGAGCAACCAGGAGGAATCGCGCACCATCGGGATCAACGATCACACGGGCGAGGCGATGTCGGAGAACAACCTGCTCAAGGACATGGGCGCGGGCTACCAGCGCACCGACCATGACATGTCGGTGACGACGAAGTAGTGCGCGCCCGGCTGCTCGGAGGGATGCTGATGGCGGCGGCGATGACGACGCCTTTGGGCGCCGGGGGAGGCCCCGGTGTGGCGCTGACGGCGCAGGCGACCAAGCAGGCGGGGCGCCTGGTGATCACCTACCGGCTGGAGAACCAGGGACCGCCGGTGATCTACGTCCGGGACCTCATGGCCGGGTACGCAGGGGCGGAGCAGAAGATCGATGCCGACGGGGCGTACGTCTTCTGGGAGCAGCCGGCCACCGCGCGCATCGTGAGGGGCGTCCTGAACGTGCCCTCCGACATGGACGTCGCGAAGCGGCCGGTCCCGTTCGCCCGCAAGGTCGCGCCCGGTGAGGCGGTCGAGGGGCGCATCTCCCTGGCGATGCCGATCCCGGAGCACAGCCCCTTCTATCCTCCGCCTCAGAAGCCCCGGCTGGTGCAGTGCAGCAAGATCCGCCTGCTCATCGGCTGGGTCGAGGAGCAGGAGGGGATGCTCCCAACTCCCCGCGACGTGGGCGGCACCGAGGTCCTGGTGCTCAAGGGATCGTGGAAGGGGCCGATCCAAAGGCTCGCGGAGCGCGCCGTGGGGCTGCCGGTCGATCTGCAGACCTACACCGACGCCTTCGATCGCAGCCTGCCGTCCCGCTGAGGGTGCCGCGTGGCCGCCGCCGGAATTTTCCGTTACAAGGCCGAGGACAGCCCGTTCCGCAACTACGTCATCGGGGCGGGGCTGCGGCGCAACGAATTGTACGAGCAGTACGGCGCCCTGTCCCCCGCGGGCCTCGCGGTCTCCCTCAAGCACGTGCTGCCGGCGGCCCCCACGACCGTCGAGACGCTGGCCGAGGCGGCGCGCGTGCGCTCGTTGCGGCTGGTGGAGCTGATCGATTTCGGCAAGTCCGACTCGGGAGACCTGTTCCTCGTGACCGGGCCGGCCGAGCAGACCCTGCGGCAGCGCCTGGCCGAGGGGCCGATGTCCGCCGCCGACGGGCTGGCGCTGCTGTCGGACCTGCTGCGGGCGCTGAAGACGCTCGACGGGCGCACGCCGCCGCCCCTCTTCATCTCGCCGGACAACGTCATCGTGCTGCCGGACGGTTTCCGGCTCGATGATCACTACCTGCCGGCCGTCTTCGGCAGCGCCCGCCCTCTCCCCTGGTCGCTGATCACCTACGCCGCCCCGGAGGCGGATCAGGACGGGGCCGACTTCCGCGGCTCGCTCTACTCCGTGGGCGCCGTCGTCTTCGAGGCCCTGACGGGACGGCCGCCGTTCACCGGCACGCCGTTCGAGGTGATCGCCGCCACGCGCACCAAGGACCCCGACCTCGCCCCCTTGCCGGAGGGGCTGCGGCCACTCTTCGCGGGCCTCTTGGCCCGCGACCGCGAGGCCCGCTACGCCTCGCCCGGCGCGGTCCTCGACCTGCTCGCCCCGGCGGGGCCCGCCCTGCCGGCTTCGGGAGGCGCGGCGAGCGTCGTGAACGCGGGCACCGCCGCCGCGGCGGGGGGCGCCGCGCGCGCGGCGGCCCCGGCGAAGGCGGCCGCCCCCGAGCCATCGCTCGTGCCGCTGGGCCAGAACGAGCAGGGGTACGAAGAGTTCCGCCGCGAGCCGGACGGCGCCGTCATGGTGAAGATCCCGGGCGGCAAGGTGCGCCTGGGGAGCGATAGCGGCAGCCCTCGCGAGTGCCCGGTGATCGAGGTGGAGATCCCAGCCTTCCTGATCGACAAGCAGCCGGTGACCTGGGGGCCGTTCCTGAAATCGCACCAGGGGCACGGCGCCGGATCCTGCGCCTTCTGCTCCCGCAAGGCGGGGTTCCTCCCCTCGGCCTTCCTCGAGGCGCCCTCCACGCCCGGGAAGCCGACCGAAATCGAGCGCACGCCGGCGCTGAACGCCGCCGTCGCGCCCGACCACCCGGTCGTCGGCCTCACCTGGCTCGAGGCGGAGGCCTACGTCCGCTCGCTCGGGACGGAGCTGCCGTCGGAGGCCCAGTGGGAGGCCGCCTACAGGGCCGGCTCGACCGGCCCGTACTACTGGGGTGACGCGGCCGATCCCGAGTGCGCCTGGTTCGCGAAGAACGCCGCCGGCGCCACCCACCCGGTCGGGCAGCGCAAGCCGAACGGCGCGGGCCTCCTGGACATGGCGGGGAACGTCTCGGAGTACTGCCGCGACGCCTTCGTGGAGGACTACTACGCGCGCTTCGCCCGGGGCCAAGCCGGCGCCGTGGAGATGGTGGCCGGCGCCAAGGGGGCCGGCCCGGCGGCGCCGCGCGCCGTGCGCAACGGCGGCTGGTCGATGTCGGAGAAGTCGCTGACCGCCACCTTCCGCGTCGGCTACGCTCCCGACCAGGGATCGAACGTGCGCGGCTTCCGCTCCGTCGTCGGCGGCGGCAACGCCCCGGCCTGGGCGAAGGGCGCCTTCGAAGGACCCGCCTGACCGGGGCCCCCCCGGCGCGGCGTCGTCCCGGCCCGCGCTAGAAGGTCCCGGCACGCCGCAGCGACAGGGCCGCCGCCAGAAGCCCGAGCAGGAACCCCGCCCCCGCCAGCCCCAGAAGCGCCTGGCGCGGCAGGAACTGGCCGACCACCAGCGACAGGAACGGGTTGGCCGCGAAGATCTCCGAGCGCTCGATCAGCCGGTGCGTCAGGCGCAGGGCGCCGATCGCCAGGCAGCCTCCGACGAGTCCCTGCGCCGCGGCCGCGAGAAGGAACGGCCCCCGGATGAAGCCGGCCGTCGCCCCGACCAGCTTCATGATGTCGATCTCCTCGCGCCGCGCCAGCACCGTCAGCCGCACCACCGCTCCCACCGTCGCCACGGCGGTCAGGCCCAGGAGCAGGCCGAGCCCGTAGCCGCCGCGCCGCACCAGCACCACGATGCTGGCGAGCCGCTCCACCCAGCCGAGGTCGTAGCGCACCTCCTCCACCCCGGGGGCCTTCTCGTACGACGCCGCCAGCCGCTTGATCGCCTGCGGTGATCGGTACCCCTCGTTGAGCGTCAGGTCGAACGAGGCGGGGAAGGGGCTGCCGCCGATCCGCTCGGCGAGATCCTTGAGGCTGGGGAAGGTCTCCATGAAGCGCCGCTTCGCCTCCTCCCCCGACACGAAGCGCGCCGCCGCCACGGCGGGGTCGCTCGCCAGCTCCTTGCGGAGCGCCTCGGCCCCGCCGCCCGGGGGGCCCTCCTTCAGGTAGATCTGCACCTGCAGATCGCGCCCCAGCGAGTCGACGAAGCGGTCGAGGTTGAAGGCCAGCAGAAGGAAGACGCCCAGGATGTAGATCGAGATGCCGATCGAGAACGCCGCCAGGAAGCTGAGGGCCGGGTTGCGCCAGAGGCCGTCCCACGCCTCCTCGAGGCCGTGACGCAGATCGCGCAGCAGGCGGCGCATGGCTCAGGAAGCTCCCGCGGGCATCAGGGCGCCGTGCTCGAGGGCGATGACGCGGCGCGCCATGCGCTGGATCAGATCGCGATCGTGCGTGGCGATCAGCACCGTGGTGCCGTGCGAGTTGATGTCCTTGAACAGCCCCATGATCTCGCGCGACAGCTCGGGGTCGAGGTTGCCGGTCGGTTCGTCGGCCAGGAGGATCAGCGGGCGGTTGACCAGCGCCCGGGCGATCGCCACCCGCTGCTGCTCGCCCCCCGACACCTGCTCGGGGTAGTTGTGCAGGCGGTGGTTGAGGCCGAGCATCTCCAGCATCTGGTAGGTGCGGGCGCGCTGCTCGCGCGGCGCCAGCCCGACCACCTTCGTGGCGTAGGCGACGTTCTCGAACACCGTCTTGCGCGGCAGGAGCTTGAAGTCCTGGAAGACGACGCCGATCTGCCGTCTCAGGTGGGGGATGCGGCGATGGCGCATGGTCGCGACGTTCTCGTTGTTCACGATCACCTGGCCGGACGTGGGCACCTCGTAGCGGAAGATCAGGCGCAGGAGGGTCGTCTTCCCCGCGCCGCTCGGCCCGGTCAGGAAGGCGAACTCCCCCTTCTCCAGCGCCAGGCTGACGTCCGAGAGCGCCGGCGCCCCGGGCCCGTACTTCTTGGTGACGTGGAAGAGCTGGATCAAGGCCGATCCAGGCGTTCTTTCAGGAGGCGGTTGACCAGCTCGGGGTTGGCCTTGCCGCCCGTCGCCTTGAGCACCTGGCCGACGAAGTAGCCCAGGAGGGCCGTCTTGCCGCCCTTGTACTTTTTGACCTGGTCCGAGTTCGCGGCGACCACCTGCTCGATCGCCCTGCGGATCGGCCCCTCGTCGGTGACCTGCCCCAGGCCCTTGTCGCGCACCACCTGGTCGGGGTCCTTGCCCGTGCCGAAGATCTCCTCGAAGACCTCCTTGGCGATCTTGCCCGAGATGGTGCCGTCCTTCACCCGCTTGACCAGGAGACCGAGCCGCGCGGCCGGCAGCCTGTCCGGCAGCGCCGCGACGTCGATCTTCTGCTCGTTCATCTTGCGCAGCACCTCGGTCGTGATCCAGTTGGCCGCCCCCTTCGGATCGCCCGCCGCGGCGGCCGTCGCTTCGAAGTAGTCGGCCAGGAGGTGGCTGCCGGTGAGCGTCTGCGCGGCGCGCCAGAAGCGTCCGGGCCGGCAGCTGCCGCCGCACCTCCTCGACCCATTCCCTGCCGACCAGAAGCGGCGGCAGGTCGGGCTCGGGGAAATAGCGGTAGTCGTGCGCTTCTTCCTTGGAGCGCATCGTGTCGGTGGTGCCCAGGTCGGGGTTGTACAGGCGCGTCTCCTGGACGACCTTGCCGCCGGCGTCGAGCACTCCCGCCTGCCGCTTGATCTCGTACTCCAGCGCGTGCTGCACGAACTTGAACGAGTTGAGGTTCTTGAGCTCGGCCTTGGTGCCGAGCGCCGCGCGCCCCTTCGGGCGCAGCGACACGTTGGCGTCGCAGCGCAGCGAGCCCTCCTCCATGTTGCCGTCGGTGACGCCGATCTCCACCAGGATGTTGCGCAGCGCGAAGTAGTAGGCGTGCGCCTCCTGCGGCGAGCGCAGGTCGGGCTCGCTGACGATCTCGATGAGCGGCACGCCGGAGCGGTTGAAATCGACGTACGACTTGCGGTCCGAGTCGGGGAACCCCTCGTGCAGCAGCTTGCCGGCGTCCTCCTCCATGTGGATGCGGGTGATGCCGACGCGCCGGCGCGCCCCGCCGGCCTCGATGTCGAGATGGCCCTTCACCGCCAGCGGCTGGTCGTACATCGAGATCTGGTACCCCTTCGGCAGATCGGGGTAGAAGTAGTTCTTGCGGGCGAAGATCGAGCGTTCGCGCACCTCGCAGTCGAGGGCCAGCGCGGCGCGCAGCGCGAACTCGACCGCGCGACGGTTCAGGACGGGAAGGACACCCGGCATCCCGAGGCAGACCGGGCAGACGTTGGAGTTGGGGGGATCGCCGAAGCGGGTCGAGCAGCAGCAGAAGATCTTGGAGGCGGTCAGCAGCTGGCAGTGGACCTCGAGGCCGATGACCGCTTCGTGCTCCATGCCGCCTCCCCGCTCGCCGGGCGCGAATTATAGCATCGGCCCTGTGCTAGAGTACGCGCGCGGCGCGCGGCCCCGGCCGCGGGGAGGCAGCGTGGCGGGCGTGAGAATCGCGATCCTCGGCGCCGGGAACCTCGGCACGACCCTGGGGATCGTCCTCGCCGGAGGCGTGCCGGGCATCCGCGCCGGCCGCACGCGCGACGTAGTTCTCTGGACCATCGAGCCCGACGTCGCCCGCGAGATCCGCGAGCGGCGCCAGAACACCAAGTACCTCCCCGGCGCCAACCTGCCGCGCGCGCTCGGCGTGACGACCGACCTCGCCGAGGCCCTGGCCGGCGCCCACGTCCTCCTCCTGACCGTGCCGTCGAAGGTGGTGCGCGAGGTCGCCCGCCAGGCCGGCGCCGCGATCGCCGCCGCCGGCGGCCCCTCGCCCGATCCACCGTCCGCCCGGCAGGCGGCCCCGCCGGACGGGCCGGGGTTCGAGGCGCCGGTCGTGGTGGGCGGGTCGAAGGGGCTCGAGGCCTCATCGTACCTGCGCATGTCGGACGTGATCGCGTCCGAGCTGCCGGCCGCCCTCCGCCCCCGCGTGCTGGCCATGTCCGGCCCCTCGATCGCCCACGAGCTGGCGCGCGGCATGCCGACGGCCGTCGTGCTGGCCTCGCCGGACGCGCGGCTGGCGCGCGCCGTGCGGCGCGTCCTGCAGACGCCGGTGCTGCGCTTCGAGGTCAGCCGCGACGTCGCCGGCGTCGAGCTGGGAGGCGTCCTCAAGAACGCCTACGCCCTGGCCCTCGGCATCTGCGACGGGCTCGGCCTCGGCCTCAACACCAAGGCGGCGATCATCAGCCGCGCGCTTCCGGAGCTGGCCCGTCTCGGCGTCGCCCTCGGCGGCAAGCGCGCCACCTTCTACGGCCTGGCCGGGCTCGGGGATCTGATCGGCACCGGCCTGAGCGACTTCAGCCGCAACCGCAGGATGGGCGAGGAGCTCGTCCGCCGCCACGGACGCGACGAGGCCCTGGCCTCCATCCCCGGCGTGGTCGAGGGACTCGGCGCCGCCAACCTGGCGCGCGAGCTGGCCGGCCGCCACCGCCTGCGCCTGCCGCTCCTCGAAGGGATCGCCTCGATCCTGGAGGGCGGCGCCGACCCGCTCAAGACCATCGTCCGCCTGGTGGGCTGAGCGGGGGCCGGGCCCCGCGTCCCGCCCGACCCTCGGTGATACAATCGTCGCCACCTGGCCCCTTGTGATCCCATCCGTCGCTGCGGAGGTCCCGATGCCGATCTTGCCGATCTCCCCGGACCGCCGGGCGCTCCTCGCCCTGGCGGCCCTCACCGCGGCCCTCTTCGCGCCGGCCTCTCCGGGAGATCGCCCCGGCGCGGCGAGCGCCCAGGACAAGCCGGCGGCCTCCGCCGCTCCCGCGCCCGCGCAGCCGTCGGCGGCCGGCGCACCCGCCGCGGTCGCGGGGGGAGTCGACTTCGCCAAGGATCGCGACGCCATCTTCGACGCCTTCTACAAGACCGACCTCGACGCCGGCGTCGCCTACAGCGTCTCGAACCTGGCGATCAAGAAAGACACGATGACCCTGCTTCTCAAGCAAGGGACGCTGTTCCTGATGAAGCCGATCGCCGGCGAGGTCACCGGGGCGGCCTTCATCGGCGACGGCATGGCCTCCATGACACCGCCGAACCAGATGGTGCGCTTCATGCTCCGCAAGGCCTCGGGCTCCGACACGCTCCAGGAGCCGTTCACCGAGGTGGTCATGCGCTTCAGCGACGGGACCGACCGCACCATCCGCGCCGCAGCGCGCCCCGACCCCGCCGGGTCGGTGCAGTCGGGTCCCGCCGCCCAGATCTTCAGGGACCGGAACGGCTGGCTCGACGGCACGCGCCCCTACCATCTCGAGGCCCAGTTCCTGGAGAACCGCATCTCCGGGCTGAAGGGGAAGGATTTCTTCGTCGCCGATTTCCTTTCCCCCAAGCACTTACCGCTACTCCCCCCAGGAGAGCCACGAGCACGTCATCACCGGCAGCGCCACCATGGGCAAGGGGCGCCGCTACCTCGTGCCCTGGGCCGAGTGGCACCAGCAGTCCGACTACGAGCAGGGCGGCCACTACGTGCTGAACCCCGACCGGGACGGACCGCGCGTCATCAAGATCGAGCACAACGAGATGACGCTCAACCTGCCCACGACCAAGACCGTGGAATGGCAGTCGCGCGAGCGCATCCAGCCGCTCGTGGACGGCGTGCGCTGCCTGCGGCTGGACCTGGTGAACAACGGCCGCGAGGAGAGCCGCTGGTACGAGACCGACTTCTATCCGGTGAAGGTCTCCTCCGTCACCGACGAGTCGGGCGCGCCTCTCGCGTACCAGCACAGGAAGGACCAGCTCCTCGTCATCCTGCCCCAGCCGGCCAAGGCGGGGACCCCGTTGACGATCGTGACCAAGGGCGTGGCCGACGTGGTCTACCAGCTCACGGCGGAGTCGTTCGGGCTCCTCGAGGCCGCCTGGTACCCGCAATACGGCTTCCTGGGGGGCCGCAACACCTTCCACTGGACCGTGCGCGTTCCACGCCCCCTCCTGCTGACGGGGTCAGGGAAGATCGTGCGGGAATTCGAGGACAAGGACACGAACCAGAACGGCGTTGAGATGCAGAGCGACGCCCCGGTCAGCTTTCCCTGGGTGATTTTCGGGCGCTTCCAGAAGGATCAGAACGACTACCTCGGCGAGGAATCCAAGAAGCACGTGGTGCTGACCTGCCACTCGTTCCCGACCATGACGGTCAGCATCACGGACGAGGTCGAGCTGGAGGAGCTGGGGTCGAGCACGCCGATGTCGTTCACGCTCCACGCGCCTGCCGACAAGGTGAAGAACCTTCTGGGCGAGTTCAAGGAGATCCTCAAGCTGTACGAGAAGATCTACGGACCCTACCCTTACGACGAACTGCACGTCGCCCAGATGGGGCCCCAGGTGTCGTTCTCGCAGTCCCCCCCCGGCTTCGTGCAGCTCACCGGGCTCGCCTTCCTCTCCCAGGCCGAGTTCGCGGCGCGCTTCGGCGAAAACAGCGGGACGAAGAGCGACTTCACGCACGGCCTCTACGCCCATGAGACGGCGCACCAGTGGTGGGGCAACCAGATCGGCTGGGCCTCGGACGACGACGAGTGGCTCAGCGAGGGGTTCGCCGAGTACGCCTCCGGCATCTTCGTCAACGAGTACCAGGGAGCGAAGCGTTTCCAGCAGACGCTCCAGAGCTGGAAGAAATACGCCAAAGTGGGAGACAAGGAGGCCCCCATCGCCGCGGCCCACAATCTGAGCGGCCCGAACGCGGGCGACTACAGGACGTATCTGATCTACAACAAGGCGCCCTACGTCCTGCACATGCTGCGCGTGCAGCTCGACGACGAGAAATACACCAAGGTGATGCGCAGCATCCAGGAGACCTACAAGGGCCGGAACATCTCGACCGAGATGGTGCTGGCCCAGATCAGCCGGGTCACGGGGCAGGACTACACCGCGTTCTTCGACCAGTGGGTGTGGGGCACCGGCATCCCGACGTTCCGCTACTCCTGGCGCACGGAGAAGCAGTCGGACGGGAAGTACCTGATCGTCGTGCACGTACGCCAGGACGACAAGGCGAACGTCAAGAAGGTCCTGATGCCCGTTTACATCCACTTCAAGGACAAGACGGTCCCGCAGTACAACCCGGTGGTGCAGGCGGAGCAGGACATCAAGCTGATGTCGCCCGTCGAGCCGAAGGACGTGACGCTCGACGACGACCACACACTGCTCGCGGAGATCGTGAAGGGGTCCTGAAGCCGACGGCGGGCAGGGTCAGCCGGGGAATGGCTCGGTGACGCTGATCGTGGTGCGGGCGCCGCGCGCCTCGAGGTCCTTGAAGAACGGCGCGGCGTCGACCGCCTGCTCGGGGGGCAGGACCCCCGACAGCTTGACGTGCCCGGCGGCCAGCCAGCGGGCCACGATGGCGGGCGGCGAGGCGACCAGGAAGGTCCCGCCCGAAACGCCCCAACCCTTGTGCGGCCAGGCGGTCGTCTCGACCCTCCCGGCGACCGGCCGGCCTCCCTTGGTGCCCTTCACCTCGGTGACGATGTCCTTGAAGCCGAGGCTCTTCGTGCGCTCGGTCTGCGGGGCGCGCTTCAGCACCTCGAGCAGCACGTCGCGCGGCTTGACCTTAGCGCCGCGCACCTCGACCGGCTCGGTGCTCGCCAGGCCGAGCTGGGCCAGGAACTGCAGCTGCCTGAGCGCCTTCTCCGAGTAGCCGAAGAAGGAGATCTTGAAGAAGCAGTCCTTGATCCCCTTGGCGGCGTAAGTCAGGGGCAGCGTCGCCACCTCCGAGTGCAGCGACAGGTGCACCTTCGAGACCCCGATCGGCTCCTGGAAGCGGTACAGCTCCTCCTCGCCGAGCGGCGGCAGCTCCACGAACTGCCCGTCGCGGAAGACCATCGCCTTCTCGCTGATCTCGTCGAAGATCGTCTGGATGGAGTAGGCCCAGGCCAGCGAGTCCCCCTGGTCCGGGGTCGCGCCGTTGAAGATGCGCACCGACTCGACGGTGTCGAAGGTGTCCGCCACGGCGCGCGCCTGCACGTTGGCGATCCCGGGGCAGGACCCGAGGCCCAGCACCGCCAGCACGCCCGCCTTCTTGAACTCACCGTGCAGCTCGAGCTGCTTGCGGGTGGTGTGGAAGAGCCCGCCCAGGTCGAGGTAGTGCGCGCGCGCCTCGAGGCAGGCCTTCATCACCGGCAGGTTGAAGTAGTACTGCACGGAGTTGATCACCGCCCCGGCGCCCTTGAGCAGCTTGGCGAGGGCGGCATGGTCGGTGACGTCGGCCCTGACCGCCGTCACCCCCGGCCGGCCCAGCCCGGACGCCAGCCGCTGCGCGCCGTCCAGGTCGAGATCGGCGACGACGATCTCCCTGACCTCGCGGTCGTCCGCCAGGTCCCTGACGATGACCCGCCCGATGATCCCCGCCCCGCCCAGCACGACGATGCGCACGATGGCCCCTCTCCTGCCCGCCCTTTTCCTTGAAGCGAAGCCGGAATGCTAGCGCGACGGGCCACAAACCGTCAATCGCGGGCGGAGTGAAGCGCCGCGTGCTGCAATTGCCGGGCACCGGGTCCGGCTCGCTGCGCGAGCCTCCCCTCCGCCTCGCCTCGCTCCCCCCACCGCGCTGCAAATCGCGCGGCGGGGCCCGGTCGCTCGGTCTCGGAGGGCCCGGCAATTGCAGCCCGCGGCGCTTCACTCCGGGCGCCCTTTTCGATTGCAGACCGGCCTAGAGCGATGGCATGCCGGCGTCGAGTGAAGACACGGCTGGCGGATGCGATCCTCTCGCAGACGCACCGAGGCTTCTCCGAAAGCAAGAGGTGGGGGCACAGCATTCTTGATCGGATCTCAGAGTGAAGCGACGCGCCCTCTGTTCGCCGGGCCCTCTGAGACCTCGCGCCCGGGGCCCCGCCGCGTGCTTTCCAGCGCGGTGGGCGGGCGCGAGGCGAAGCGGAGGGGAGGCTCGCGCAGCGAGCCGGACCCGGTGCCCGGCGAACAGAGGGAGCGGCGCTTCACCCCGAGGCCAGGGACAAGGAGGGTGTGGTAACGTCGCGAACCAGCATGCGGAGAGACCGTCTGACGCTCGCGGCCGCCGCCGCGCTTCTCGCCTTGTTCGCCGGCCTGTCGGCCTGGGAGATGAGCGGAGACTCGCTGACCGCCGACGAGCGGGTCCACCTGCCGGCCGGCTACGCCTACTGGACGGCGCGCGAGTTCCGGCTGAACCCCGAGCACCCGCCGCTGGTGAAGCTCCTGTGCGCCGCGCCGCTCCTGCCGATGCGGCTGGTGCTGCCGTCCCTGCAGCCGGATCCCGGGAAGAGCTGGCGATCGTTCCAGTCATGGTTCGGCACGCGCTTCCTGTTCTCGCAGCGACGGAACGTCGGCTCGATCCTGCTGCGTGGACGGGTCGTGGCGTTGCTGATCGGGATCGCGCTCCTCGTCCTGCTCTTCCAATGGTCGCGCGAGCTGCACGGCCACGCGGGGGCGGGCCTCGTCACGCTCCTCCTGGCGGCCCTCGAGCCGACGCTCCTGGCGCACGGACACTATGTCACGGACGACGTCGGCCTGGCCTGCTTCAGCGTCATGGCGATGTTCTTCCTCTGGCGCCTCGGACGGACCGGGCGGAGGCGGGACCTCGCCCTGGCTTCGATCGGCATGGGGCTGGCGCTCGCCACCAAGTTCTCGGCGACGATCCTGCTGCCGCCGTTCTTCTACTTCCTGTGGCGCCGCCTGCCGGGCGGCGATCCGCGCCGCGTCCGCATTGCGGCGCTCCTGGGAGCGGCGCTGGCCATGGCCGCGATCGTGCAGGCTTCGTACCTCTTTTCGCCCGACCTGGGGCTGTACTTCAAGGGACTGGCGGCGCTCAAGGCGAACCGTCCCGAGGTGAACCCCGCCTACATCCACGGGAGGTTCTTCAAGGACATGGTGGTCTGGTACCCGCTCTACGCCTGGCTCTTGAAGACGCCGCTGCCGACGCTCGCCGTCCTGGGCGTCGCGGCGTTCTCCGCTGCGCGACGCGGGCGTCGGCGCGCGCCGGAGGGGCTGCCGCTCGTCCTGGCGCCGGCCGCGTTGCTTTTGCTCGCGGTCTGCCTCCTGGCCTACAACTACGGAGTGCGCTACCTGATCCCGGTGACCTCGTTCCTGCTGGTGTTCGCGGGAGGCGCCTACCACGTCCTCGGCGCCTCATGGAGGGGACGCTTGATCGCCGCCGCGCTCGGCGCCTGGCTCGCCGCCTCGGTGGCGCACGCCTCGCCGCACTACATCGGCTACTTCAACGAGCTGGTCGGCGGGCCGGCGAACGGCCTCTATTACCTGCAGGACTCCAACATCGACTGGGGGCAGGATCTGAAGCGGCTGGCGCGCTACCAGGAGGAGAACCGCATCCCGGAGCTGGCGCTCGGCTACTGGGGGCCGGGCCAGCCGGAGTACTACGGCATCCGCTGGCGTCCCTGGACCTTCGAGGAGACCGTGTCCGATCCCCCACCGCCGGGCGTCTACGCCGCCAGCGTGAACGACCTGATCGCCCTGAAGCGCCGTGTGGCGACGGAGGGCGCCGACCCGCACCTCGACTGGCTAATCCTTGTCTACCGCTTCCCCCCGCGGCCCGCTCCCCCTTAGGGAGGGTCCCTTCAAGGGACCAGGTCGGCCCCGTACCCTCCCTGCTCGTAGGCCAGGTCGCTCACCTTGGCGAGGTTGTCGTCCTGGTTCTTCTCCACCTGGTAGAGCCAGCGGCGGATGCGGCGCCAGGCGGCGTTGCCGAAGGTGCGGGTGAGGAGGATGTCGCGCCGAGCCGCCTCGGCGCCCTCCTTCCGGATGCGGTCGTTGGCGCGCGCCAGGCAGGCGATGAGGGCGTAGAGGTCGCCGGCGGCCTCGGCCAGGCGCTCCTGGACGAACTCGCGCTCGACGATCCCCTTGCCGTGGGCGCGCAGGGCCTTCTCGGCGGTGACCGACAGCGCCTCGGCGTAGTGGGCGGCGCGCGCCGCCGTCTTGGCCAGCGGGGGCTGGATGTCCGGGAGCTGCTCGTCGCTCACCGCCTGGCGGATCTTCTTGACGGCGAACTCCGACAGCACGCCGATCTGGGAGATCGGATCCTTCAGCGCGCGCCCCACCTTCTTCAGCTCCTCGCCCAGGGTGTGCACGCCGGCCAGGGTCACGAACAGGCGCAGGATCTCGTTCGTCCCCTCGAAGATCATGTTGATGCGGCAGTCGCGCAGGTAGCGCTCGTAGGGGTACTCCTTGATGAAACCGTTGCCGCCGGCGATCTGCACCGCGTGGTTGATCACCCGCCAGGCGTTCTCGGAGGAGAAGATCTTGGAAAGGGCCGACTCGATCGAGTAGTCGACGTCGCCGCGCTCCGCCAGGCCGGTCGTGAGGTAGACCATGCTCTCGGCCGCGTAGGTGCCGGTCATCATCTCGGCGATCTTGCCGCGGATCATCTCGAACTCGGCGATCGGCCGCTCGAACTGGCGGCGCTCGCGGGCGTACTTCACCGCCTGGTCGATCATCTCCTTGGCGCCGCCGACGGTGCCGGCGGCCAGCGACACGCGGCCGTCGTTCAGGATCTCCATGGCGTACTTGAAGCCGCGCCCAGGCTCGCCGAGAAGGTTCTCCTTCGGCACCGGCACCTTCTCGAGGTACAGGTCGGTGGTCGAGGAGCCCTTCAGGCCGAGCTTCTCCTCCTCCTTGCCGGTGGAGACCCCGGGGAGGTCGCGCGTGACGATGAAGGCGCTGATCCGGTCCTTGCCGTCGACCTCGGTGCGCGCGAAGACGGTGAACAGGCCGGCGACCCCGCCGTTGGTGATGTAGCGCTTGCCGCCGCTCATCACCCAGACCTGGCGCGCCGCGTCCCACACCGCCCGGGTCTTGAGCGAGGCGGCGTCGGACCCGGAGGTCGGCTCGGTCAGGGCGTAGGCGGCCAGCAGGTCCCCGCGCGCCACGGCCGGCAGGAAGCGCTTCTTCTGCTCCGCGCTGCCGTACAGCACCACCCCCTTGCTGCCGATGCCGAGATGGGCGCCGACGATGGTCGCGGTGGCGCAGTACGAGGTAATCGGCAGCCCCGCGCCGCCGTACTCCTCGGGGATGGTCATGCCCATCATCCCCAGCTCCTTGAGCCCCTTCACGACGTGGGCGGGGAACTGGCCGCTGCGGTCGATGGCGCCGCCGTCGAGGTTCTGGCGCGCCCAGCCGCGGAACGACTCGAGCAGCAGCCCGAGCGTCTCCTTGGCCTCGGCGTCCTGCCGGGGGTACGGGAAGACCAGGTCGGCCTCCAGGTGGCCGTTGAAGAGGGACTTCATGAAGCTTCTCAGGGGCGCGGCGCCGGCCGCGGCTGCGGGTCGTGCCATGCTCGAGCCTCCCGTCACATCGGCCGCGGTCGCGGCGGCCTCGGACGCTGTCCTTCAGTCGGTGTAGAAGCGGCGATCGTCGCGGGCCATCTCCAAAAGCAGGTGCTCGGCCATGAAGCGCGCGCCGTGTCGCGCACCGAGCGCCTCGAGGCCCTGCACCACGGTTGTCGGGCCCAGGCTGTCGGCGTGCCGCAGGAGGCCGCCGCGGAAGGGGGGGAAGCCGGTGCCGAGGACCATCGCCAGGTCGACCTGCGCCGGCGCGGCGACGATCCCCGCCGCCAGGCAGCGCGCCGCCTCGTTGATCATCGGCAGCACCAGGCGCGCCTCGGTCGGTCCCGGGTCGAGGTCCTGGCGCTCGGCGGCGGAGATCAGCCCGTAGACGGCGACGTTCACCTCGCGCGCTGCACGGGAGGCGTCGCCCCCGGCGCCGCCGGCCGCTCCTCCCCCTGCGCCGCCCTCGGCGGCGCCTTCGGCGTGGCCGCGGTAGACGTAGAAGCCGCGGCCCGACTTGCGGCCGAGCCACCCCTTGTCCTTGAGGACCTGCAGCGCCGTCGAGCGCGGGGCCCGATCGTGGAAGGCCTCGGCCAGGACGGTCGCCACGTGGGCCGCGACGTCGATGCCGATCTGGTCCAGGAGCGCGAACGGCCCCATCGGCATGCCGAAGGCGGCCATCGTCCGGTCGACCTCTTCGATGCGCGCGCCCTCCTCGGCCAGGATCAGCGCCTCGCCCAGGTAGGCCATCAGGATCCGGTTCACCAGGAACCCCGGCGCGTCGCCCACCACGATCGGCGTCTTGCCCATCCGCTTGGCGAGCTGCACCACCGTCGCCACCGCCTCGTCGGAGGTCTGCGGGCCGCGGATCACCTCCACCAGCGGCATGCGGTGCACCGGGTTGAAGAAGTGCATGCCGACGACGTCCTGCGGCCGCCGCGCCGGGGCGGCGATCTGCGCGATCGGCAGCGACGAAGTGTTGGTGGCGAAGACGAACCCCTCGGGCACGACCGCTTCGACGTCCTGGAGGACTTTGTGCTTGACCGGCAGCGACTCGACGACCGCCTCGATCACCACTTCCGCGCCGCGCATCCCGGTGTACTCCAGGGTCGGGCGGATGAGGGCCATCCGCTGGTCGAACTCGCGCTTGCTGATGCGGCCCTTCTTGAGGTCGGCGCGGTAGAGGTCCCAGGCCGCCCGCATGCCGCGCGCCAGCGCCGCGGGGTCGATGTCCTTCAGACGCGTGCCGACGCCGGCGCGCGCCAGCGCCTGGGCGATGCCGCCCCCCATGGCGCCCGCGCCCAGCACCACCGCCGAGCGCACCTCGCGCGCCCGGGCCGCGCCCTCCGGTACGCCGGAGTCCTTGCGCGCCGCCTGCTGCATGAAGAAGAGCGCCACCAGGTTCTTGCAGGTGCGGCCGGCGGCCACCTGTCCGAGGAGCTCCGCCTCGCGCCGCAGGCCCGATGCCATGCCCGCGCGCAGACCGTGTACCACCGCCTCGACGGCGCGGTAAGGGGCGGGGTAGTCCGCCTGCCGCACGCGCCGCCGCAGCCCGCGCCGCGCCACCACCCCGGCGATCGTGGCGCGGGCGATGCCGATCGGATTGATCCGGGCGAGCAGGCCGTCCGCGGCGCGCCGGCGCGGGCGGCGGCGGCCGTCGGCGGCCTCGCGCACCAGCCGCTCCGCCGCCTCGAGCAGGTACTCGGGCGGAGCCACCTCGTCCACCAGCCCGATCTTCAGCGCCCGGCGCGCGTTGAGCGAGCGGCTGGTCAGGATCAGGTCGAGGCCCGTCGCGACCCCGACGAGGCGCGGCAGGCGCTGCGTCCCCCCCCAGCCGGGGATGATCCCGAGCCGCACCTCGGGCAGGCCGATGTCGACGCGCGGGTCGTCGGCCGCCACGCGGAAGTGGCACGCGAGCGCCAGCTCGGTGCCGCCGCCGTGGCAGGTGCCGTTGATGGCGGCGACCACCGGGAACGGCAGCCGCTCGAGGCTGTCCCACAGCCGCTGCCCCCGGCGCGAGACGTCCTCGGCGTCGTGGGCCGTGCGCAGGGCGCGGATGGCGTTGACGTCCGCGCCGGCGATGAAGGATCCCGGCTTGGCGCTGGTCACGACCAGCCCGCGCACGTTCTTGTCCCGCGCGGCCTGTTGCAGCAGGATCTCGAGGACGGCGACCAGGGCCCCGTCGAGGACGTTGACCTTCTCCCCCGGGCGGTCGAAGATCAGGAAGGCCAGCCCGTCGCGGCGCGTCTCGAAGAGCAGCCCCGGCCCCTGGAACGGCAGGGTCCTCTCCCCACCCCGCGCCGCAAGAGCCTTGTCGCGATCCGCCATCCCCTCCCCCCGCGCGCGCCGTGACCCGCCGCGCCGTGCCGCGACCTCGTTACGACCGCTCGAGCACCAGGGCCGCCCCCTGGCCCCCGCCGATGCAGAGCGTGGCCAGCCCCAGGGCGACGTTGCGCCGCGCCATCTCCTTCAAGAGCGTCAGCGTCAGGCGGGCCCCCGAGCATCCGACGGGGTGCCCGAGGGCGATGGCGCCCCCGTTGACGTTGGTCAGCGCCGGATCGATCTCGCCGAGAGGCTGCGCGAGCCCCAGCTCGTCGCGCGCGAACTCGGGCGAAGCGAAGGCCCGGCGCACCGCCAGCACCTGGGCCGCGAAGGCCTCGTTGATCTCCACCAGCCCGACCTCCCCCAGGCCGATGCCGGCGCGGCGGAACGCCACGGCCGTGGCGTAGACCGGCCCCAGCCCCATCACCGACGGATCGAGGCCGGCGAAGCCGTAGGCGCGAATGCGGCCCAGGTACGGCATGCCGAGCGCCCGCGCGCGCTCCTCCGCCATGACGACGAGGGCGGCGGCGCCGTCGGTGAGCATGCAGGAGTTGCCCGCGGTCACGGTGCCGTAGCGCCGGTCGAAGGCCGGCTTCAAGCGCGCCAGCTGCTCCATCGACTGGTCCTCCCGCGGTCCGACGTCGTCCTGCACCGGGTCGAGCCGCGGCGGCGGGAAGACCGGCACGATCTCCTCGCGCAGGCGCGCGCGGGCCGCCACCGCGCGCCGGTGGCTCTCGAGGGCGAAGGCGTCCTGCTCCTCGCGGGCGATGCGGAAGCGGCGCGCCAGCACCTCGGCGGTCTCGCCCATGTTGAGGCCGCAGATGGCGTCGCGCAAGCCCACCTCGAGGGCCGAGACGGGGGTCAGGTCGCGCAGGCGGAAGCGCAGCAGGGCGGCCAGGCGGCCCGCCGGCGTGCGGGCCCTGCGCAGGCCCATGATCCGGTCGGTGAAGCCCTGTCCCAGCTGGAACGGGATGCGCGACATCGACTCGACCCCGCCGGCGAGGATCACGTCGGCCAGGCCCGACTCGATGCGGTGGTAGGCGCTGACGATCGCCTGGATGCCCGAGCCGCAGTTCTGGTTCAGCGTGAAGGCGGGGACGCGGCGCGGCACGCCGGCCTTGAGGGCCGCCACGCGCGCCAGGGTGGTGGTGTCGGCCGGCTGGGCGATGTTGCCGACGATCACCTCGTCCACGACCGCGGGATCGAGGTCGATGCGCGCCATCGCCTCCGCCAGGGTGATGCGCGACAGCTCGTCGGCCGGGATCTGCTCGAGGACGCCCCACGACTTGCAGAACGGGGTCCGCACGCCGTCCACGATGACGACCGCGCGGCGGCCGCTCATTCCTGGATCTGGTCCCGGGTGATGCCGTACTGCTCGAGCTTCTTGTACAGGTTGCTGCGCGGGGTGTCGATCGCCTTGGCGGTGCGCGACACGTTCCAGCGGTATTCCTTCAGCTTTTTCAGGATGAACGCCTTCTCGGCCTCGTCGCGGTACTCCTGCAGGGTGCGGAAGGAGGCCGGATCGGGACCGGCCGGGGCGCCGGACGGGCCGGCGCCGGGCCCCCCGGCCGCGGCCGCCGGGGCGGCGGACGGGGCCGCCGACGCGGCGAGCGGCTCCGGCTCGAAGGCCTCGACGTCCGCGGCCGTGATCGCGTCGCTCTCCACCATGATCATCAGCCGCTCGACCGCGTTCCTCAGCTCGCGGATGTTGCCGCGCCAGGGGCGCCCCATCAGGACGTCGAGCGCCGCCGGCTCGAAGCGCTTGGGGCGATAGTTGTTCTCGCGGCTGAACAGGCCCACGAAGTGGCGCACGAGCGCCGGGATGTCCTCGCGCCGCTCGCGCAGCGGCGGGCAGGGGATCGGCACGACGTTGAGGCGGAAGTAGAGGTCCTCGCGGAAGCCGCCCGCGCCGGTGAGGGCCTTCAGGTCCCGGTTGGTGGCGGCGATCACCCGCACGTCGACGCGCAGCGTCTTGGCCATGCCGACCGGCTCGACGTCGCCCCCCTCCAGCACGCGCAGCACCTTGGCCTGCGTGCGCGGGCTCATGTCCCCCACTTCGTCCAGGAAAATGGTGCCGCCGTCCGCCTGCACGAACTTCCCGGTCTGGCGGGCCGTGGCGCCGGTGAACGACCCCTTCTCGTGCCCGAACAGCTCAGACTCGATCAGGTCCTCGGGGATGGCGGCGCAGTTCACCTTGACGAAGGGCTTCTCGGCCCGCGGGCTGCGCTTGTGGATCTCCCAGGCGATCAGCTCCTTGCCGGTGCCGCTCTCGCCGCTGACCAGCACCGTGGCGTGGCTCGGGGCGGCGCGGGCGATCGACTCGCGCACCGCCTTGAGCGCCGCCGAGTCACCCACCAGCTCGAAGCGCGCCTCGGCCTGGTGCCTCAGGCGCAGGTTCTCTTCGCGCAGGCGCTTGCGCTCGATGGCGTTGCGCAGCGCGGTGAGCACCCGCTCCGACTCGAGGGGCTTCTCGAGGAAGTCGTAGGCGCCCTTCTGGATCGCCTCGACCGCGGTGGGGATGTCGCCGTGCCCCGAGATCATCAGCACGGGCGTGTGCGCGTCCTTGGCGCGCACGGACTGCAGGACCTCCAGTCCGTCCATGCCCGGCATCTTGATGTCGAGGAGGACCGCGTCGGGGCCCTCGCGGCGCAGCATCTCGATCCCGGCCTGCCCGGCGCCGGCTTCGAGGCACTCGTATCCCTCGTACTCGAGGACCATGCGCAGCGACTTCCGGATCGCCTCCTCGTCGTCGATGACCAGGATTTTCTCTTTCACGCGTCACCGATGATATAGGAAAAAGCGGGACCCGGTCACCCGGATCCCGCTTCGAGGTGGGATGAGGAGCCGCGCGGCCCGCGGCCCCCGCGGCCGGATCGCCTAGTCGCCCTGCCCCTGCAGGCGCAGGGTCACGTAGCGCGAGATCGAATCGCCGCCGGTGCGGCTGCTGGGGCTGACCACGTACAGGACCACCAGGCCGCCCTCCTTGACCTTGCGGATCTCGCGGCGATAGTCGGCGACGCTCTTGACCGGCACGCGATTGACCTCGGTGATCACGTCTCCCTCGCCGATGTTCTTGTCGTACGCTTCGGAGACGCGCGACACGCGGCTCACCACCACGCCGTTGGTGTCGCGGGGCAGCTCGAGCTCCTGCAGGACCGCCGGGGTCAGGTCGTCGACCGAGATGCCGAGCCTCTTCTCGTTCGGCTCCTCGGGCGCGCCGCCCTCGCTCTCCGGCTCCTCGCCCGTCTTGCCGACGTACTGGGCGCGATCGGCCAGCTTGGCGGTCACGGCCACCTCCTTGCCGTTGCGCAGGACGGTGAGCTTCACGGTGGAGCCCGGATCCTTCGCGGAGATCAGGCGGACCACTTCATTGCGGCTGCCGATGGTGCGCCCGTCCACGGCGACGATCACGTCCCCCTTCTTGATCCCGGCCTCGTCGCCGGGCAGGCCCGCCACGACCGACTGCACCAGGGCCCCCTTGTCGTCCTTCAGGCCCCACGCCTCCTGCAGGTCGGGGGAGATCTCCGCCAGGCTGATCCCCAGGTAGCCGCGCGAGACTTTCCCCTTGGCCTTCAGCTGGCCCATGATCTCCTTGGCGACGTTGATCGGCACCGCGAAGCCGATTCCCTGGCCGACGCTGCTGATGGCGGTGTTGACGCCGATCACGTCGCCGGCCAGGTTCACCAGCGGGCCGCCCGAGTTGCCGAAGTTGATGGCGGCGTCGGTCTGGATGAAGTTGTCCAGCGAGAAGTCGCGCGACAGGCCCGGCAGGACGCGCCCCTTGGCGCTCACCACGCCGACCGTGACCGTGTGCTCGTACTGCAGGGGGTTGCCCACCGCCATCACCCAGTCCCCCACGCGCATGGCCTCGGAGTCTCCCAGCCTGAGGTACGGAAGCTTCTTGTCGATCTTGATGCGTATGAGCGCCAAGTCGGTGCTCGGATCGGTGCCGATCACCTCCGCCATGTAGTCGTGGCGATCGCCGGTCAGGTTGACCTTGATCTTGGTGGCGTCCTCGACGACGTGGTTGTTGGTCAGGATCGAACCGTCGTCGCTGATCAGGAAGCCCGACCCACCGCTCTGCTCGAAGCGCGGCTCCTCGGGCTGCTGCTCCTTGAAGCGGCGCCGCTCGGGGCCGCCCGGGCCGAAGAAGAACTCGAACGGGTCGCCGTGGAACGGCTGTCCCTTGCCGCGCTCCTTCGGCTTGACCGTCTCGGTGGAGGTGATGCTGACCACCGCCGGGTTGACGCGCTCGGCGATGTCCGCGAACGATGCCGGCAGCGTGCCCGCGGTGCCCTGCGCCGCGGCCAGCTGCGCCGTCGCCGCGGCGTGCAGCGGCCTGTCGTCCGCTCCGGCCGCTTCGGCGGCGCGGCCGGGAAGGGTGAGGTTCAGGCCGCCCGCCAGCACCATGCCGAAGATGACGGAGGCCGAGGCGATCAATGCCAGCGTGATCAGCTGACCGTGCTTCTTCATCAGTTTCATGCTCCTCGTTGGAAAATCGAGTATAGACCCGCGCGGAAATCCCCGTCAACTCAGCCTTCGCCCAGCGCCGCCCGCACGCTGGCCAAAAGCCGGGCGGGGTTGACGGGCTTCTCGATCACTTCGGCGACCCCCAGCCCCGCCGCCCGACGCTTCAGGTCGTCGCTCAGGAGGGCGCTCACCAGCAGGACCGCCAAGGGGGGTGCCGGGGCGGCCCCCGCAGCGCCCCACCGCGACCGCATGGCTGCCAGGAGGTCCAGGCCGGTCGTCCCCGGCATCCTCTCGTCAAGGATAAGCAGGTCGACGCCGCGGAGGGAGTCCGGGTCGCGGCGCGCCTTCTCGCCGTCCCCCGCGAGAAGCACCCGGTGTCCCAGCCGCCCGAGCAGGAGACCGTACGACCGGAGCACCGCCTCGTCGTCGTCGATGACCAGGATCGTCTTCACCGTGGCACGCCCATGACGCCCGGGAGGAAAAGCAAGGGTCATGCCACGGCGGGTGGAATCGCGTTTGCGGGGTTTCGCGGCCGGCGGGAGGCGCCGGACGGCAACGGAGGACCGCGCCGGTGCGTCATTTTGACGCCGGGGCGCGCCTCCCTGCCGGTTCAGTCCTCTCCCGCGGCGTGTCCGTAGTCGCGCAGCTTGCGCTGCAGGGTCCTGAGGCCGATGCCGAGGATCTCGGCGGCGCGGGTGCGGTTGCCACCGGTCTCCTGCAGGGTCCTCAGGATGGCCTCCTTCTCGATCTCGTCCATGGTGCGGGCCGGACCGGCGGCGACCGCGGCCGGCTGGGGGCCCGCGGTCTGGGCGTTGCGGTAGTTCTCCGGCAGGTCCTCCAGGCCGAGGGTCGTCGCCCCCGGCGGGGCGAGGACCACCAGGCTCTCGAGGACGTTGCGCAGCTCGCGCACGTTTCCTTCCCAGCGGGCGCGCAGGAGGGCTTCCTGGACTTCCGGAGCCAGCGTGAGGTCGGGCCGGCCGTTCTCCGCCTTGAAGGCCTCGAAGAACCGGTGCGTCAGGATCGGGACGTCCTCCGGCCGCTCGCGCAGCGGCGGGATGGCGATGGTCACGACCTTGAGCCTGTAGTACAGATCGCTGCGGAAGGCGCCGGAAGCGACCTTCTGCTCGAGGTCCGAGTTGGTGGCGGCGATGATGCGCACGTCCACCTGGATCGTCTGGGTCCCCCCGACGCGCATGAACGAGCGATCCTCGAGCACGCGCAGGATCTTCGCCTGCAGCGGCAGAGGCATCTCGCCGATCTCGTCCAGGAAGAGCGTGCCGCGGTCCGCCAGCTCGAACTTCCCCGCCTTGCGCTGCACGGCCCCCGTGAAGGCGCCGCGCTCGTGGCCGAACAGCTCGCTCTCCAGGATGTCGGCGGGGATGGCGGCGCAGTTGATCGGCAGGAAGCGGAAATCCCTGCGCGGCGAGTGCTGGTGGATGGCGTTGGCGATCAGCTCCTTGCCGGTGCCGCTCTCCCCGATGATCAGCACGCTGCTGCGGGTGGGCGCCACGAGCGACAGCTGGTGCAGCACCTGCTGCATGCCGGGCGACGCCCCGACGATCTGCCCGAAGGAGAACTTCTCCTGGAGCCGCTCCTTGAGGCGCGCCACCTCCTGGGCCAGGCGGCGCTTCTCGACCGCGACCGCCACGCGCTTCCTCAGCTCGACCAGGTTGACCGGCTTCTGGAGGTAGTCATCGGCCCCCTGCTTCATGGCGTCCACGGCCGACTCCACCGAGCCGAACCCGGTGATCACCAGCACGGCGATCCCCGGATCGGCCGCCTTCGCCTGCTTGAGGACCTCCAGGCCGTCCATGCCCGGCATCCGCAGATCGGTCACCAGAAGGTCGGTGCCGTGCCCCTTCAGGTATTCGATCCCTTCCTGGCCCGAGTCGAACGACGCCACCACGTAGCCGTCCTTGCGCAGGGCCATCTCGGTGCTGCGGCGGTTTCCCTCGTCATCGTCGATGACGATCACCTGCCCCTTGGAATCAGCCACGCGACCTCCCGCCGCCGGCCGCGCCAGCGCCCTCCGCACCGGCGCCGCCCGCGCCTGCGCCGCTCTCGCCGGCGCCCGGCCTGCCGGGCCCCATCAGAAGGCGGAACTGCTCCGCGTCCATCACCTTGACCCCCAGCTTGATCGCCCTGTCCAGCTTCGACCCGGGATCGGCGCCGCAGATCAGGAGGTCGGTCTTCTTCGAGACCGACTCGGCGATGCGGGCCCCCTGGCGGCGCAGCATCATTTTAATCTCGTCCCGCGTGTATCCCTCGATCGTGCCGGTGACGACGCAGGTCTTGCCGGTGAATGGGCCGCTCGCCAGGGGCGCGGGGCCCGTGCCGCGCAGGCTGACCCCGGCCTGGCGCAGCCTCTCGACCAGCCTGCGGTTCTCGGCCTGGGCGAAGAATTGCCGGATCGATTCCGCCACGCGCTCCCCGATCTCGTGCACCTTCATCAGATCCTCGGGGCCCGCCTCCATGAGGGCGTCGATCGACGGGAAGGCCGTCGCCAGGAGCTGCGCCGTGCGCTCTCCGACGAAACGGATCCCGAGGGCGAAGATGACGCGCTCGAACGGGACGCTCTTGCTGCGCTCGATCTGCTGCATGAGGTTCTGGGCCGATTTCTTGCCCATCCTCTCGAGGCCGGCGAGCGCGTCGGCCGAGAGGGCGTAGACGTCGGCGACCTCCCGCACCATGCCGCGGGCGATCAGCTGGTCCACCAGGGCCTCGCCGAGCCCCTCGATGTCCATCGCCTCGCGGCGGGCGAAGTGCAGGATCGACTCCTTGAGGCGCGCCGGGCAGGAGGCGTTCAGGCAGCGGGAGAGCGCCTCCCCCTCCGGCCGCACCACGGCCGAGCCGCAGGCCGGGCAGCGCTCGGGCCAGGCGAACGGCGCGGCGCCGGCGGGCCGCGCCTCCAGGATCACCTGGACGATGCGCGGAATGACATCCCCGCCCTTCTCGATCAGGACCCGATCGCCGACCCGCACGTCCTTGCGCCGCAGCTCCTCTTCGTTGTGCAGCGTGCAGCGCGAGATGGTGGAGCCGGCGAGACGCACCGGCTCCAGGATCGCGACCGGCGTGAGCGCCCCGGTGCGCCCCACCTGCACCTCGATGGCCCGCACCGTCGTGGTCGCCTGGCGGGCCGGGAACTTGTAGGCGCAGGCCCAGCGCGGCGCGCGGGCCGTGGAGCCGGCCGCCTCCTGCAGGTCGAGCGGGTCGACCTTGATGACGCAGCCGTCCACCTCGTAGTCCAGGGTATCGCGCTTCCCGCTCCACTGCCGGCAGAACGCCTCGACTTCGTCGAGGCCGCCGCAGAGCCGCGTGTTCGGGTTGACCCGCAGTCCCAGGTCGCGCAGCGCCTGCAGCCCGGCGGAGTGGCTCCCGGGCCTCGGCCGGCCTTCGAGGCGCACCAGACCCCAGACGAAGAGGTTGAGCGGGCGGGAGTCCGCCAGGCGCGGGTCGAGCAGCCTGATGGTGCCGGCCGCCGCGTTGCGCGGGTTGGCGAAGGCCGGCTCGCCCGCCTCCTCGCGGCGCCGGTTCATCTCGGCGAACTCCTTGAGCGGGTAGTAGACCTCGCCGCGCGCCTCGAGGAAGGGGACAGGCTCGAGCAGCCGCAGGGGGACCGTCCCGATGGTGCGCACGTTCGAGGTGACGTCCTCCCCCTCGAACCCGTCGCCGCGCGTGACCGCGCGCCGCAGCGCCCCCTCCTCGTAGAGGAGAGACACCGAGACGCCGTCGATCTTGAGCTCCGCCACCAGGGGGATCGGCGCCGCGCCCTCGTCGCGTCCGAGCGCGCGCAGGAGGCGCGCGTGCCACTCCTGGAGCTCCTCGAACGAGGCGACGTTGTCGAGGCTGAGCATCGGCACGGCGTGCCGGACGGTCGGCAGCTCGCCGGCCACCTCGGCGCCGACGCGCTGGGTCGGCGAGTCGGGCGTGATCAGGTCCGGGAAGCGCGTCTCGATCTCGGCCAGCTCGCGCTCGAGCGCGTCGTACTCGCCGTCGGAGATGACGGGCTGCGCGTCGACGTAGTAGCGCTTGCGGTGGAACCAGATCTGGCGGCGCAGCTCCTCGGCGCGCGCCGCGGCCTCCCTCTTCGAGGCCGGTGCCGCGGGGCGCGCCGTCACGGGCGGCCCGGGGCGGCCGCCGCCTCGGCGCCGGCGGACGCCTCGGCCGCGTGCCGGCGGGGCAGCGTCAGGATGAAGCGGGCCCCCTTGCCGGGCTCGCTTTCGACCCGGATCGAGCCGCCGTGCGCCTCCATGACGCGGGAGACGATCGCCAGCCCCAGGCCCGTGCCCCCTCCCCGGGTCGAATAGAACACCTCGAAGATCTTCTCCAGGTCCTCCGGCCGGATGCCCGGGCCGTCGTCCTCGATGGCGACGATCGCCTCGCCCTGGGGGCCGACGCGGCTCTGCACCGTCACCTTTCCTCCCGGCTTGAGCACCTGCGTGGCGTTGATCAGGATGTTCATCACCGCCTGGCGGAGGAGCGCCTCGTCCAGGTCGACCGGCGGGAGGTAGGGGGTCAGGTCCTGCCTCAGGGTCAGGGAGCGCGCCTCGAACTCGGGCTTCACGAACAGGCAGATCTCGCGCAGGATCCGGTTCAGGTCCTTGGTCTCGAAGCGCGGCTGGGTGGGGCGCGCGTAGGAGAGGAAGTTGTTGACCAGGTTGCTGAGGCGCCGGATCTCGCCCTGCAGCGCGGTCAGGTAGGTGCGGGCGTCGCCCCCGTCGGTCGCGGCGCCCGAGGCGATCTCCTCCTCGAGCATCTGCAGATTCATGCTCAGGACATTGAGCGGGTTCCTGATCTCGTGCGCCAGGCCCGCCGCCAGCGCTCCGACGTGCGCCAGCCGGTCGTCCATCTGCGCCTGCGCCTCCTGCAGCCGGGTCCGGTGCAGCAGGCGCAGCACGTACAGGAACGCCACCAGGAGGATCAGCACGGCCACCGTGGCGCCGATCCAGAGCTTCAGCTGGAGGTCCCTCTGGATCTGCGCCACCTGCCGCTCGATGGCGTCGCGGGGGATGCCGATCTCCTGGCCCATCCCGGCCTCCGTCCCCGCCGGACGGCGCAGGGCGATGACCGGCTCCCGCCGCTCTCCGGTGTCCCACTCCTCCTCGACCTCCTCGTGGCCGGGGACGATCGGCTGCCGGGGCCCCGCGCCCGATTCGATCTGGATCTCCTGCCCGAAAATGAACCTGGCGATGTGGCCGTCGGCGTCGGCCATGATCCGCTGCCCCCTGACGACCCGCGAGCGGAAGATGCGCGGCGCCGTGACCTCCCCCGGAGTCGGGCCGGCGCAAGGGTAGGCCCGCGAGGGCGACTGGGGGTCGCGCGGCGGGCAGAGCTCGGCCGGCGGCGCCTCGGTCCCGGCCTCGTCGGGCGAGGCGGTGGCCGGCGGCGGGGGCTGGGCGTCCCCCAGGACGCGGAGCGACTCGCGGAAGGCCCCGTCGATCACCTGGTGCCCCAGGTCGCGGAAGGCCAGGTTGGCGAAAAGGTAGAGATCGGCCACGAAAAGGGCGATGAAAAGCACCGAGGCGAACAGGAGCCGCCGGCGGAAGGTGGGCTTGGA
>QHXZ01000060.1:27628-31075 GCA_003223165.1 Acidobacteriota bacterium
ATCGAGCGACTTCCCGCACGGAGCGCCTCCCTCGCGCTGGTCCCGGGATGGGCCCAAAAAGGATAGCATATCCGACGCGCGCTCCCAGGGGCGCTGCGCGCAAGCCGCACGGGACGGCCCACGCACGGCGCGCGGCGTTGACAGGCCGAAAAACCGTGTGTTAGCATGCGCCGCTTTTCTAAACATTTCCTCAAGGCACGGGGTGCCGGGGCGGTCCGTGTTCGCGTGCGGTCCGGCGGCCTTTCTTTTCGAGGGTGCGGCATGAGAGGAAGCCGGGGCGTCGTCGCGGCGGCGCGCATGGCGACGGTTCTGGTGGCGCTGGCGCTCACTGCCGCGCCGTGCACCGCCGAGGAGCGCAAGGGCTCGAAGGAGATCGGCTTCTTCGCCGGCAACGCCTTCTACGCCAACGAGCTGGGGATCGGCAACGGCGTCTCGTACGGCATCCGGCTGGGCTACAACTGGAAGCCCGCCTACGAGATCGAGCTCCAGTACCGCCACGGCGGCGACGAGCAGCTGCAGAACGAGAACAGCACGCTCGTCCGCAATCCGACGGTCTTCCTCGCCAATCCCCGCCGCAAGTTCCTTTCCGACTCCTACATCGCGCGCTACATCATCAACCCGGGGAACGAGCGGCGCCGCTTCAAGCCCTACCTGGGCTTCGGGCTCGGCCTCCTCTACTTCACGCCCAGCCCCGACTTCTCCGCCCCGTCGACGCGCGGCGACAACCGGGCGCGCGTGGTCACCCTGGCGGGCGGCATCCGCTTCCGGATGACGCCGTACATGTCGTTCCGCGCCGAGTTCGAGGAGGAGTACGCGGTCCTCGAGATCTACCAGAACCAGCACGTGACCGCCGGCCTGACCTGGGTCTTCGGCGGCGGCGTGCCGGCCGACTCCGACGGCGACGGCGTGCTGGACCTGCGCGACCGCTGCCCCGATACTCCCAAGGGCGCCCTGGTCGACAAGCACGATGGCTGCCCGTGGGACCTCGACGGCGACGGGGTCATGGACGGCATCGACAAGTGCCCCGACACGCCGCGATCCTGGCCCGTCGACGAGCAGGGCTGCCCGCTCGACTCGGACGGCGACGGCGTGCCGGACGGCCTCGACAAGGAGCCCGACACCCCCAAGGGAGCCCTGGTCACGCCCGAGGGGCGCAAGATGGACACCGACGGGGACGGCATCCCGGACGGCCTCGACAAGTGCCCCGACACCCCGAAGGGCGCCATCGTCGATCCGATCGACAGCGCGACGGCCGGCTGCCCGCACGATGCCGACAACGACGGCGTGGTCGACGGCGTGGACCAGTGCCCGCTGACCCCGCCCGGCGCCACGGTGGACGAGAAGGGGTGCCCGCAGGACAGCGACGGCGACCGGGTGCTGGACGGCATCGATCAGTGCCCCGACACGCCCCGCGGCCAGAAGATCGACAAGGAAGGCTGCCCGCGCGTGCGCCTCGACAAGCCCGAGGCGCAGATCCTGCAGAACGTGAAGTTCCTGAAGGGGATCGAGCTGTACCCGGGCACCGACGCCTGGATCGAGCTTTTGGTCGACGCCATGAACTACTGGAGCGACGTCACCGTCGAGCTCGGCGTCTACACCGACGGCACGGGGACGCCGGCCGGCAACCGCGCCGTGGCGCAGCGCCGCGGCGAGGTCCTGAAGGCCTGGCTGGTCCAGCACGGCATCGACGCGAAGCGGCTGGTGGTGAAGGGGTACGGCGCGACGAGCTTCATCGCCGACAACGAGACCGAGGAAGGGCGCGAGAAGAACAAGCGCGTCGAGGTGAAGCGGCTCTCCGGCGACCTGCGCCGGCACCCGAAGCCGCAGCCCGAGGCCCCGGAGGGCGAGGAGAAGCCGCCCGCGGCCGCGCCGCCCGCGGCCCATCCGGTGCCCACGTCCCCCGCGCCCGCGGCCCCCGCGCCGGCCGGCCCATCCACGCCACCGGCGCCTTCGCCGGCGCCGTCCCCGGCTCCGGCCCCGTCCCCCAGCCCGGAGGCCTCCCCTACACCGGCGCCGCACGCCGCGCCGGCCCCCGAGGCAAAGCCCTCCCCGAGCCCGAGTCCGGGCGAGTAAACTCCCCGCAGCCTTTTAGGGAAGCAGTTCGTTGCCGCGCAGGATTCCGAGAGCGCAGCGGTCGGGATCGAGATAGCGCCAGATGGCGTCGGTCACGTCCTGGTAGCCGACGGCCGCCACCTGCTCGGGATAGGTCTGCACCGCCTCGACGCCGATGCCCCGCACTTCGGCGTCGGCGTAGCGGAAGGCGCGCGAGGCGTTCCCCTGCATGGCGATGGCGTGCGCGCCGCGCGCGAAGCGCACGGCCCGCTCGACCTCCTCGCGCTGCGGTCCTTCGCGCCGCAGGCGGGCGATCTCCTGGAACAGGACGCGGCGCGCCTCGGCCTCGTCCTTGGGCGAGGTCGCCAGGTAGACCGCGAAGGCCCCCCCGCCGACCCGGTGGTAGTTGAAGGCGTGCACGGCGTACGCCAGGCCCCGCTTGCCCCGGATCTCCTCGAAGAAGCGCCCTCCCAGCCCGGAGGTGACCGACTGGATCAGGTCGAGGGGGAAACGCTCGGGGGTCTGCAGCCCCGGCGTGGGGAAGCCGATCACCTGGGCGGTCCGGCGGCGGCGCCGCGTCTCCACGACCTCGGCCGCTCCCCAGGGAAGGAGCTGCCCCGGATCCTTGCCGCCGTGCCCTTCCTGCACCCAGTCCGCGATCGCCATCCCGGCCAGTTCGATCGCCTCCCGGTCGGGGATGGCGCCCACCACCGCGATCACCATGTTGGCGGGCCGGACCGTCACCCGGTGCCACTTGACCAGGTCCTCACGCTTGAGCGACTGCATGGCGATCTGGTGCCCGAAGGACGGCAGCGCGTACGGATGGCTGCCGAAGGCGGCCTGGCGGAAGAGCTGGAAGGTGTAGGGGAGCGACTGGTCCTTGATCGACTCCTGGGCCGCCAGCAGGATGGCCCTCTCCTTCTCGAGCTCCTCGTGGCGGAAGGCCGGACGGCGCACCAGGTCGGTCAGGATCTCGAAGCCGCGCCGCGCCGTCCGCGACAGGATGCTGATCGCGAACCCGAAGTAGTCCTCGTCCACCACGCGCTCGATCGCCGACCCGAGCCCTTCGATCTCGATCGCCACCTGCCGGGCGTCGCGCGCCACGCTTCCCTTCAGCATGGTCGCCTGCATCAGGCGGGTGATGCCGCAGTTCTCGCGCCCTTCCCCCGCGCGCCCGCCTCGAAAGGCCAGGCAGAAGGTCACCAGGGGCAGGTCGTGGCGCTCCTCGTGCAGCAGGACGACGCCCGACTCGAAGCGGTGCCGGGTGACCGTCCCGAGCGCGGTGGAGTCGGCCAGGCGCGGGATCGTCGGCTGCCGGCCCAGGACCGACGCGGGGGCGCGGTGCGTCGACTCGGCCACCGACCCGGCCGCCGGCGCGCGGCGCAGCCCATCCAG
>QHXZ01000061.1 GCA_003223165.1 Acidobacteriota bacterium
AGGTGGGCCCACCTCGACCATCCGCAGAGCGGCCGATCTCCCGGAGGCGCCCGTCACGATGACGAAGCACGCAGGGTTCGTCGCGGCCGTCGTCATCTTCGTCTTCCGCGGCGACCGGCTGCTGGCGATGCGGCGCGCTCCGGACAAGGACGCCGCGCCCGGCGCCTGGGAGGCGCTGTCGGGGCGCGTCTGGCCCGGCGAGCAGCCCTACGACGCGGCGCTGCGGGAGGCGGCGGAGGAGAGCGGGCTCTCCGTGCAGGTGGAGGCGCGCCCCGTCACCGCCTACCAGGCGAAGCGCAACGCGGAAGACATGCTCGTCGTGGCGTACCGCGCCCAGGCGCCCGTCGGCGACGTCGTGCTCTCGGAGGAGCACGATGCCTTCGCCTGGATGACGCTCGTCGAGTTCGCCCGCGCCTGCCCCTTTCCGCCGCTGGTCGAGGCGGCGCGCCTGGCCGCCGGCGCGCTGGGCCGGCCGTGAGCAAGGAGGTCCCGGTGAAGGACGGCCCGCGCCTCGAGATCGAATACTGCACGCAGTGCCGCTGGATGCTGCGGGCGGCCTGGATGGCGCAGGAGATCCTGGCGACCTTCGAGGCCGATCTGGCGGGCGTCACCCTGGTGCCGGGGACGGGCGGCGTGTTCGAGGTCCGCCTGGGCCCCGAGACCCTCTGGTCGCGCAAGGCGATGGGGCGCTTCCCCGATATCAAGGAGCTGAAGCAGATCGTGCGGGACCGGGTGGCGCCGGGGAAGGATCTCGGGCACTCGGAGCGCTGATCAGCGCAGGCGGCCGGCGCGCCAGTCCTTCAGGACCATGCGGGCGGCGTTGTAGCCCGGGGCCCCGGTGACGCCGCCGCCGGGGTGGGCGCCGGCGCCGCACAGGTAGAGGCCCGCGACCGGCGAGCGGTAGCGCGCCCAGCCGGCGACCGGGCGCATGAAGAAGAGTTGCTCGAGCACCAGGTCGCCGTGGAAGATGTTCCCCTCGGTCAGGCCGTAGACGCGCTCGAGGTCGAGCGGCGTCAGGACCTGCCGCGCGACGATGGACCCCGGCACGTTCGGGGCGTAGGCGGCGATCGTGTCGACCACCCGGTCTCCGAGCGCCTCGCGCTTCTCGTCCCAGGTCCCCTGGCGCAGGCGGTACGGCACGTACTGCACGAAGCAGGTCATGATGTGCCGTCCCTTCGGCGCCAGCGTGCCGTCGACGTTCGAGGCCACCACGCAATCCACCCACAGCTCCTCGGGGACCTCGCCGGTCCTGGCGACGTCGTAGATCCGCTCGGCCGCCTCGAGCGTCGGGACCAGCGTGAAGAGCGAGCGCCGCCCGGGGTCGGCGTCCGCGGGCATGCCGTTCACCTTCGGCTCCTCGCTCAGCACGAAATTGACCTTGGCGCAGGGGCCGGCCATCTTGATCCCTCGCACCGCCTGGCGGAAGTCCGCCGGCAGGTCGCCGGCCTCGACCAGGCCCAGGAAGGTGCGCTTCGGGTCGGCGTTCGAGAGGACGACCTTCGCCGGGATCTCCGTGCCGTCCTCAAGGACGACGGCGCGGGCGCGCCCGCCGCGCACCGCCACGCGGGCCACCGGGGCCGCGGTCCGGATGGTCACCCCCAGCTTGCGCCCGGCGGCCGCCATCGCCTGCGTGATGGCGCCCATGCCGCCCAGGACGTGGCCGTAGAAGCCTTGCAGACCGTGCTCGCCCCCGGACAGGAGATGGAACAGCAGGCCGAGCGCCGTGCCCGGGCGGTAGGGGCTGCTGTGCGCGCCGTAGACGTTGTTGGCCAGGATGAGCCGCTTGATCTTCTCCGACTCGTAGTGGCGATCCAGGAAGTCGCCCAGGCTGCCGGTCATGAACGAGACCATTCCGGCGATCTCGTCGCCGGAGATGCCGTAGAAGCGGCGGCCGGTGCGCAGGAGCTCGGCGAGCCCGCCGAGCCCGCGCGCGTGGACGTCCGGGGGCGGCTCGAGGAAGTAGGGTTGCAGGTAGCGCGCCAGCTTCTTGAGCCGGGCGTCGACCCGCGCGAAGGTCTCCGCGTCGCGCGGCGAATGGCGCCGCAGCTCGGCGAGGGTCCGGTCCATCCCGGACCACCAGGGGATCGTCTCGCCCTCCGGCAGGGCGATCTGCAGCCCCGGCTCGCAGGGGACCATGCGCAGGCCGTGCGCGCCCAGGTCGAGGTCGCGGATCACCTCCGGCCGCAGCATGCTGGCGATGTAGGAGGTCGTGGAAGCCCGGCAGCCGGGCGCGATCTCCTCCGTGACGCAGCAGCCGCCGACGAGATCGCGGCGCTCCAGGACCAGGGTCGAGAGCCCGGCGCGCGCCAGGTAGGCCGCCGCGGTCAGGCCGTTGTGGCCTGCGCCGATGACGATCGCGTCGTAGCCCTTCACAGCCGGTTGGGTCGCCACGGGGTCGCGTCCTTGGGCGGGATCGGGCCGGGACTCAGGCCATGACCGGGTCGTCTTTGTACAGCGAGCGCAGCAGGGCACCGCGCTCGAAGCGCTCGAAGGCGAGCGGCGAGATGTCGAGGCTCGGCGTGCCGTCCAGGATCAGCTCGGCGATCAGCCGTCCGGTCACCGGGGCCTCCTTGAAGCCGTGGCCTGAGAAGCCGTAGCAGAGGACGAACCCCTCGAGGCCCGGGGCCCAGCCCATGACAGGGTGGAAGTCGGGGGTCCCCTCGAGCAGGCCGGCCCAGCCGCCGCGGCACGATCCGCTCTCGAGGCGCGGCATGGCCCGCGCCAGGCGCACCGACACGTCCTCGATGTACCGGTCGGAGGGCTTGGTGGGGTAGCCGTCGGGGTCGAGCGCCCCCTTGAAGTAGGAGCTGCCCTCGGCGACCACCGTGTGACCGGTGCCCTCGGGGCGGAACGAGAGACCGTTGACGAAGTCGTAGACCGATGGCGTGTGGATCGGGTAGGTGTCCGGGGCTTCCACCCGGATCACGGCCTCTTCGATCAGCTCGAGCTTGAGCGGCAGGTTCAGTCCGACCATGCGCCCGAGCCGGTCGGCCCACGGCCCCGCGGCGTTCACGACGACCCGGGCGCCGATCGTCTCCTTCGGCGTCAAAACCCCCGTGATGCGATCGCCCTCCCGGCGCAGGCCGATGGCGGGGGTGCCTTGTAGAATGGTGACGCCGAGGTCGCGGGCGCGGTTCGCGAAGGCGACGGTCGAGCCGTAGCCGTCCCCGTACCCGGCGTCCTCCTCGAAGGCGAAGGCGACCGCCCCGTCGGTGTTCAGCCCCGGCACCAGATCGCGCGCCTGCGAGGGGTCGATGAGGCCCGTCGGCACGCCGTGCTTCCGGCCCAGGTCGACGTTGTGGCGCAGCGCCTCGCGGTCCTTCTCCGTCACCATGTAGACCAGGCCGCACTGCACCCAGCCCGAATGCCCGCCGACCACCTCGTCGAAGGTCGAGAAGAAATCGCGTCCCTGCTTGGCGATCTCGGTGACCAGGTCCGTCGAGTAGTGCTGGCGGATCATCCCGCCGGTCCGGCCGCTGCACCCGGAGGCCAGGGTCTCCTTCTCGAGGACGACGACGTCGGTCTGGCCGCGCATCGCCAGGTGGTAGGCGAGGCTGGCGCCCTGGATGCCGCCTCCGATGATCACCACGTCCGCGGTGCGTTCCATGCGCGGTCCTTTCCACACGGGATGGCCGGGAGAGGCGATCCTACCATGCGTTTTGCATCGCCCATCAGGGTTTCAGGATGTGGCCTTCGCTCCGGGCGACGCACGCCGCCACGGTGACGTCGCCCGTCACGTTCAGGACGGTGCGTGACATGTCGAGGAGACGGTCCACGCCGAGGATGATCCCGATCCCTTCGGCGGGCACGCCGACGGTGACCAGGAGGGCCGTGACCATCGGCAGCGATCCGCCCGGGACTCCTGCCGTGCCGATCCCCGCCAGGATCGACAGCAGGACGACCGTCACCTGGCCGCCCAGGGTGAGGTGGACGTCGAAGAACTGGGCCAGGAAGAGGACCGTGATCCCTTCGTACAGGGCCGAGCCGTTCTGGTTGAGCGTCGAGCCGAGGGTCAGCACGAAGCCGCCGATCGGACGGGGGATGCCGAGGTCCTCCGAGGCGACCCGCAGGGTCACGGGCAGCGTGGCGTTGCTCGAAGAGGTCGAGAAGGCGGTGAGCATCACTTCGCTGAGGCGCCTCAGGAAGGACAGCGGCGAGCAGCGGGCGACGAAGCGGATCAGGATCGAGTAGGTCACCAGCTGGTGCAGGGCCAGGCCGCCCAGGACCGTGAGGACGTAGAGCCCCAGCTTCATCAGGACGTCCCACCCGGCGCGCGCGGTCATGGTGAACAGGAGCGCCGCCACGCCGAAGGGAGCCAGGCGCATGGCGAGGGCGATGACCTTCATGACCACCTCGTACACAGCCTGCAGCCAGACGAGAAGCGGCTCGACCGTGCGCCGTTCGACGAGGGTCAGGGCGATCCCGATCAGCAGGGCGAACACCATCACCGCGACCATCTCCCCTCTGAAGGCATTGACCATCGCCTCGACGGGGTTCTCGGGAATCAGGTCGAGGGCGATCTGCAGCCCGGTCTTGCCGCGCGCCGGCGCCTTCACTTCGCCCTGCGAGCGGTGCATCACGTCGAGCAACGCCTCGCGCGACGCGCGCGGCAGGCCCTCACCCGGCCGGATCGTGTCCGCCAGGGCGATGCCGATCAGGACCGACGTCGAGGACAGGACGAGGGTGAAGAGGAGCGTCTTGAGCCCGATGCGCCCGAGGCGGCGGATGTCCCCCAGCTCGGCCACCCCGAGGATGAGCGCGGCCACGATGAGCGGGATGACCACCATGAAGATCAGGCGCAGGAAGATCTGCCCGGCGGGGTAGGTGACGTTGGCGATGAACGACAGCAACGCCGGGCTGGCGCCGAAGCGCCTGTTGGCCAGGAGCCCCAGCGTCGCTCCGGCGATCATGCCGATGAAGATCTGGGTATGGAGCGCGGCGCGGCGCCGGCCGGCCCGGCGCCGGCCCGAGTTCGATTCCGTCACGGGGCCCCCTGTGCCGGGCCTAACTCTAGGAGCCTTTCCGGGAAATGGCAACGGCCGCGTTCGGGATGCCGTGGGGCCGGATGCGAGGCGCTGCGACGCGACGATGGGGATCCATCGTCAAGGAGCAGCCACGAAGCAGACGGCCCCGCGCCGGCCTGCCGTGCGCGGCCGCATGTTATAATCCCGCCTTCCCGCAGGTGGACCGAAGCCCACCCGGGAGCAACGTGATGGCGCCTCTCATCCCGCCCGATCGTGAACCCGCCTCTCCCGGGTGCTGCGCGCCCCGGGGTGCCTCCGCAAGGGGGCACCTCTTTTTTTATGCCCGGAGGACGGCGTGAACGAGGGGCTCCGGCGCCTGGTCCGGCTCCAGGAGCTGATGGTGACCTCGGACGCCGTGGCCGAGCGCATCGCCGCCATCCCGGCGGAGGTGGCCCGCCTCGAGAAGGATCTTCTGGCGGCCCAGGAGGATCTCGAGAAGGCCCGCGCGGCCATGCAGGAGATGCAGAAGGACCGCCGGCGCCTCGAGGGGGAGCTGATGGCGATCGAGACCAAGATCGCCAAGTACCAGTCCCAGCTCCTCGAGGTCAAGACCAACAAGGAATACCAGACGATGCTGCACGAGATCGAGACCTGCAAGGCCGAGCGGGCGACGCACGACGAGCGCATCCTGCTCGAGATGGAGGAGACCGAGAAGCGCGGCGCTGCGTTGCGGGCCCTTGAAGAGAGGCTGAAGGAGAAGCGCCGCGCCACGGAGGAGGGGAAGAAGCGCCTGGACGAGACGGCGGCGGCGCTGCGCCGGGAGCAGGAAGGGCTCGAGGGGGAGCGCCGCGCTCTGGCCGCCACCATCCCGCCGGAGTACCTCGACCCGTTCCTGAAGGTGGCGCGGCAGCGCAAGGGACTGGCGCTCGTCGCGGTGCGCGACGAGCTGTGCGGCGGCTGCCACGTGCGCGTCATGCCCAAGCTGATCCAGCAAGTGCGGCGCGCCACCGGCCTCATCGCCTGCGACTCCTGCAAGCGCTACCTGTACGTCCCCGAGGACACGCACCACGGCCCGTCGGCGGAGCCGCCGTCCGCCGGGTCGCCGGCCCAGTGAGCCCGCGCAAGCCGTCCCGCCGCCCCCCCCTCCCCGCCGGCGCTCCGCAAGGGGCCGCGCCGGTCGCGGACGGCCCCTCCCTCGTCGCCCACATCGATGGCGGGGCGCGCGGCAACCCCGGTCCGGCGGGGTACGGGGTGCACGTCGAGGACGAAGCCGGGGCGCTGGTCGCGGAGATCTACGGCTACCTCGGGGTCGCGACCAACAACACCGCCGAGTACGCCGCCCTGCTGGCGCTCCTGGAGTACGCGCGCGAGGCGCGGGCCGCCTCCCTGCGGGTGCTGTCCGACTCGGAGCTGCTGGTGCGCCAGGTGCGCGGCGAGTACAAGGTAAAGGATCCGAAGCTGAAGGTCCTGCACGCCGCCGCCCGAGGGCTCATCGCCGCATTGCCCCGCTGCGCCTTCGATCACGTCCCGCGCGAGCAGAACCGCTCGGCCGACGCCCTCGCCAACCTCGCCATGGATCGGCAGGACAGCTCCGGCCCCCTGCCGGCGGCGCTGCGCGATCTGCCGCGCGCGCCGGTCCAGCGCGGGCTCCTTTAGAAGCCGGCCCTCCTGGATCGACCCGGCGGCCGGCCGGCAAAAAAACGGGGAGAGGCCGTTTCCGACCTCTCCCCGCGGACGGTCGAGAGCCTCCGGTCTGGCTCAGGCAGGACGGCAGGTAAAGATGCCGTTGCAGGTGGAGCACCTGCAGTGGTCGCTCGGCTTGCCGCAGTGGGTTCCGGCCGGCATGCCGGCGCAGTCCGAATTCATGGCCCGGCACACGCCGCAGACTTCCGGCACGGCGGAGGAGACCGGCGATGCGGCAAGGTACGGGTCGTTCACCAGCCCCGCCGCCGGGCCGGCCTGGTCGAGGGTCGCGGCCTGATCGGCGACGACGGACGGCGCCGTGACCGGTGGAGTCGCCGTGGTGACGGTCGTCGATCCGACCAGGGCCAGGGCCACGAGGAACGCGAACAGCAGTGCCACACGTCCCTTCATCGGGCACCTTCCTTTCTGTTGATGCGCCGCGCACCGCGCGCGGCGCCAGATCCGACAGCAAGCACTCGTTCATCAATGCGTGCCATGCGCGACCGCCCTGTGAGAGGTCGCCGATGCGCCGGGGAAGATTCCGGCGAGGCGCGCCCCGAGCTTCTCCACGTAACCGTCGATCCCCCGCAGGCGGCCCTCCGGATCGACCAGGTAGGCGGTGCCGGCGGCCTTCGCCTGGTAGAGCCGGCCGATCGGGTCCTCCCAGAACATCCGGCCGGAGAACGAGGTCGGCCAGGTCAGGCGTTCCCTGGCGCGAAAGGCCTCCATCGCCTGGCGGTCGGTGTCGTAGGAGATGCCGACGATCGCGACGCCGCGGGGGCGGTAGCGCATCTCCAGCGCCTTCAGCGCGCCGATGTCGGACGTGAAGTTCCCGCACCAGGAGGCCCAGAAGAGGACGACCACGTACCGGCCGCGGTAATCGCTCAACCGGATCTCCCGGCCCGCGGTGTCCTTGAACGAGAAAGACGGCGCCGGCGCCCCGATCCGGGGCGGGTCGGCCGGAGTCACGGTGGCCGTCTCGCGCAGCGTCAGCTCCCGGCCCTCCGGGTCGATCGAGGCGACCTCGTAGATCCCCGAGCCCATCTGGAACGGCGCCCCGATGGGGCCGAAGCCGGGCGACATAGGGTCGATGTCGAAGTGGCGATCGTCGTCCAGGTCGACGAAGAGGCCGTCGAAGAAGTCCTTGGAGTAGAGCCCGTCGCCGCTGCCGTCGTAGAGCACGGCGCGGTGCGGCTTGCCGTCGAGCGTGACGGTTCCCAGCATGGCGTACACCATCTGTAAGCGGTAGATGGGCGGCGTGCCGACGCCATCCCCCGGCTCCAGGACCACGCGGACCTTCCAGGCGATCGGGTAGTCGCGGCCGTCCCGGCGCGCGATCCAATGCAGGTCGGCCAGGAACGCCCGGGAGTTCTCGTTGCCGGGATAGGCCGAGAATGAGACGGGGGGATCGTTCGTGAGGTCCCCGTCGAGGTTCGTATCGCACCAGGCGCGGGCGGGAACGCCCAGGACGTGCTCGACCATGAAGGCGACGAAATGGTCCGTGGTGCGCGCCCCTTCCCCGGGGAGACGCCGGACGATCGTGCCGTACCCGATCTCTCCGGACGCCCGGGGGACGCGCGTGACGCCCTCCGGCTTGAGGGGCCGCAGCTCGCGGGCCGAGTACTCGAGGTTGGTGATCGACCGCTCGAAGGTCACGCGCTGCGAAGGCGGATGGCCGGCGACCTGCGCCGCCGTCGTGCCGGAGGCTGCGACCAGAACGGAGAGCAGAGTGCTGGCGACTCGATTTGGGCTCATGTCTCGGCCCCGAGGTCTGGGAATCAGTACCTGGCACCCTCTCACAAGGGGATTGGATCCCGGCCGTCAGAGGGTTCCCGATTTCGGACGGATCGACCTCGATCGTCGCGCAGCATGAAACACGGGGGGTGCCGCATCCTGGTGACGGTGATTTGACAGCCCGGGGTCCCTACCTATATTTATGGCCTATGGCGACCGCCATCGCGCAAAATCTGGAGGTCGTCCGAGCGCGCATCGAAGCGGCGGCTCGCCGGGCCGGGCGCGACCCGAAATCGGTGACCCTGGTCGGGGTCAGCAAGACGGTGCCGGCGGAACGGGTGCAGGAGGCGGTGGCGGCCGGGCTCGGCGACCTCGGCGAGAACCGGGTGCAGGAGGCGCGCGAGAAGGCCCCGCACCTTCCAAAGACGGTCCGCTGGCACCTGGTCGGGCACCTGCAGGGAAACAAGGCGTCGCATGCGGCGCGCCTCTTCCAGGTGGTGCATTCGATCGATTCGGCGGACCTCCTGCGCCGCCTCGAGCAGGCGGCCGCGCGCGAGGGACGGCGACTCGACGCGCTGGTGCAGCTCGACCTGGCGGGCGAGCCGACCAAGTTCGGGGCGAGGGAAGACGAGCTGGACGGGATCCTGGCGGCCGCCGCCACCTGCCGGCAGGTCGCGGTGCGGGGGCTGATGATCCTGCCGCCCTACGACCCAGACCCCGGGCAGGCGCGCCCCCACTTCCGGCGGCTGCGCGCCCTGCTCGAGGAGGCCCGGGCCCGGCAGCCGGGCCTCGACTTGAAGGAGCTGTCGATGGGGATGACGGAGGACTTCGAAGTGGCGATCGAGGAGGGCGCGACGCTGGTGCGCGTGGGGCGCGCCCTCTTCGGGGAACGGCACCGAGCCTGAGGAGAACCGAATGAAGATCACGCCGATCGACATCAGCGGGCACCGGTTCGGCAAGAGGATGCGCGGCTACGACCAGGAGGAGGTGCGCTCGTTTCTCAACCTGGTCTCGGCCGAGTTCGAGCGCATCGTCATCGACAACAATGCCTTGAAGGAGGATCTGGCGCAGATCAAGGCCGGCATCGCCGATTACAAGGAGCGCGAGCGCATCCTGAAGGAAACGCTCCTCACCGCCCAGAAGCTGGCGGAGGACATCAAGGAGGAGGCCCGCAAGGAGGCGCAGCTCGTCGTCAGGGAGGCCGAGCTCAAGGGCTCCCAGCTCCTCGACCAGGCGGCGCGCAAGGCGGGACAGCTCGAGGCGGTCATCACGAGCCTGCGCGTCGAGCGCGACGCTTTCGAGCAGCGCATCCGCGGCGCGGTCGAGCAGCACCTGCGCCTGCTCGACATGCACAAGAAGGAAGAGGCGGTCGAGGACCGCCTGCGCTTCATGAAGAAGCCGCCCGCGGGCGAGCAGGGCTAGGAGCCTGTAGAATGCCGGCATGATGCCGGTCGCCGCCCCATGATCGAGGCCGACCTGGCGGTCGTCGACGCCGCCGAGCTGGTCACCATCCCCGGGCCCGCTCCGAAGATCGGCCCGCGGCTCGCGGAGGCCGGGGTCGTCTCCCGGGGCTGCCTGGCGGCGCGCGACGGGCTCATCGTCTTCGTCGGGGACGAGCGCGAGTACCGGCGCCAGGTCCACCTGGCGCGCCATGGCGTCGAGATCGACGCGACCGGCCGGACGGTGCTCCCCGGCTTCGTCGACCCCCACACCCACCTCCCGTTCGCCGGATCGCGCGAGAACGAGTTCGTGGAGCGCCTCGAAGGCGCGACCTACGAGTCGATCGCGGCGCGCGGCGGCGGCATCCTCGCCACCGTGCGGGCGACGCGGCAGGCCGGCATCGACGACCTGGTCCGTCTCGGCAAAGGCCGACTCGACATCATGCTGCGGCACGGCACCACCACCGTGGAGGCCAAGAGCGGGTACGGGCTCCGCCTCGAGGACGAGCTGAAGCAGCTGCGGGCGGTGCAGAGGCTGCACGACATCCACCCGGTGGATCTGGTGCCGACCTTCCTGGGGGCCCACGTGGTCCCTCCAGAATGGGGAGACGATCGCGCCGGCTACGTGCGCGAGGTGGCCGAACGGATGATCCCCGAGGTGGCGCGCGAGGGGCTGGCCCGCTACTGCGACGTCTTCGTCGAGCGGGGGGCCTTCACGGTCGAGGAGGCGGAGCGGATCCTGGACGCGGCGTCGCGGCACGGGCTCGGACTGCGGCTGCACGCCGAGCAGAGGAGCGCCGGCGGCGGGGCGCGCCTGGCGGCTCGCCTCGGCGCCGCCTCGGCCGACCATCTCGAGCACGTCACCGAGGAAGGGATCGAGGCCCTGCGCGAGGCGGGCACGACGGCGGTCCTCCTTCCGGGCGCCTCGTTCTTCCTGCGCGAGGCGCGCGACGCCCCCGCCAGGCGCTTGATCGAGGCCGGGGTGCCGGTGGCCCTGGCGACCGACTGCAACCCGGGCACCTGCCCGACCGAGGCGATGACGGCGATCCTGCCGCTGGCCTGCCTGCGGCTCGGGATGCGGCCGGCGGAGGCGATCGCCGCCGCCACCCTGAACGCCGCCCACGCCCTCGGACTGGCGGCGAGCCGCGGCAGCCTCGAGGTCGGCAAGGCGGCCGATCTCCAGGTCGTCGACGTCCCCAACCATCTCCACCTGGCGTACCACTTCGGCGTGAACCACTGCCGCACCGTGATCAAGGACGGGCGGGTGGTGGTCGAGGACGGGTCGATCCGCGGGCGGGACGGGAACGAGGGCGGCGCCCGGCCGGGGACGCCCTGACGCCGGCCGCGGATGGGCCCTCGTGAAAGCCGCGTGGCGTCTCGGCTCCGGAGGAATCGGACCTTGACCGCCGCGCGAGAGGACGGTACATTTCATGGACTGGATGCGGCGCCTGCTGCGCAGGCTTTGGGAGCGGATCGCGCGCCGCGGCGGCGAGGACGGCGGCCGATCCCCGCGAACGGACTCACGAGTCGATGGGGTAAGAGCAATGCTGGTGAAGATGACGGTCGAGGAGTTCAGCGACGCGCTGGCGGCCGGCACCCCGACGCCCGGGGGCGGCAGCGCCGCCGCCCTGTCCGGGACGCTGGCCGCGTCCCTCGCGCTGATGGTGTGCGATCTCACGCTCGGCCGCGAGCGGTACGCCGCGCACGAGGAGGCGGTGCGCTCGATCCGGGAGCGCGCGGGAGCCCTGCGACGCGATCTGCTGGCGCTGGTCGACCGCGATGCGGAGGCCTACGGCGAGGTGATGCGCGCCCTCCGGATGCCGAAGGAGAGCGAGGCGCAGAAGCGCGATCGCGCCACGGCCCTGGCCCATGCCAACCTCTTCGCCACCGAGACGCCGATCGCCACCGCCGAGGCGTGCGCCGCGCTGATGGGCCTGGTCATCGAGCTGGCCCGCAAGGGGAACGTCAACGCGGTCAGCGACGTCGGATCGGCCGCGCTCCTGGCCTACGCCGGGCTGCGGGCCGCGGTGATGAACGTGCGCGTGAACCTGAAGGGGATCAAGGACCAGGAGAAGGCGGCCAAGGCGCGCGAGCGAGTCCGCCGCCTCGAGATCGACGCCGAGCGGCTGCGGGAGGAAGCGCTCGCGGCCGCGTTCGCCCGCATGAACTCCCTCTGAGCCGGCCCGCTCGAATGCGTATTGTGAAACAAAGCGCCGCGGCGCGAGGCGCTCCAGCAACTTAGACCTCCTCCGAGGGGCGCGCTTCACCCTCCTCCGGCCCGTATGGTGCAACAGCAAGAGACCCTCAGCGCGCCGTCGCGTCGATCCCGGCCAAAATCCGGTTGACAAGCCTCCAAGGGCACCGTACAGATAGGCAAACTCGTACTGTGGGACGCCCCTGCGGGCGCGACGCCATCGTGTTCCGCGGGAGACCACAGCGACAGGGTTCGGGTGACAGAGTCTTCATTGATACGTGACGTCAGGGCCTGCAACGAGGCGCCGCCGAGATCCGCCGGCGCCTTCTTCCCTTCCCGGGAGGTTCTCAGATGAGCCGTGGTGCCTACCTCAAGTCGATGCGAGGCGTTCTGGTCGCCGGCGCGGTGGCCTGCCTGCTGCTGCTGGTCCCCTTCGCGGTCAACCTGGCCGACCGTGGCCGCAGCCAGCCGGCCGATCCGAGAGAGAGGATCGCGCAGACGATGGCGCGCCACGCGCAGATGTTCCCGCACTTCGTGGCGGCGCCGCGGCCGTCGGCGGCGGAAGTGTCGCGCAAGGGGTTGATCGAGACGCCGCTCGGCTACCTGAACCCGAAGACGGGGGACCTGCTGCAGCGGCTGCCGGCGTCGTTGAAGGTGCCGGAAGGCGCGCAGGTGAGGACGCGCAAGGGGTCGGGTGTCGACGGGGTCAACATCGTGCAGCTGGAGTCGGAGGCGCTGCAGGCGCGGGGATACGACGGGGTGGAGCGGACGCTGCAGCGCTACGGGAAGGTGCTGGAGGTGGTGGCGGACCGGGGCCTGGTGATGCGGGTGAAGAAGGCGGACCTGGAGACCCTGGCGGCCCTGCCGGAGGTGGAGTCGGTGACGGCGTACCATCCGGGGTTGAAGGTGGCGCCGAACGTGGGGGTGATGCCGCTGATGCAGGCGAAGCGGGCGGCGAACCCGCGGCTGGAGCTGGAAGTGGAGCTGTGGCAGGACGCGGACGCCACGGAGGCGCTGCGGCAGATCGGTGAGGCGGTGGGGAAGGAGAACGCCAGCCTGTCGAGCGCGGGCGGGTCGCTTCTTCAAGTGAAGGCGGTGAAGGGCGAGCTGGTGAAGATCGCGGCCAACCCGTACGTGCGCCACGTTGGCGAGCGGCCGGAGTGGGTGCTGCAGAACGCCGAGACGCCGACGATCCTGACGCTGGGGAACTACGAGGAGAGCTTCAACGGGGCGCGGCCGCTGCAGGACCTGGGGATCGACGGGGGCGGCATCGACACCAACGGCGACGGCCAGAGGCTCAAAGACGGCAGCGATGCCGTGCCGCCACAGATCGTGGCGGTGACCGACAACGGCATCTCGATCGACGCCGTGCACTTCTCGCAGAGCGCCACGGCGGTGACCGACCCGCTGCACCTGATCGGCTCGTCCCACCGCAAGGTGCAGGCCATCCAGGCCGGCGAGGACACCGGCAACAGCTGCGATGCCGTCCTGTCCGGCAGCAACACCCACGGCAACATCGTCGCCGGCATCATCGCCGGCAACCCCGGCCAGCTCGGCTTCACCTTCAACAAGGCGATCGATCCCGCGGAGGAGCCGGCGATCAAGAACATCAGCCTCGACGCCCTGGCGCGCGGCGCGCGCATCATCATGCAGGACATGGCCGCCCCGGGGCGCTGCACCGTCAACGAGCTGGTGGAGCTGGGCGGCAGCCTCGCCCCCGGCCAGATGCTCGACCGGCTGAACCAGGCCATCTGCCCCAAGACCGTGGCGACGTCCGGGCCGTGCACCGGCATCGGCGGTGGCGGGACGGAGGTCCACCTGCAGGTCATGCCCTTCGGCACCCCGAACTTCGACAACACGCTCAGCCCCCAAGGGACCTATCCCCTGTCATCGGCGCAGATCGATCAATTCCTGGTCAATAACCGCGACTACATGGTGTTCAGCCCCGTGGGCAACAAGGGCGTCGATCCCTCCGATCTGAGCGGCCGGCCGATCTGGCCCACCATCTTCGACGGCACCGGTGCCGACGACGACCCGAACTTCCCGTTCCCGCCGCAGGTCACGGCCCCGGCGACGGCCAAGAACTCGGTGACGGTCGGCGGGACGCTCTCGGACGTCTGTCCTACAGCGCGCGCGGTCCGGCGACCGCCGCCTCGCTGCGCACCGCGCCGCTGGTGATGGCCCCGGGCGACGACGGGTAGGGCCTGTTCGGCTACCCGCTCTTCCAGTCGGCGGCCACCAACCGCAGCCGCGACAACGACAACAACCCCCCGGTCGAGTTCGAGGTGGACGACGCCAACCGGGGCACGTCGATGTCCTCCGCCTTCGCCACTGCGGCGGGAGCGGTCATCCGCGACTACTTCGCCCAGGGCTTCTATCCGACGGCGACCCGCCAGGCGGCCGACCGCATGCCGACCCTCTCGGGGAGCCTGGTGCGCGCCGCCCTGGTGGCCAGCGCCAACTTCGTCGAGAACACCGAGGTCAACCTGCCGGAGCACAAGAGCACCGGCGACCTGACCCTGCAGACCACCCGGGCCATGGACATGGGGATCATCAAGGGGATCCCGATCGGCGTCATGGGGAACGGCGTTCAGGGATACGGCCGCATCGTCCTGGACCAGGTGCTGCCATTGCCGAACTACCCGCCGACCCGCGGCATCGGCGCCCCGAACACCATCGAGTACCCGGCCTCCGGCCTGCTGATCTACGACATGCTCGGCACGGGCGAGCCGCCGATCAACAACGTCAGCCCGGTGAATTGCGCCACCGGGGCAGGCTGCACCGAGAAGACCTTCCGGGTGGACGGCATCAACACACGGCTTTCGGGTGCGACGCGGGTCATCGACGCCGGCCAGCTGCGCATCGCCCTGAGCTGGCCCGACCCGCCGAGTCTCGCGGACTCCGGCGGCACCCTGATCAACGACCTCGACCTCGAGGTCGAGTCGCCCGGGCCCGACAACGACATCACGACCACGGCCGACAACGAGATCTACGACGGGAACAACTACGGCGGCGGCCGGCTGCTTCCCGCCAGCCAGTGGGGGAAGTCGCGCGGCTCCACCCCCGTCCACGACTCGCGCAACACGATCGAAGCCGTGCACCTGTCGTCGTTCGTGAGCGGCGCATTCCCCAACCAGCTCGAAGTGGGCACCTGGAAGGTGCGTGTGCGGCGGGGCAGCGGGGGCGCGGTGGCGGGGCAGATCTCGGGGATCAACGGGCCGAACGAGGACGCGAACGGGAACGGGCGGCTGGATCCGGGAGAGGACACGCCGCCGGCGGGGGACGGGGACGGCCTGCTGGACGCGGGCGGGCAGCCGTTCGCCCTGGTGATTTCGGGCCCGGTGTTCGCGACCGGCAGCCAGACCTGGAACAACGGCACGGCGACGGTGGCGCACGCCCTGCCCGCGAGCCGGGTGCGGTTCGACAAGTACCAGTACTCGTGCGCCGACAACCTGGTGGCGACGGTGTCGGACGCGGCGGGGACGGCGGCGACCGTGAGCGCGGCGACGACGGTGCAGGTGCAGGACGCTGCGGGGAATGTGCTGGACGAGGAGAAGTCCCTGGTGTTCACGGAGACCTCGGCCGGCAGCCACGCCTTCAGGACCCCGACGATGGCGGTGCGGCTGGCGGGCCCGGCGATAAAGGGGAACGGGGTGCTGGAAGGGGACAACGGGCAGACTCTGGTCGTGACCTACACCGGCAGCGCGCGGCCGGCGGAGGCGCGGGCGCGGTTCCAGTGCCGGCCGAACATCATCCAGGCGTTGATCGGGGTGCCGGGGGTGACGAACCCACCGTCGTTCGTGGGGGGTGGGTGCGACCACGACCAGTACCTGGACGCGGGGGAGACGCTGACGTACTCGGTGGCGCTCAAGAACTTCGAGACGCACGACGACCTGAACGACGTGGTGGCGACGCTGACGCCGACGGGGAACGGGGCGGCGGCGATCCGGGTTTTGGACTCGCCGAAGAACATCGGGCGGATCCCCGGGGGGCAGGCCACGGGGGTGACTTTCCAGCTGGCGGTGGACGCGGCGGCGGCGAACGCGCTGTCCTTGGCGAACCGGACGGTGAACCTGGTGTTCACCATGGACGGGAGCGCGCGGGGGGTGCGTCTGAACCGGACGACGTACACCTTCAGCCACGTGATCAACGCGGACAAGGAGTCGCTGCATTACTCGACGGACTACCCGGCGGGCGGGCGCGAGGTGCGGGACTACAACCGGAACCTGCAAATCGACAAGCCGGACACGCTGGACCCGTTCAAGGGGGTTTACTTCCCGGACGAGGACGTGACGTTCTCGACCATGTTCGTGGTGGGGGACGCCGGGGGGCACATCACCAACACGCTGGGAGAGGATCTGGACGACAACTGCGTCCTGGGCTCGACGGAAGACGTGGTGCCGAACGGGGTGCTGGATCGCGGCATCCTGGGGTCGACCACCTGCCCGTCAGGGGGCGGGACGCCGGCACGGGTCCCCTGGAACTTCGACAGCGGCGACGGCGGGTGGATCCCGTTCCGCCATCCGGTCAGCAAGCCTGGCAACTTGTCCATCAACCCGGTCTGGGAGTACGTGACGACCGGGGTGTGCGGTTTCCAGAGCTCGTCGAAGACCAACTGCGTGCAGGCGAATGGCGACCCGGGCAACGATCCGGACGGCACCGGGCCGCTGCCCTGCGGCGCGATCCCGGTCGGGGCCTTCACGCCTCCGGGTGTGGCCGGCCCGAAGGCCGGCATCTGGCACTCCGGCGACGGCTTGAACACCACCCCCGGGACCGGCGCCATCTGCGACAACTTCATCTTCCCGTCCGATCCGAGCACGCCGAACCACACCGAATTCATTTACGACGTCCTGGAGTCGCCGATCATCGCCAAGGTGCACCAGACGGCGGACGCGCGCGGCTTCCCGTACACCGTCGAGTTCCAGCGCCTGGGCTTCAACCTGAACATTCAGACCTACTACTGGGCGGGCGGCGGCGCGGACCTGGACACCGACATCGACAGCGACAAGTACAACTGTCTGTTGTGCAACTACTTCTACCCGAACGGCCGTTTCCCGGACATCTACTCGCTGGTCGTGTTCAACAACTACTACGGCACGATCTACCCGACTCCGTCGGCCTACGGGCCCGCGGCCCTGAGCCACACCTTCGGACCGACGACCGACCCGGACGGGTCGCTGACCGTGACCGGGGCCGGGCATGGCGTGTCGGGTGACGAGACCGGGTTCACCGGCTTCACCCAGAACACAAACCCGTACAGCAGCAGCCCGATCCCGAACTCGCCCTATGCCGACCTGATGCCGTTCCCCGCGCCGAGGGGGACCAAGACCTGCAACCCCGCCGGCTCGACCAACCCGGCCGACTGCGAGCAGAACTCCGTCCAGGGGCCGGAGAGGAGCTTCGACATCGTGCTCCTGGAGTACGAGGACGGGATCGTCTACCTCAGCCAGGGGTTGGGCGCCTCGGAGACCATCGGGGCCTTCGCCCCCGGTTCGGCCAAGAACCGCTGGCAGATCGGCATCGGCTTCTGGTCGGAGGAGAACACCAACGGCAAGCCGGACTACGGGGAGGGCGTCGATGACGTCGTCCTCGAATGGGATGAGGCCCATCCGATGGACGAGACCGCGGCCCCGCCCAACGGCCTCGGGCGGCAGCCCGCCTGCGCCCGCTTCGGCGGCCCCGGGGTCGGCCAGCCGGCCGGCCAGCAGTGCGCCACGCTGACCGTCGATCGCCTCAACTTGTACGAGTGCAACGACACGGTCGAAGTGACCGTCAGCGACCCGAAGGCGGCCTCCAGGGGCCTGACGAGCGTCACCGTCTTGGGCGCCACCGACTCCGACTCGACCTCCTTCTCGACCGGCGTCACGGTCGCCAATCACCCGAAGAAATCGTTCACCCTGCCGGCGGTGCCGGGCGCGACCGGCCTTTACCGGGCCAACGTCACGCTCGGCTCGTACTTCAACAACCCGAACCTGCTGTTCACGAACCCGACCGGCGACGCGCACCTGTCGTTCTACTACATGGACCCGCTCTGCGACGGTGATGCCGACGGGGTCATCGGAGAGAACAGCTTCGACAACATCGACAACGACAACGTCCCGGCCGCGTCCGACAACTGCCCGGCCAAGTACAACCCGCCGGCGACGCCGGGCGGGCCGCAGCTCGACACCGACTCCGACGGCGTGGGCGACCTCTGCGACAACTGCCCGGGCAACCCCAACTCGGACCAGATCGACTCCGACGGCGACGGCGTCGGCGATGCCTGTGACTTCGACGACATCGACTTCGACGGGCTGGTCAACTCGATCGACAACTGCCCGGACGTCTACAACCCGGTGCAGGCGGGGGGCACGGCCAGGGGTGATGCCTGCAACAACGCCTCCGCCGACCGCGACGGGGACGGCTTCGCGGACAAGAACGATAACTGCGTCCGCACGCCGAACGCGGACCAGAGGGACACCGACGGCGACGGCATCGGCGACGCCTGCGAGGGTGACTGCCAGAACCCGCGCAAGGTGGACCTGACGCGCGGGGAGTGCGAGCGCAGCCCCAACGCCTGCGGCGCGGGCCTGCCGGCCTGCCCGGTCACCGGACAGTGCATCGTCACCAAGCCTTCCGTCTGCACGGCCGACAACCAGTGCCCGCGCGGCGAGACCTGCGTCAACTTCACCCAGGAGCAGTGCGTGTTCGCGGGCGTCGTCAATGACGGCAACTGCGGCGGCGTCAACGACGACCTGGACGCGGACGGCGTGCCGGATTCGGTGGACGATTGCCCGACGATCTACAACCCGGCGATCATCCCCAACACGACGCACCAGCTCGACACCGACAACGACGGCCTGGGCGACGTCTGCGATCCACCCCAGACGCTGGACGACGACAACAACGGCATCCCGGACGATGCCGTGAGCTTCTCGAGCGTCATCTCGTGCAAGAAGCTGACCTACGCCGGCCTCACGGTCCTGGCGGTGAAGGTCGGGGACGTGAACGGCGACCACGACGTCTTCGCGGACGCCGGCGAGACGGCCCGCATGACCGTCATCATGAAGAACAACAGCAGCTTCGATCTGACCGGGGTCACCCTGGGCCTGCAGTCGACCGATTCCGACATCGCCTGCATCACCAAGCCGTCGATCCAGGTGGCGGTCATCCCGGCCGGGGCGACGTACGACACGGCGATCCTCGGCACGACTCTCGGTCCTCCGGTCCAGTCGACCCTGCCGGCCGCGGCGGGTGAATTCGAGTACGTCGTTTCGAGCACGACCGCCACGACCGATCCGACCAACCCTCAGCACGGGCTGTTCAACCTGACGATCATCAGCAACGAGTCGCTGGGGACCACCGTCAAGAGCGTCACGAAGATCGACACCGTGCTCGATATCGACGCCCCGAGCGGCGGGATTCCGCCCAAGATCGATCCGCCCGACGGCATCCCGGCGCACGCCGGCTGGCTGCCCGAGACCTTCGAGAACGACTTCGACGCCTCCTCGTCGCCCGGGACCGATCTGAGTCCGCAGTTGCGCGGCACCCCCGGCTTCCATAACGACACGATCGGGGTCACCGTCAGCACGCAGCCCGGCGGCATCAACGTCCTGTCGGCCGTCGGCTGCGGCGGCTTCCAGGTGCCGCCGCAGGACATCGGCTGCCGCATCGACCCCGACAACGACATGGACTGGCACATCCACTGCCCGACGACCGGGGCGGGCACCTGCGCCAACATTCCGGGCCAGGTCACCCCGGCGGGCGGGAACCTGTCGTACCAGGGTACGAACTCGTTGCACTGGGGCCACCACTTCGACCCAACCAGCAGGGACGGCGACAGCACCAAGTTCCGCCAGCTGGCGGCCTTCATGACCCGGCCGCTGCCCCTCACGCCGCTGCCCGTGCCGGGTGACCTGGAGCTGTCGTTCTTCCAGATCGCCAGCATGATGGACAACAACTACTTCAACGCCCTGCCGGGGCAGGCCGTCGACTTCGGCGACGTCCAGATCCAGGTGGATCAGAACGCCGATCCGAACGTCGACGACTGGGGATTCTGGGACAAGCTGGTGCCGTTCCAGAACACGTACGATCACATCGCCTACATCTGGTCGACCTTCGGGACGTCGCCCACGTATTGCCTGCTGACGCCGACCGACACCGGTGTGGCGCCGCCCAACCCGCGGGGAGTGCACGAGACCCTGTGCTACCCGCTGGGCGTCTGGTCGCATTGCGGCAACGTCTGGACCAAGGCGACGATCTACCAGTGCGATGGCCCGGGCCTCGACGGCGTCGCCGGGGTGGACCACAGCCTGTGGGTGCAGAGCAAGTTCAGCCTGGCGGCCTTCGTCGGCCAGAACGTGCGCATCCGCTGGTTGGCCCAGTCCTGGGAGTTCGACCAGACCGACTCCTCCTACGTCGAGCTGGGCAGCTGGAACGCCATCCAGGGCGATGACGGCTGGTGGATCGACGACATCCTGATCACCGGCGTCATTGCGAGCCAGTCGGTGGCGCCCGCGGACACCAAGACTCCGGGCCCCGGCGCGCTCTCCTGCCCGACCCAGACCTGCAACAGCGGTCTGGGCGACAAGGGCTTCACCGTGGACCTCCTGGTGCGCAACTCCAGCAACCAGGGCGCCTACATCTGCAGCGGCGGGACGAGCCCGGGCCGCGAGTGCTCCACCGACCTCCAGTGCGGCACCGGCGGGACCTGCGCCATGAACCAGGCCGCCCGCTTCACGAGCGGCGAGAAGGTCAGCCTGTCCGCGGCCGGAACGTCGAACATCGGTGGATGCGTCGGCGGCGGTCCTCAATTCCGCTTCCTGAAGGACGGCGTCCAGATGCAGGACTGGTCGAGCAACCCGCTCTTCATCGACACGCCGGTGCGGGACGCCACCTACAGGGTCCAGGCGCGCTGCAGCGTCGATCTGACCTGCGTCAGCGTGGACGCGGTCACCGCGGCCAACAGCAAGTCGATCCAGCTCTATTCTGGCGACGGGGACGACGTCACCCTGAACCTGACGCACGTCCGGGCGACGAACACGACCACGGTGGGCTGGATTTCGAGGTTCCAGGCGCCGCAGATCCCGCAGGTCCTGAACTACAGCGTGTTCACCGGGCTCATCAACAGCAGCGGCGACGCCAACCTCAACACCTTGAGCGGCGCCGCCTGCCTGGGTCCATTGGCCGCGCGCACTCAGCCCGCGGCAGGGGCCGGCCAGCCGATGTCGGTGGACGAGGTGAGCGTGCCGGCGCTCGGCGCGGCACGGTACTACCTGGCCGGTCAGAACCCGACCGCCGTCGGGCCGGCCGGCGTGATGGTCGGGCACCAGCTCGTGCTGCAGACGGGCGTTCTGACTCCCAAGCTCAGGCCCGTGCTCACGGCCTGCCCGTAGGCAGGATCCCCCCGCCATCGCGGGGTGGTGAAGAGGCAACACCGGAGGGGCTCCTTACGGAGCCCCTCTTTTTTTGGGAGAATGGACGGCGGGCGTTCCGATGCGTTGCCGCGACGGGAGACCGGCGTTGACCATGACCTGGGGTACCCCGTGGTTGGTCCTGGCGCTCCTGCTGCCGGCCTGCGGGCCCCCCGGGGGCGCCAGGGGACCGGAGACGCCGCCGGCGGCGGGGCCCGCAGGCGCACCCGGTGCCGCGTCCGCCGGGGAGACGTCCCGGGGGAAGGAGGGCGGACCGTCGCTCGTGACCGAGGGGTACGCCCAGCGAGGGTCATGCAGGCAGTGTCACGCCGCCATCGCCGAGAGCTACGAGCAGGTGGCGATGGCCAGGTCGTTCCGCCGCGCGCCGGGGGCGGAGAGCATCGAAGATTTCGGCCGCGGCAACCGGCTGGAGCATACGGCGTCCGGCTTCGTCTACGAGATGCGCCGCGAGGGCGGCCGGATCGTGCAGCGACGCTTCGAGCCGCAGGCCGACGGACGGCCTGCGCGCGTCTTCGAGCGCGAGGCGACCTTCATCATCGGCTCCGGACGGCACGCCCGCTCCTACCTGCATCTCGCCCCGTCGGGTGAGATGACCCAGCTGCCGGTCACCTGGTACACGGAAGAGGGCCGCTGGGGGATGAGCCCGGGGTACGACCGCAGGGACCAGCCCGATTTCTTCCGCCCGGTCACCTATGCCTGCCTCTTCTGCCACGATGCCTACCCCGACGTCCCGGCGGGGCGCGACCTCCCCTACTCGGTGTCCCTGTTTCCCCAGGATCTCCCCTCGGGGATCGACTGCCAGCGCTGCCATGGACCCGGAGCGCGGCACGTCGATCTGGCGCGGCGCTCGGACGCGCCGGCCGACGAGGTGCGGCGGGCGATCGTGAACCCGGCCCGCCTGACGGCGGAGCGCCAGATGGACCTTTGCATGGAGTGCCATCTGGAGACCACGAGCGGCGGTGCCTGGAACGCGGTGCTCGCCTTCGGGCGCGGCGTCTTCTCCTACAGGCCCGGGCAGGAGCTCGCGGCCTACCGCCACGAGTTCGACTACGCGCCCGTCCGGGGGCCGTCGCCGGACAGCCTGAACGGGGAACGCTTCGACATCGCGCACCAGGCCTACCGCCTGCGGCAGGCCGCATGCTTCCGCAGGAGCGCCGGGCGGATGACCTGCCTCACCTGCCACGACCCGCACCGCAAGCCCGAGGATCCGGCGACCTACTTCGCCTCCCGGTGTCTCGGCTGCCACGAGCGCGAGCAATGCGGCGGCATGCACCGGGGGCCGGAGGGTGCGCAGGCCGGGGAGAACTGCATCGCCTGCCACATGCCGCGCCGCCGCACCGACGACGTGGTGCACGTGACGATGACCGATCACCTGATTCGCAAGCGGCATCCGGCGCGCGAAGCGCTCCTGGCGCCGCGGCGGGAGCCGGCGGGGCTCTACAAGGGGCCGATCGCCTTCTACCGCGACGACGAGGCGCCTCCCGGTCCGGAGAGGGACCTCTACCTGGGGGTGGCCAGCGTGCTGAACGGCGTGGACCGCGACCACGGGGTGGCGCTCTTGGAGAAGGCGATCGCCGCGCGGCGCCCGGGGACGGCCGAGCCCTATTTCCGCCTGGGCGTGGCGCTGCTCGAGGGGGGACGGGAGGGCGATGCCGTGGAGCGTTTCAGGACCGCCGCCCGGCTCGACCCCGGGAACCCCAGCGTGCTCTTCGGCCTGGGGAACGCCCTCACCGCGGCGGGTAAGGCGGAGGAGGCGCTGGCGAGCTACGACGCCGCCCTCGCCCCCTGGCCCGGCTATTCCGAGGCGCACACCAACGCCGGCAACCTGCTCTTCCGGGACGGGCGCCTCGAGGAGGCCCTGGCGCGCTTCGACCGGGCGATCGCCTTGCGGCCGGACAACGCCGAGGCCCACAGCAACAGGGGGGCGGTCCTGGCGCGCCTGGGGCGGCCCCAGGAGGCGCGCGCGGCGTTCCAGGAGGCGCTGCGCATCGATCCGGCGCGCGCCGAGGCGGCGTCGAACCTGGCGGTCGTGCTTCTGGACCTGGGGGAGGAAGACGAAGCGGTGCGCGTCCTGCGGGGGGGCCTGGCGCGGAACCCGTCACATCCCGGCATGCTGTCCCGCCTGGCGTTCGTCCTGGCCACCAGTCCGCGGCAGGAGAGGCGCGACGGCCGGGAGGCGCTGCGCCTCGCCCAGAGCGCCGTGCGCCTCACCTCGCGCAAGGACCCGAGGGCCCTCGACGCCCTGGCCGCCGCTCTGGCGGAGGTCGGGCGGGCCGGGGACGGCGCCCGCGTGGCCTCGGAGGCGGTCCGGCTGGCCTCGGCACAGGGCCAGGCCGGCCTGGCCGCGGCCATCGAGAAGAGGCGCCAGGCGTACGCGCGCGGCGGACCGTACCGGGCAGGCTCCTAGGTTAAGAGAAGGCGGGGCGGGCTCAGAAGATCGGAAGGTCGACCGACTCGTCGAAGTTCCACTGGTAGGTGTAGACCGGGGTCTCGATCGGGATGGTGTACTTCACCTTGATGTCGATCCGGCTGCTGGTTTTTTCGTACTGGATCGCCTTGGCGCTGACCGGCAGCTCGAGCTCCCTGGCCTTGCGCAGGATGCGCGCCTTGGCCTCGTCGTCGCTCTTGCGCATGGGGGCGTAGCGCGCTTCTTCTTCGAGAAAGTCGCGGAAGGCGTAAGCGTTGATCATCACCGGGACGCACTTGACGCCCATGTAGATGCCCAACAGGACGACCAGGAGGGCCATGAAGGTGCCGAAACGGCCCTCGCCCCTCTCTCCTCGAGCATGGGTGGTCATGGCGATCTGAATATAGGAACCGTGCGGAGGCGCGTCAAGCCGGAGGTCACGAAACCGTAATACGACGGTCGGTCGGGCCAGGCGGGGTCCGGGGCCGTCCGGCTCTAGCGAATCAAGTGGCCGGTGCGATCCCAGCGGGTGCCGCGGAAGAAGGCGCTGGCGCCGTGCATGAGGCGCGCCACCCCGTTCTGCCCGGCGCGCGCGGCGGCGCGGGCGCCGTCCGAGTCGGTCCCTGCGAAGGACCAATAGACCAGGAGTCCCCGGCCCACGATGTTGTCCCTCGGCACGAGGCCCCACTCGCGGCTGTCGAGGCTGTTGTCGCGGTTGTCCCCCATGACGAAATACTGCGCCTCGGGAACGGCCAGCGGTCCGAAGTTGTCGAGGCCGGGGGGGACGCTGCCGGGGTCCTTGTGGCTGCTGTAGGGCTCGAGCAGCGGCACGTACCCTTCCTCCCCGGCCTTCCTGACGTACACCACTCGGTTGACGATCTTGACCGTTTCGCCGGGCAGGCCGATGACCCGCTTGACGTAGTCCTGCGAGGGATCGTGGGGATAGCGGAAGACGATGACGTCGCGGCGCTGCACGTCGGCGAGGGGCAGGAAGACCCGCTCGATCGGCAGCGACACCGGCGCGAGCGCGAACTTGTTGACCAGGATGTGGTCTCCGACCATCAGCGAGTCCTCCATCGACGGACTCGGGATGTAGAAGACCTGCACCAGGTAGGCGCGCACGAAGAGGGCGAAGATGAAGGCGATGACCGCCGCCTGGGTGTACTCGAAGAGGAACCGCCTGGGTCGAAGATTCATCGCCGCAC
>QHXZ01000062.1 GCA_003223165.1 Acidobacteriota bacterium
CCCGGCGGCACGCCCTGCGTGACCATGCCGCCGGAGGGCGCCTGCGCCATCCGCGCGCCGCGGAGGCGCAGGCCCATGCGGTCCGAATCCTCTTTCACAGTGTATGCCGTCCGCATCAGAAGGTCCCATGCCTCGGGCGCGAAACGCTCCGCCTGCGGCCCCTGGGTGACGCGCAGCGTGCGGCGCGGCGCCAGGCCCGCGAGCAGCGTCGGGTTCACCCTGCGGGGCGCGGCAGGCGGCCGGACCTCGCCCACCGGCAGCCGGTCGCCGGCGCGCAGGACCCGCCCCTCCAGCCCGCCGAGGCCGCTGGGCACGTGCGTGGAGGCGCTGCCGAGGATGGAGGGCACGGCGATGCCGCCCTGCACGGCGAGGTAGGCCCGCGCGCCGGAGCGCGCCACGCCGCAGCGCAGGATCTGCGCGGCGCGCGCGGTGCGGGAGGTCCAGGGCGCCAGCGCCTCGCCGTCGAGGGTGGCTCCGAGGTCGCAGCCGGCGAGGGCGAACAGGGCCTCGCCCTCGAAGCGGAAGGCCCCGCCCAGGAGCGTCATCTCGATCGCCGCCGCGCCGTCGTCGTTCCCGGCCAGCCGGTTCGCGAGGCGCAGCGCGATCGTGTCGGCCGCCCCCGCCGGGGAGATCCCCAGGCGGCCGTGCCCCTCGCGCCCGCGATCCTGCACGGTGGAGAAGAGCCCGGGCGCCAGCACCTCGATGAAGGTCATGGGCCCGCGAGCGCCGCGAAACGCTCGGGAGGGATCGGGGTGAAGCGCACCCGGTCCCCCATCGCCAGAAGGCACATCGGCTCGCGGCGCGGGTCGAACAGCTTGAGCGGCGTCATGCCGATCAGGCGCCAGCCTCCTGGAGTCGCCAAGGGATAGACGCCGGTCTGCCTCCCCGCGATCCCCACGCTTCCAGCCGGCACCACCCGGCGCGGCGCCTCCAGCCGGTCGCAGGCGATCGATGCGGGCAGGTCCCCCATGTAGGCGAACCCCGGGACGAAGCCGAGGAAGTAGACCTGACAGGTGGCGCCGGCGTGCGCCTCGACGACCTGCCGCGCCGTCAACCCGCAGAGGCGCGCGACCTCCTCGAGGTCAGCGCCATGCTCCCCCCCGTAGCAGACGGGCACCTCCACCTGGCGCTGCGGCTCCGCCTGCGGCCCGGCGCCGCGCGCGAGCGCCCGCAGGGCGTGATCGGCCACCCGATCGTGGTCCAGCCGGGCGGGATCGAAGCGGATCAGGATCGAGGCGTAGGCGGGGACCAGGTTGGTGATCCCGGCGAGCGGCGCGGCGTCGAGCGCCCGCAGAAGGCGCCGCACGCGATCGTGCAGGTCGGTTCCGATGCGGTCGCCGAACGAGACGAGCAACGAGCGGTCGCTCGCGGCCAGCAGGCGGGGCGGATCCAGGGTCGGTTCGTTCATGCGGCAGAAGGAGCGGCCCCCGCCATCCGCCCGTCGCGCGTCAGGCGGGAGGGTGGGCCGCCGCGGTGGCCGCCTCGCGGCCGCCGAGAAAGCCGAACCAGGCGTAAACGCAGTTGCCGATCGTCATCAGGATGCAGGCCATCATGACGCTCGTCAGCCCGGCGTCCAGGTAGCCCTGGAAGCGCAGCGCGGCGCTTTCGCCCTGCCGGGCCATCGGCAAAAAAGAGTCGGTGATCGACAGCCAGCCGGCGGTCAGCGTGGTCGTGGCCACGAAGCCGAGCGGCACCAGCGTCACCCAGGCGTAGCGCACGCGGCCGGACTTGATGATCACGGTCGTGCCGATCGACAGCGCCATCGCCGCCAGGAGCTGGTTGGCGATGCCGAACATCGGCCAGATGGTGCCGATGGAGCCGGTGTGGATGAAGTATCCCCAGGCCCCGACCACCAGAAGAGAGGCGACGACGGAGCCCGGCATCCAGTCGGTGCGCTCCATCGGCCGGTAGAACTTCCCCAGGAACTCCTGCAGCAGGAAGCGCGCCACGCGCGTCCCGGCGTCGATCGTCGTCAGGATGAACAGCGCCTCGAACATGATGGCGAAGTGGTACCAGTAGGCCATCAGCCCCCGCAGGCCTGGGATGTTCGAGAAGATGTGCGCCATCCCGACCGCCAGAGAGACCGCGCCGCCGGTGCGGCCCGCGACATTCTCGCCCACCTCGCGCGACAGTTCCGGCAGCTGCTCCACCCGCATGCCGAGGGTCGCGAACTTCTCGGGGGTGGCGTTGATGGCGAAGTAATCCGCGGGAGCGAGCGACAGCACCGCGATGAACGCCATGACGCCCACGAACCCCTCGCACAGCATGGCGCCATAGCCGATCATGCGGGCGTCCGACTCCCGGTCGAGCATCTTCGGCGTGGTCCCCGAAGAGACCAGGGAGTGGAAGCCGGAGATCGCACCGCAGGCGATGGTGATGAAGCAGAAGGGGAAGACCTTGCCCGGGATGATCGGCCCGCCGCCCGCGACGAACTGGGTGAAGGCCGGCATCTGGATGCGGGGCGCCACCAGGAAGACCCCGACCGCCAGCGCGGCGATGGTGCCGATCTTCATGTAGGACGACAGGTAGTCGCGCGGGCAGAGGAGCATCCAGACGGGCAGGATGGAGGCCAGGAAGCCGTAGCCCGCCAGGAGCAACGTGAGCTGGCCCTTGGAGAAGGTGAACCAGGCCTCGAACATCGACCCCGGAACGTACTTGCCGGCGACGACCGCCAGGATCAGCCCGGCCACGCCGATGATCGTGCCGCTGGTGAAGGCCCCCGGGCGCCAGCGGTACATGTAGAAGCCCATGAACAGCGCCAGCGGGATGGTCACCGCGATCGTGAAGGTGCCCCAGGAAGAATGCTGCAGGGCGTTGACCACCGCCAGGCCGAGGCCGGCGAGGGCGATGACCACGATGAACAGGATCGCCAGCATGGCGGTGAACCCGGCGAAGGGATTGATTTCGCCGCGGGCGATCTCCGCCAGCGACCGGCCGTCGCGCCGCACCGACGCCGCCAGGATCACGAAGTCGTGCACCGCCCCGCCCAGGACCACCCCGACCACGAGCCACAGAAGCCCCGGCGCCCAGCCGAACTGCGCCGCCAGCACGGGGCCGATGAGCGGGCCGGCGCCGGCGATGGCGGCGAAATGGTGCCCGAACAGGACCCAGCGGTTCATCGGGTGATAGTTCTGGCCGTCGAACAGCCGGTGCGCAGGCGTCACGCGCGCGTCGTCGAGGGCCATGACTTTCGCGGCCAGGAAGGCGGAGTAGTAGCGATAGCCGATCACCATCGCGCAGATCGTGACGATCAGGATCGGCAGGGCGCTGTGCAGGAACCGGGGAACGAGCGTCAGCGCGGGAGAATCCATCCCGGCTCCTTGCTGAGGGAGGCGACCGCATCGCGGTCGGCGTCGCCGGGCAGGTTCGCGGCCAGGTGGCGGGCGTGCGACGCCTCGTCGAGCAGCTCGCCGGTGACGGAGTACGGCCGGCCGGCGTGCTCGCCGATCCGGCGGTTGAAAGCCACGTCCGGCAGGCGGAGCTCCGGGGTCCCCTCGGGGCGGTCGCGGTTGAGGGCCTCGACGAGGGCCTCGACCTCCTGCACGTACAGCTCGCGGGCGTACTCGTTGAGGCGGTCGCGATCGGCGGGCTCGGGGTTCTGGTCTTCGTTGAAGCGTCCCTTGAGGCCCCAGACGTAGGACCAGTGGGCCGAGGTCGAGCCGTCGGTCCCGAACAGGTCGTAGGCGGTCGGGATCCACTTGTTGAAGTACTTCTGGATCACCGGGATCGGCACGCGCCCGGCCTTCACGATCCGCTTCAGCCCGCTGTTTCCCGTCCCCAGGTGGAAGGACTCCTCCTTCAGCATCGGCCCCATGCTGCGCGCCAGCGGCGCGAAGGCGGAGTGGGAGAGCATGCCCAGCTGGAACTTGCCGTCGCGGTCGACGAACTGGGTGTAGGTGAAGAAGTCGAGCCAGTTGTCCACCGGGACGTTGAACGACCCGAGCAGGCGCTGGTTCTTGAAGGAGCGCCGCTCCAGGAGCTTGCGCGCCTCGACCCGCCCCGACGAGCCGAAATGGGAGATCAGGAGGTGGCACATCTGCCAGCCGTGCCGCATCTCCTCGCGCATGATGCGGATGAGGGCCTGGAGATCGTGCTCGCCCGGGGCCGTGGCCGCCAGATGGCGCTGCTGTTCGACCGAGCCGAACTCGGTGTCACCCTGGTAGGTGATCAGGTGAAGGAGAGCGTCGCGGATCCTCTGGTCGGGGACCTCGAGGATCGTCTCCCACCGGCGCTCCCCCTTGTAGTCGCCGAACTCGATCCCGTCGCTGTGCAGGTCGCCGTACCGGGCGTCGAACTGGTATCCGGCGGTGATCGACGGATCGAGATCGATGTCCTGCTGCCACTTGCGGAAGTAGTCGACCCAGTCATCGAAGGTGAACGGGCGAGCGCTCGACATGGCCGCCGCAATGTTACCACAGCCCCCTGGACGTCACGGGATTGTGATCAGGCCCTCCCGAACCCTTGTCCCCCGGGCCTTTCGAGTGAACGCGCAGGCGCGCGGACCTATATTGCGCGCAGCGGCCGTGGGCGGCGCGGGGGAGGGGATCGCGCGTGGCGAGGCTCCGGGGGCGAGGGCGGTGGCTGGTCATCCGCGCGCTGGTGCGCCTGACGCTGCTCCTGACCGCCACCACGAGGGTGAACGGCGCGGTGGCCGACCAGGCGCCGGGATCGATCGGCGGCCGCGTCACGGCCGGCCTCTCGGGCGCTCCTCTCGCAGGCGCCCGGGTGACCCTCCTGCCGGATCGAGCGGGCGACGATATGGTCGCGGCGGCGTCCTACGATGGACGGATGGCCGGCGGGGGCGAGCGCACGACGCTGACCGACCCCGGCGGCCTTTTCCTGTTCGAGTCGGTCGCGCCGGGAGCCTACTTCCTCCTTCTGAGGCGGGAGGGCTTCGCCCAGGCCACGCTGCGGGGCGTGCGGGTGGGCGCCTCCTCCGCGACGCGCGTCGATCCGGACCTGGCCCCGGCGCTGACCGTGCGCATCACCGTCCCGGCGGACAGCGCGGCGCCCGATGGGCTGGGCCCTTCCAGGTCGCTCTTCCCGCGCGCCAGCCTGGTCGCGCGCCCGGCGGCCCTCGGCGACCCGTTCCGCGCCCTCGCCGGGGCGGCCGGCATGGAGTCCCAGAACGACTTCCAGTCGCAGGTGCGCATACGCGGCGGGGAGGCGAGCGACACGGCCGTCCTGCTGGACGGCCAGCCTCTCCCCAGCGCCTTCCACTTCTCCGGCGGCGCCGGCAGCGCGGCGGCCCTCAACGGAGACCTGGTGGAGAGCGCCGGCGTCAGCACCGGCGGCTTCTCCGCCGAGTACGGCGACGCCCTGGCCGGCGTGATCGATCTGGCCACGCGCGACGACCATCCGGAGCGCCTGCGCGGCCGCGCCGGGCTGAGCAGCCTGCAGGCGTCCGCGGCGCTGTCCGGGCCCGCCGGAGGAGGATCCTGGGTCCTCTCCGGGCGCCAGGCGGATCTGGGGCTGTACGACCGGAGCGTGGGGGAGAACGGCGTGGACGGGGTGACCTTCCACGATCTCTTCGCGGGGCTCCGGCTGCCCCTCCCGCATGACGCGCGGCTCGCCTTCGACCTGCTGCAGGACGGCAACGACTTCAGGCAGTCGCTCGCCCCGGGCGCGACGGGGGAGATGCACGGCGTGCAGCGCGGGGCGCGCGTGCGCTACGAGGCGCCGCTGTCGGCGCGCGCCTGGGTGAAGGTGCTCCTTTCCCAGGGAGACCTCTCCGCCCATGCCGCGGTCACGGCCGGCGCCTCCTACGACCAGGACCGGCGGCAGCAGGCCATGAAGCTGTCGTATGTCCTCCAGGCCGGAGCCCACCGTCTCTCCGCCGGCGTCGAGCTGTCCCGCACGCTCGGCGGCATCGCGGGGACGGTGGCCGAGGGATACGCCCTCGTCCCGCGGGCCACAACCGATAGAAGCCTCACCCAGGGAGTCTTCGTCGAGGACCGCTGCGAGCCGGGAGGACGCCTGGCCCTGCGGCTCGGGGCGCGCGCCGACCGCTCCACGGCGACGGGAGGGCCGGCCCTGAGCCCGCGCCTGGGTCTCGAGATCGGGCCGTTCCGCTCCGTGTTGATCAGGGCCGCCGCCGGGCGCTTCGTCCAGTTCCCGCGTCCGGAGCAGGAGTTCCTGGCCGCCGGCGAGCCGTTGCGCCGCCAGGTCGCCGACCACCTCATCCTCGGCGTGGAGGCCGGCCTTCCGGCCGGCGCCCGGCTGGTGGTCGAGGGTTACCTCAAGACGATGCGGGACCCGATCGGCGAGTCGGTCAACCGCTACATGGAGCTGCCCGATCTCATGACGCGCTTCGATGCCGGGCGGGTGCATGGGCTCGACGTCACGTTCGAAAGCCGGGCGCCTGGCCCCTGGAGGTTCCGGCTCGACTACTCCTACATGGTGGCCAGCGAGGAGAAGGGCGGGGCGGTCTTCCCGCGCAACACCGACCAGCGGCACACGGCGGGCCTTTCACTGGCCCGCGGCCTGGCGGGTGGGTGGGACCTGTCGGGCCTTCTGCGCTACGGGAGCGGGCTGCCGTACACCTCCCAGCAGCCATGGACCAACGGGATCGACTACGGCCTGCGGCTGGGGGCGCTGAACGACGCCCGGCTGCCGGCGTACGCGCGTCTCGACCTGCGGGCCGGACGCACGACGGCGCGGTCGTGGGGACGCCTGAGCTGGCACCTGGATCTCTTGAACGTCACCGGCCGCCGCAACGTGCGCGACGTCGAGGTGTACTTCGACGCGAGGAAGAGCGCCTTCTTCCGGGACACCTCGTTCCAGAGCCCCTTCCTGCCCGTCTTCGGCCTGACGGCGGAGTTCTAGGAGCGCAGGCTCCTAGGAGGCCACGATCGGAGGGGGCTCCGGTCCGCCGAAGGGCGGCGGTCCGGGCGCCTGGGGCGACGGGGCGACGGCCGGCTCCTCGGCCCCGAAGCGCGTCAGCAGGGCGATGCCGACGGCGAAGAAGCTCAGGGCGAAGCCGAAGACGGTCCCCACCAGGGGCAGGAGCGACAGGACGGCGTAGATGCCGAACCCTCCGAGGACCGCGGCCACGTGGGTCAGGTCGCGACGCAGCAGGTTGCGGCCGACGGTCTGGCCGATGAGATAAAGAATGCCGGCCAGCCCGATCCACTTGGTGACGAAGGCGGCGCAGAGCAGGGCGGCCGCCAGGGGGACGCCGATGATGGTGATCACCAGCACGACGCAGCCGACGAAGGCGCCGGCCCAGGCGACCAGGCCGATCAGGAAGGCGTAACCCCAGCGGTGCGGGAAGGCCGCGGCGATGACGGCCAGGCGGCGGGGAATGAGGGCCGCGATCAGCAGCAGGATGAGGAAGAAGGCCGCCAGCGTCGCGAGCTTGATCAGGAAGGCGAACCACGCCAGCCAGGACCAGCCGACGCCGTGCTCCGAGAACGGGATGAAGCGCAGGAAGCCGAGGTTGACCACCTGGCCGTCGACGCGGCTCCCCGCCGCCTGGTCGAGCGAGCGGCCGACGCTCACCAGGTCGCCGTTGACCACGGCCGAGTCCGCCAGGTGGGCGGGAGACATGACCGCCACGACGTCCCCTTCGACGGTGCCGCTCAGATCGAGGCTTCCGAGAATCACCACCACGTCCCCGGTCACCGTGCCATCGACCCGCACGTTCCCCATGATGGCGACCATGTCGCCTTCGTGCACCTGCCCCTTGGCGACGTAGGCTTCCCCCGCCATGGCGACGCTGTCGTGGGGCCCCCCGGTGTGCTCGCCACGGGGTGAGGCCAGCGCCCCGGGCGCCGCACCGCTGAGCCAGAAGGCCGCGACGGCGCAAGCGGCCAGGGACCGTGTCCTCATGAGCGTCTCCCTCCGCCCGGGGCGGACGCGGCCGCCCGGGCATGGGTGAAGATGTAGAAGCTGATCAGGATCGAAAGCACGCCGCAGGCGGAGGCGGCCATCCCGGCGCCGCGCAGGATCGGCGTCAGGACCTCGAACAGGGCCCAGACGGCCCGCGCCACCGGGGCCGCGATCTCGAGGCAACGGCCGTAGGCCGAGACCAGGAAGCGGCCCAGCAGGACCGCCACGCGCCCCAGCGAGGTCAGGAGGCCCAGCACTTCGTGGACCGCCTGGCCCTGACCCGCGGCGCCGCGCAGCGCCGACGTCACGAGACCCAGGGCGACGGACCCGGCCAGGAACCCCGCGGCCCAGGCCAGCCGGGCCTGGCGCGGCGAGAGCGGACGGGCCTCGGAGGCGCCCGCCGCCGTGGCGGCGATGCGCGCCATCACCGCCGCCGCCACGTCGCAGTCGGCCCGCAGCCGGCGAAGCGGCGTGAGCACCTGTCGGGCCCATGCCTCGCCCGGATCCGGGGCGGCGCGGAAGATCGGCCGGCGGATCGTCATGCGTCCTCCATCCTGGCGCCCGTCGGCGCGAGCGCGGGGTAATGGCGGCGGATGATCTCCTTGAGCAGCGCGCGCGCCCGGAACAGCCGCGACTTGATCGTCCCCTCGGGCAGATCGAGGATGCGCGCCACCTCCTCGACCGGCAGCCCCTCGACGTGCGCCAGCATCAGGGGCGCGCGGTAGTGCTCCGGGAGGCGCCCCAGCGCCTCGTGCAGCAGGCGGGACCGCTGCCGTTCGCCCGCCGCCTCGAGGGGCGAGGGCCGGCCGTCCTTGAGGTCGGCCGGAATCTCCTCGCTGCGCTCGTCGTGCCGCCGGCTGCGCCGGCGATCGAGCGCCGCGTTGACCGTGATCCGGTACAGCCAGGTCGACAGGGCGTGGCGCGGCTCGTAGCGGCCCAGGTTGCGGTACACCTTGAAGAAGACCTCGTTGGCCACGTCCTCGACCTCCTGCCGGGCGACCCCCATGCGCAACGCTGCGGTCGCCACCAGGCGCTGGTAACGGTGGACCAGGATCTCGAAGCGCTCGACCCGCCCCGCCAGGACCTCACGGATCAGCTCGACGTCCGTGGGCTCGCTGGCCATCCACCCTCCGCCGATCCTGATCGATTCTACTGAGCGGCCGCGCCCATGGTTCCCGCAAAAAGAGAGGCCCGGGCCAGAAGGCCCGGGCCTGGAACGGTTTCGTCATCGGGCGAGGCTGCCTCGCCCTGAGCCCTCGCGGGCCGCTCAATGATCGAGGTTGAACATGACCAGGCGCGGCTCCGACATCTCGTGCATCGCGTAGCGCGGCCCCTCCCGCCCGATGCCCGAGTCGCGCGTGCCGCCGTAGGGCATCGAATCGACCCGCGTGGTGGGCACCTCGTTCACCATCACCCCTCCGACGTTCAGGTTGAGGACGGCATGCCGGATGAGGCGCACGTCGTGGGTGAAGACGCCGGCCTGCAGGCCGAAGGTGGAGTCGTCGGCGAGGCGCACCGCCTCCTCGAACTCGCGATACTTTCCCAGGGTGACGAGCGGCCCGAAGACCTCCTGGCAGGAGACCTTCAGATCGTGCCCCGCGTCGGCGACCACGGTCGGCTGCACGACGTTTCCCTGCCTGCCGCCCCCCGCCAGGATGCGGGCCCCGGAGGACTTGGCCTCGGCGATCCACGAGACGATCCGGTCCGCGTTGCCCGCGTCGATCACGGGACCCACCACCGTCGCGGGGTCCTTCGGATCGCCGACCTTGATCTTCCCGACGCCGTCGAGGAACTTCTTCTCGAAGGCGGCGTAGACCGGCTCGTGGACCAGGATGCGCTGCACCGAGATGCAGGACTGGCCCGACTGGGCGAAGCCGCCGGCCAGGCACTTCTGCACGGCCCAGTCCAGGTCGGCGTCGGAGTGCACGATGCAGGCGGCGTTCCCTCCCAGCTCCAGCGTGACCCGCTTCTTCCACGCCTTCTGCTTCAGGCGCCAGCCGACCGACACGCTGCCGGTGAAAGTCAGGAACGGGAAGCGGTCGTCGGTCGCCAGGCGCTCTCCCACCGCCGGCTCGCAGTTGACCACGTTGAAGGCGCCGGGCGGCGCGCCCGCCTCGTGGGCGATTTCGGCCAGGGTCAGCGCCTCGAGCGGGGTCTGCCGGGCCGGCTTGAGGACCATGCTGCTGCCGACCGCCAGGCAGGGCGCCAGCTTGTGCGCCACCAGGTTCAGCGGAAAGTTGAAGGGGGAGATGGCGGCGATCGGCCCCAGCGGGACCATCACCGTCATGGCGTAGTAACCGGTGGTGTGCGCTTCGATGTCGACGGGCACCACCTCGCCGGTGAAGCGTTTCGCCTCCTCCGAGGCCAGGGTGAAGGTGGTGATGCAGCGGGCGACCTCGGCCTTGGCGTACTGGATCGGCTTGCCCATCTCCTCGGTCATGGTGGCGGCGATATCGTCGCGCCGCCGCGCCACGCCCTCGGCCATGCGGCGCAGGATCTCGGCGCGCTGCCCTCGCGACAGCGCCTTCATCGCCGCGAAGCCCCGCAGGGCGGCCTGGGTGGCCTCCTCCATCTCCTGCTCGCCGCCTAGGTGGACCCGCGCCACCTCGTGACCGTCGTAGGGGCTCGACACGGTGGAGGTCCGGCCGGTGCCCTTCCACGCGCCGCCGATGAACAGCTTCCTTTCCAGGGACATCGCGCTCACCTCGCTCCGGTGCCCGCCCGGGTACAGCCTGCCAGGGAAAGAAGGATGATACACCAGCCGGCGGCGGCCCCGCTCGGAGGCGGTGGTATCATCCCGCGGCGCATGCCTCAGTCCAGGACGGACAGCGACCCACAGGCGGCGTCCGCGCCGCGCAGCGCCCACTCGCTCCGCGAGGCGCAGGCGTTCTGCGCCCGGCTGGCGCGCGACCATTACGAGAACTTCCCCGTGGCGCCTCTGCTCCTGCCCGCCGCGCTCCGCCCGGCGGTGCAGGCGATCTACGCCTTCGCGCGCATCGCCGACGACTTCGCGGACGAGGAGGTCCACGAGGGGCGTCGCGCCGAGCGGCTCGATGAGTGGGGGCGCATGCTGGAGGACTGCTTCCGCGGCGAGGCGATCCACCCGGCCTTCATCGCGCTGAGGGAGGCGGTGCGCCGGCACGATCTCCCGCCGCAGCCGTTCAGGGATCTGCTCGCGGCGTTCCGCATGGACGTCACCGTGCGGCGCCATCCGGACTTCGCCTCCTTGCTCGGCTACTGCCGGCTTTCGGCGGACCCGGTCGGCCGGCTGGTGCTGCACCTCTTCGGCCACCGCGAGCCGCGCCTTCTCGCCTGGTCCGACGCCCTCTGCACCGCCTTGCAGCTCACCAACCACTGGCAGGACGTGGCCGTGGATCTCGGCCGGGATCGGATCTACCTCCCCGTCGACGAGCTCCGGCGGTTCGGGGTGGGCGAGGAGGACTTGCGCCAAGGGCGCGTCACGGAAGGCTTCCGGGCCCTGATGCGGGAGATGGTGGGACGGGCCCGGGCCCTCTTCGCGACCGGGCGGCCGCTGTGCGACGCGGTCGGGGGCCGGCTGCGGCTTGAGCTGCGCCTCACCTGGCACGGCGGGCAGCGCGTGCTGGAGCGGATCGAGGCGGGCGGATACGACGTCTTCGCCCGGCGCCCCAGGCTGGGGACGCGGGACGGCCTCGTCGTCCTGGGGAGGGCCCTGCGATGGGCCGCCTGACGGCCGGCGCGGTGGCCTCCTCGGCCGGCTCCTCGTTCCACTATTCGTTCGGCGTCCTGCCGCGCGGGCAAAAGCACGCCATCGAAACGGTCTACGCCTTCTGCCGGGTGATCGACGACCTCGCCGACGATCCTCCGGGAGGGAGCGGGGAGGCCGCCGCGAGCGGCCTGCGGCTGTACCGGGAGGAGATCGGGCGCTGCTACAGCGGCGTGCCCACGCTGCCCGTCACCCTCGCCCTGCGCCCGGCGATCGAGCGCTTCGACATCCCGAGACAGCCGTTCGAGGACTTGCTCGACGGCGTCGAGATGGATCTGCGGCGGGCCCGTTACGCGAGCTTCGCCGATCTGCGCCTCTACTGCTACAGGGTGGCCTCGGCCGTCGGGCTAGTCTGCCTGTCGATCTTCGGCTGCCGGCATCCCAGGAGCCGCGACTACGCCATCGACCTGGGGATCGCCCTGCAATTGACGAACATCCTGCGCGACCTGAAGGTCGACGCGGCGCGGGACCGCATCTACGTCCCGCAGGACGAGATCGCCGCCTGCGGGTACAGCGAGGAAGAGCTTCTGCGCGGCGTGCGCAACGAGGCGTTCCTGGCCCTGATGGGGCGCCAGGCGGAGCGCGCCCGCCGCCATTTCGAGAGCGCCGCGCGGGCGCTGCCGCCGTCCGAACGGGGACGGCTCCTGGCCGCCGAGGTGATGGGGGCCATCTACCGCAGGCTCCTGCGGCGCATCGAGGCCGGCGGCTTCAGGGTCTTCGAGCGGCGTGTCGCGGTCCCGCGCCTGACGCAGATCGGGGTGGCGCTGCGCACCTGGGTCACCGGGCGCGCCGGGGAGTGAAGGTGGCGGATCGCGGCGCTTCCGGCAGCCCGGACATCCTGGTCCTGGGCGGCGGCTTCGCCGGGCTGGCCGCCGCCACGGCGCTGGCCGCGTCGGGCGCCCGCGTCCTGCTGCTCGAGGCGCGGCCCTACCTGGGAGGCCGGGCGCGCTCCTGGGTGGATCCCGAGAGCGGGTCGGTGGTCGACAACGGCCAGCACCTCTTCATGGGGTGCTACGAGGAGACGCTGCGCTTCCTCGATCGCCTGGGAACACGCGACCGGCTCGGGCTCCAACCGCGCCTGGAGCTGCCCTTCGTAGAGCCCGGGGGGGGGCTGTCCACCTTCCGCCTGCCCCGCCTCCCGACCCCCTGGGACCTGGCGGCGGGGCTGCTGCGCTTCCCCGGCCTGTCCCTCGCCGAGAGGATCGGGCTTCTGCGCGTGGCGCGCGACACCAGGCGCCAGGCGCGCCGCCCCGGCGGCGCGCCGCATCGGGGGGCGCCGGGGGGAGACCTCGACGGCACCAGCGTGGCGCAATGGCTCGCTTCGCTGGGTCAGACGGCGGAGGCGAACCGGCGCCTGTGGCACCCGCTGGCGATCGCCGCCTTGAACGAGACGCCGGAGAAGGCCTCGGCCGCGATGCTCGTCCCGGTCCTGCACCGGGCGTTCGCGCGTGGCGCCGCCGGATCGCGCCTCGGCCTCGCCCGGGTCGGCCTGAGCGAGCTCTACGCCGAGCCGGCGGCGCACTTCCTCAAGGCGCGCGGATCCGAGGTGCGCCTGCGGGCCCAGGTGCGGCGCGTCGTCTTCGAGAGGGGACGCTTCGCGTGGGCGCTGCTCGCCGACGGCGCGCGCCTGGCCGCCGGCGCCGCCGTGGCGGCGGTCCCCGCGGCCGACCTGCTCGAGATGCTCCCGCCCGAGACCGCGGCCGGGGCTCCCTTCGCGGGCCTCTCGCGGCTCGAGGTCTCGCCGATCGTCTCGGCGTACCTCTGGTTCGGCAGCCCGATCACCGACCTGCCGTTCGCCGGGCTTTTGGGCGGGACCTGGCAGTGGATGTTCAACCGCCGCGCCTTCGGCGGGCACGCAGGCGGCGCCCACGGGGTGACCCTGGTGACGAGCGCCGCGCGCGAGCTGGCCGAGCGGCCGGTCGAGTTCCTGGTCCGCAAGGCGTTGGACGACCTGCACGCCTTCTTCCCCGAGTCGCGCCGGGCGACGCTGCGGCACTCCCTGGTCATCAAGGAGAAGCGGGCGACCCTGGCGCACGCCCCGGGGACCCTGGCCCTGCGCCCGGGCCCGCGCACGCCCTGCCAGGGCCTCTACCTCGCGGGCGACTGGACCGCGACCGGACTGCCGGCGACGATCGAGGGGGCGGTCGCCTCGGGCCACGCCTGCGCCCTCCTGGCGCGCGAGGGCCGGCCCCCGTCCTGACGCCGGCCGCAGGTCTGGCGCTCCTCCTGCTGGGATTGCTCGCCTGGCTCGCGGGGGAGCACGTCAAGGCGCTGCGCTTTTTCGATCGACCCGCCCTGGCGCGCCGGCGGCTGTTCGACCCGCTGCTCGGTCTGGCGCGCTGGACCCTGACGCTCGCGGGGCTGGTCCTCGTCGGCCTGGCGTCGCGCCGCGCCCTCGTCGCGGTGGTCCTGGCCCTGGCGC
>QHXZ01000063.1 GCA_003223165.1 Acidobacteriota bacterium
TCCTGCCCGCGGCGGAGGTCGCCGCCCGTCCCGACCTCGAGAGCGACGACAAGAAGACCTACCCGCTGGTGGACGGCTCGCGCACGTTGGGCGACATCGCCAACCTGGCGAGGCTCGGGGAGTTCGAGTGCTACGCCGCGCTGTTCCGCCTGCTCGCCGCGGGCGCCGTGCGCATCAGGGGCGGCGCGGCGCAGGCCCGGCGCGCCGCGCGCTAGCATCACCCCCTCCTCGACAGCGACACCACGCACTCCACGTGATGGGTCTGGGGGAAGAGGTCGCATGGCGTGACCGCGTCGACCCCGTATCGACCCGCCCCGGCCAGAATCTTGAGATCGCGCGACAGGGTCGCGGGATCGCAAGAGACGTAGACCAGCCTTCCCGGCCCGGCCTCCGCCAGCGCCCGGGCGGATTCGGCCGGCAGCCCGGCGCGCGGCGGATCGAGGAGAACTCCTCCCCATGCCCTCTCCAGCCACCGTGACGTTGCCCAGGCCGGCCCGCGCGGCGTTGCTCCGGGCCGCGAACGCCGCGGCGCGGGATCCCTCCACCGCCGTGACCTCGCGCGCCCTGCGGGCCAGCTCCAGGGTGAACAGCCCCACCCCGGCGTACAGCTCGAGGATCGATTCCTCCGGGCGGGGCCCGAGCGCACCGACCGCCAGGCGGCGCAACGGACCTACCCCGTGCCGGTTCGGCTGGAAGAACGAGCCGGCCGATACGGCCAGGCGGTCGCCCTCGACTTCCTCGAACAGGTGATCGCGTCCCGCCAGGATCGACTCCTCCACCAGGTGTCCCGCCTTGTCGAGCTCGCGGCGCACCACCCCGACGCAGCGCGGGAAGCGTCGCAGCAGGTCGCGGGCCAGGGCTTGCAACGGACCGGTGTGCCCTCGCGCCGTCTCGAGCGTGAGCAGCACTTCGCCCGAGCCCCTGGCCAGCTGCATCGCCGCCCGGCGCAGGAGCCCGTGGCGCAGGCGTCCATCCCAGGCCGCCAGCCCCCGCGCCTGGGCTTCGCGGGCCAGGAAGGCGATCAATTCGTTCCCCGGCTCGGGAAGGACCTGGCACTGCTCCACCGCGAACAGGACCCCGGGGCGGGCGCGGCGGTGCAGGCCGAGCACCGTCTTCCCGGCCTCGTCGCGTCCCCAGTCGAATTCCATGCGGAAGCGGTAGGACCACGCCTCGCCGGCGCGCAGCGTCTCGTGCAGAGGCACCTCGCGCAGGCCCGCGAGGCGCTGCAGGAGTGCCCTCACCTGCTCGCCCTTGGCCCGTGCCTGCGCGGCCTCGCCGAGGTGCTGCAGGTCGCACCCGCCGCAGATCGCGTAGTGCGGGCAGCGTGGTTCCACGCGGTCGGGGGAGGGGCGCAGCACCTGCAGGCAGCTCGCTTCGGCGAATCCGGCGCGCACGCGCTCGACGCGCGCCCGCACCGACTCCCCCGGCAGGGCCCCGGCGACGAAGATGACGAAGCCGTCGAGCCGCGCCACGCCGCGGCCGCCGAAGGCGAGATCGGTGATCTCGAGGATCCTTTCGCTCCCCGCCTCGAGCGGGCGCGCCGCGCGATCCGTGCCGCTCGCCGGTTCCGGCATCTCTCCTCCCTCCGGCTCGAGCGTAGCAGAGCGGCGGGCCGCCTCCAAGCCCTCACGGCTTGGGTTGCCGACCCCCGCGAGGCGACCTATATTCCCTCGGCCAGCCACGGGAACCATCCGAGGAGTGGATGAGCCGCGTCCTGAAGACCTCCCTCGTCATCGAAGAACCGGAGCCGGACCACCGCCGGGAGCCTGGCGTGCAGCGGGCGCGCTCGATGAAGGACGTGATCCCCAAGGACACCTGGACCGTCTTCAAGATCATGGGCGAGTTCGTGGAGGGTTTCGAGACGCTCCGCGTGGTGGAGCCGGCGGTCTCGATCTTCGGGGGATCCCGCGTCCGCAAGGGGTCGGCGCACTACCGGAAGGCCGTCCAGGTGGCCCAGGCGCTGGCGCGCGACGGATTCTCGATCATCACCGGCGGCGGGCCGGGCGTCATGGAGGCGGCGAACCTTGGAGCCCGACGCGGCGGCGGCCGCTCCGTCGGCCTGAACATCCGCCTCCCGTTCGAGCACCAGCCGAACCGGCACATCGACACGCTGGTCAACTTCAACTACTTCTTTGCCCGCAAGGTGATGTTCATCAAGTACGCCTGCGCCTACGTGGTCTTCCCCGGCGGCTACGGCACCCTCGACGAGGCGTTCGAAGCCCTGACCCTCGTGCAGACCCACAAGATCGACAATTTTCCGGTGATCATGATCGGGCGTGACTACTGGAAGGGGATGATCCGCTGGATCCACAAGAAGATGATGGGGGGCGGGCTCATCAGCCGCGACGACATCCGCCTGTTCACGGTCACGGATGACCCACGGGAGGTCTGCCGGCTGGTCCGTGAGGGGTACCAGAAGCGGATCCAGACCAACGGCGGGACGGCTCACCGGCTCCCTTGACGTCCCTCGGCTCAGTGGACGCGGTCGCCTTCCGTCGGCGCCGAGTCGTCGAGCAGCGGTCGGCGCCCCGCGAAGCCGTCCGGAATGCGATGCCAGTGGCCGACGCGCGCCTCGTCGTACTTCCAGCACAGGAAGACGATCTCGTTGTTGTACAGGCAGGGAAAGTCGATCAGCCCCGCTTCGGGTCCGTTCACCAGGCAGCCGGTCGCGTGGATGCGCTCGATGAGGCCCTTGACCCGCTCGAAGAGGCGCGGCGCGCGTCCGCGGCTTTCGAGCAGCCGCGTCAGCTCGGGGCTGCCGACGGCGATCCCCGCCTCGTTCGCCGCCTGCTGGATCTCGCCGCGGATCTCCCGGAAGGTCTCGAAGAGCGCCTCCACCACCGGGCGGATTCCGGGCAAAAGCGTGTTCGCTTCGTCGACCGTGAACAGCTTCGTGAACGTCCCTGCGTCGCTCATCGTCTCCAGCTCCCCGGTCGTCCCCGACCTCTCGATCGACGGCGATTCTAGACCCCTCGCCTCGCGATGACAAGCGGGCTCAGGGGCCCTCCCTCACGAAGAGACAGAGGCGCACGCCCGGACGCAGGTCGTACTCCTCCCGGCGGTAGACGCCCTCGAGGCGTGTGGCGACCTCGTCGGCCGCATCGGAGCGGGCGATGATCATCGACCCCTCCGGCCGATCGATCGGCTTGCCGAAGTAGCCCACGTTGTCGAAGTCGCGCAGGTACCAGTTCAGCGGCAGGTAGTCGGGGGAGAGGATCTGGATGCCCACCGACCGTCCCTCGGGGTCGCGCGTCGCGACCTCCTCGATGCGCGACACGAGGCGCAGCGCGTCGCGCCGCGTCTGCACGTAGACGAGCGGGCTCGCCCCGGGATCGTCGTAGCGCACGAAGGAGAGGTCGACGGCGCGCAGGAGCGATCCGGAAGCCAGGAGCGCCAGGAGGGCACCGGCGGCGCGCCGGGCGCGCGCCGGACGCTCCCGGGCGAGCGCGGCCTGGAACGCCACGCCGGCCAGCAGGCACAGGGGCAGGATCAGGTTCAGCACCAGCCAGGGGGTCTTGTAGGGAATCGCGGAATAAGCCGCCAGCGCCGCGAGGCTCCAGGCGGCGAGGAGGTGACCGAAGCGATCCTGGCGCCGCAGGGCGAGCACGCCCCCCGCCACACCCGCCAGCAGGGCGGCTCCCTCCTCGCGGCCCAGGATCATCGGGAAGTACCACCACGGCTTCTCGTGCCCCTCCGCCGCCAGGGCGCGGTGCCCCCACACCCCCAGCCCCCGCCACGCATCACGCAGGCTTTCCGGCTCGGTGAACAGGCGGCTGTAGGATGCGGCGGCCACCAGCAGCGCCGCGCCGGCGAGCAAGGCGAGCCGCGCGGGACGGGGCCGCCCCGGCCAGACTCGCCCCGCGGCCAACGTCCCGATGGCCAGGCAGCCGAACGTCACGGGCGCCGTTTCCTTGGTAGCCAGAAGGGCCCCCGCCGCGGCGCCCCCAGCCAGCATCCATGCCGCGCTCCCCCCCTCGCGGCCGCCCCGGACCAGCCCCACGAAGAGCAGGAGCGTGAACGCCACGAAGTAGGTCTCGTGGATGTCGTCGCGGGCGTAGTAGACGAGCGATGGTGACACCGCCAGCAGGGCGCCCGCCGAGAGCGCGCCGGCCCTCCCGAGCTCCCCGCGCAGGCACCAGGCAAGCGGGGCTATGAGGGCCCCGAGCGCGGCCGGCGCCAGCCGCAGGGAGATCGTGGCCGCTCCGAACAGGCGGATCGCCAGGGCGCTCAGGTAGAAGAGGACGGGTCCGTGGTAATTGGTCGGATCGTAGCGATACGCGCCCTCGTGCAGCAGCCGCAGCACGAAGATGGCGTTGGAGCCCTCGTCATGGTGCAGCGGCCGCAGGTCGAGCGCCGGCAGCCGCAAGGACGCCGAGAGCGCCAGGAGGCCCAGCGGCGCCAGGCCCCGGCTCGCCCTACTTGGCACCACCGAAGAGGAAGGACATGCCCAGCGTGGCGTCGAAGGAGAAGAAGGACGGTCGCGGGGTGACGGGCGGGCTGCCACGCCAGCGGAACATCTCCACGTCGATTCGCACCCCCACATGCGGGGTGAGCCAGATCTTGGTGCCGCCGCCGGCACGCAGCAGGGTCCGCGTGATGCTGTCGGTGCCGTTGTCCACGTGGATCTTGCCGACGCCGAAGGTGATGAAGGGGGTCATCCTCTCGTTCTTCTTGAGGATGTAGTTGTTGAGGTAATTCAGGGTGTACTTGGTCTGATGCATGCGGAGGGTGTCGTCGTCGGTGTTGTCGCCGGAGACCCGATCGACGTCCAGCTCCAGCTCCTTGGCCGCCTTGAAGTGATAGCCGATCCGCAGGCCCGCGCCCATGGCCGTGGCGAGGTGGCTGGAGTTGTCGTACTTGCTGCTCATCACGAAGGCGCCGTACTCCCACGACCCGTCGTTGTCCCGGGCGAAGGCGGCGGATCGGCCAAGGGCCGCCCACGCGATGAGGATCATCGTGATGATGCCGGAACGGCGCCAGGCACGCTGCATGATCGTCTCCTCCGTCGTCCCCGCCGTGCGGGCGGGGCCGCTGCGTCGGCCGGCCGGATCCTCCCCCGGGAACCCGGCCAGGGACGCAGGAGTATCGCCCCACACCCTTTCCGGGATCAACTGTAAACTTGACACGTCGGCGGGCAGGGGGTAGACAGGCGCTTCGATGTCGCGACCCACGATCGCCCGCGCCTCGTTCCCTCGTCGCTTCCTGGCCTCGAGCCTCGCGGCCTGCGTGCTCGGCCCCGCGTGGGGCGCGCCGCCTGCTCCCCGCCTCCTCCTGCGCTTGGTGGAGCCGGGGCACGGCTCCCGCCACCGGCCGGTCTTCTCGGCGCGCGCGATCGAGGCGATGGCGGCCCCCTGGATCGGCGCCGCCTGCAAACCCGCGCCCATCGAGGAGGCGATCGCGCGCCGCTACCGTTTCCTCGGTTACGTGCCGCGCGTGGGGGCCACCTGCGAGGCGGACGGCCGCGTCTCGGTGACCCTGCGGGAGAGCAGCCACCGCATCGACTTCATCGTCTTCGATGAGGCGGCTTTGTCCCGCCTCGGCGTGAAGCCTTCCGAGGAGGCCGAGGAAAAACGGCCCTTCTACGCCGTGCCGGAGGGGACGATCCGCGCCCTGCTTCGCGGCCTGCTGCAGACACGCGAAGGCGACCTCTACAACCACGAACGCTACCAGGCCGACAGCGAGACGCTGCGCCGGTTGGGATACGCCATCGCGTTCGTCGCCGGGCCGGAGAGCGGGGACGCCGGTTATCCCTCCGGCGCCTACCTGATCCAGGCCCTGTCGCCGCAGGACGAAGCGGGGGCCCGCCGGTCCGGACGCCGCACGAACTACCTGGGCGGCACCGGCTCCTACGGCCCGCGGCAGGGAGGCGCGCTCGGCGCGCAGTACGAGCACGAGCAGGTCTTCAGTCCGTTCGATCGCCTGACCGTCGAGCCGCGCTATAACTCCGGCCTCGGGGGGCAGATCAGCTACCAGACGCCGCGCATCGTCGCGGCGCACGATCCCCGGCGGCTGTACGACCTCGAAGTCGGCCTCTACTCCGACTTCACCCACGACCGCGTGCTGCAGGGCGTGACCACCGACGAGCGTCGCTCCGGGGTGTCGACCACGCTGGGATTCCGCCCGCTCGGGCTGGCCGCCCCCCACGACCTGCGCCTGATCGTGGGCGCCCGCCACGAGCGCGTCCACCTGTCGCAGGACGTGCCCGGGACCCCCGACGAGAGCCTGACCTTCCTGCAGCTCGGCGCCACCGAGGACTGGCGCCACAGCTATCGCTGGCCGAGCCTCGCTCTCCGCCTCAAGCCGCTGGTCGAATTCTCCCTGGCCAGCGCCGGTTCTCACCAGAGCTTCGTGCGCCCCAGCCTGGACGGCAATCTGCACGCGCGCATGCAGGCCGGCCTGGAAATGGATCTTCACCTGGTCGCGGGGACGATCGATCGCCGCGTGGCCTCCTTCGAGCAGTGGAGCCTGGGCGGCGCCGCCTCGGTGCGCGGCTATCGGGAGGATGCCTTCCTGGGGAAAACCATCGGCGCCCTGCAATCGGAGCTGTGGTTGCCCTTCGTGCGCGGCGGGACGGTTTCCGCGCCTCAGGAGCCCGCGGGCACCGGGAACCTGGAGGCGCGGGGCGCCGCGCCGCGCTTCCAGCCGCGGGCGGCGCGCCTCTTGAAGTGGGCGCTGTTCGCCGACGGCGGCCTGGTCTCGGGCACCGCGGCCGGGGGGCACGAAAGCCTCTTCGGCGCCGGGGTGGGGCTGCGCTTCGTGGTGCCGCATCAGCCGCTCGTGGTGCGCATCGACTACGGCTGGAGCCTCGGGGCGAACCGGGACGGCTCGTTTCCCTACTTCTCGATCGGCTACCGTTACTGAGCGCCGGTGGCCGTCGACAGCGCCATCCCCACCAGGATGGCCGCGATGCAGGACGCCTGGGACCGGGTGATCCTCTCGTGCAGGACCCAGCGTGCGAACAGGACCGTCACCAGGGGGTAGGCCCCCGACAGCGGCGTGGTCAGGGAGACCGGGCCGTAGCGCGTGGCGATGATGAAGCCGATGTCTCCGCCCGCGAGCATCCCCATCGGCACAAACGACCGCAGCCACTCGCGCCGGTCATGTCGCCCGCGACGCCCCTCCATCAGCCCGTAGGTGCCGAGCGTGGCCGCGGCCCCCAGGACGTTCAGGACCAGGAGGTTCGCCTCGTCGGCGCCCGGCATCTGGTAGGCCTTCTTGACGAGCGTCGACGAGCAGCCCCAGACCAGGAGGGCCACGAACGACAGGGGGATCCAGCGCCGGTCGGTGGGGCGCGAACCCGGCTCCGAGGGCGCCTGGGACAGCCCGATGCACCCTCCGATCACCAGCGCCACTCCGGCGTATTGCAGGGGCGCGAGCCTCTCCCCCAGCGTCAGTCGCGCGAACAGGATGGTCAGCGCCGGATAGGCGGCGCTGAGCGTGCCGACGATGGCGATCGGTCCGTGCACGATCGCCTGGAAATAGAGCAGCCAGCCGGCGCCGTCGAGAAGGTAGGCGAGGACCCCGATCGCCGTGAAGGCGGCGGCCTCCGGGCGGAAGACCGGCGCGCGGTGCAGGAAGGCGTAACAGGAGAGGTTCAGGACGGTCTTGGCCGCCACGAAGTAGAGGCAGAAGCGGGCCGGCGGCACGTCGGAGATCGACTTCTTCACCAACCCCTGGCCGATCCCGTACAGCAGGAGGCTCGTGAGGGTGGGGATGAGCCAGAGGGCCATGCCCCCTCCGTTTCGCCGGCGGCGCACGGCGCTCCGCGGGCGCTGCGGCAATGTTAGACTAGCGCCGCGGCGCGCCGCAACGCGCACTGGGAGCGCGCCCCCTCCGGGTGGCCATGAGCGAACAGGACCACGGGCTGAAACGCCGCGCCGATCTCCTGGCGCTCCTGTCGGACAAGCGCCAGGAGGCCGAGGCGCGCTACCGGCAGGCGCTGTCCCAGCAGCAGTCCGGGGCCGCCGCCGGCGACAGCGAAGGGGTGCACGGATGGAAGGCGAGCCGCGAAGGCGGCGCCGACGTGGCGATCCTCACCGCCCTCGACCAGACGGTGCGGCAGATCGACGCCGCCCTCGGCCGGCTGCAGTCGGGGCGGTACGGGCTGTGCGCCGCCTGCGCGGAACCGATTCCGCTGGCGCGCCTGCAGGCGGTGCCGTTCGCCACCCTGTGCGTTCCCTGCCAGTCCCGTAGCGAATCGCGCGGTCGCGGGCGTTGAGCGGCCCGCCGGGCCACGACTCCGGCGGTTCCGCGGCGCGCTTCAAGGCGCGGGCCGGCCTGCTGCCGGTGATCGGGCTGATCTACGCCTCGGCCTGCGGCGGGCCGTACGGTACCGAGAACTACGTCGCCGAGACCGGCCCGGGGTTGTTCCTTCTCCTGCTGTTCGTCGCTCCATGGCTCTGGGGCGTCCCGACGGCCTTCGCCTGCGCCGAGCTGTCGGCCGCCCGGCCGGTCGAAGGCGGCTACTACGTCTGGACGCGCGACATCCTCGGCGAGTTCTGGGGCTTCCAGGCGGGAACCTGGAGCCTCATCTCCTCCTTCCTGGACAACGCGCTCTACCCCGTGCTCTTCGCCCAGTCGCTTTCCTATTGGGTCCCGGGGATGTCGTCGCTGCAGCGCTGGCTCGCCGCGGTCGCCTTCATCGCCCTCCTCACCTTCCTGAACTACCTCGGCATCCGGATCGCGGGTGGCGTGGCGGTCGCGCTGACCGCGACCCTCATCGCCCCGCTGGTCTGGATCGTGGTGGCGGCGATCCCCCGCGTGCACTACAACCCGTTCGTGCCGTTCACCGTGGGCGGCACCTTCACGTGGGCAGGTTTCGGGTCGGCCCTGGCGCTCGCGATCTGGTTCTATTCCGGGTACACCGAGGTGAGCACGGCGGGGGAGGAGATCGAGAACCCCCGCCGCAACATCCCTCGCGCCCTCCTGATCGTGACCCCCCTCGTCGTCCTGAGCTACGCCGCCCCGACCATCGCCGGGCTCGCCTCCGTCGGCGGCTGGCAGACCTGGGAGTCGGGACAGTTCGCCTTGATCGGCGCGGCGCTGGGCGGTCCCTTGCTCGGGGGCTGGGCCTTCCTGGGGAGCGTCTGCAGCTTCACCGTCATCTTCACGGCCTACGTCCTCTGGTGGTCGCGTCTGGGCTGGGCGCTGGCGGCGCACCACAGGCTGCCCTACTTCTCGCGCCTGCACCCGCGCTACGGCACGCCCCACCGCGTGCTGGTGCTCTACGCCATCGGCTACTCGATCCTGGCGGCCGTGAAGTTCGAGGATCTCCTGGTGTTCGACGTCTGGGTCTTCGGCGCCTACGACCTGCTGCTCCTCATCGCCGTCCTGCGGGCGCGCTACCTCTTTCCCGCGCCCGCCAAGGGCTTCCGCATCCCCGGGGGGAAGGTCGGCGTCTGGATCAACGTGATCGTTCCGGCGCTCACCTGGATCGTGGTGATGTGCACCACGGCAACGAGACACGTCCTGGCCGGCGCCACGGTCATCCTGCTGGTGGGGCCGGTCCTGTACCTGGTGCTGCGCCGGCTCCGGGCGATCCAACCTCCGGCTGCAGCGTCGTGATCAGCCGCGCGCCCTTCTGGAAGGTCATGTAGGCCCAGGCCCACTGGATGAGGACCAGCAACCGGTTACGGAAGCCGATCAGCTTGTAGATGTGCACCACGAGCCAGACCACCCAGCCGAGGAAGCCCGACAGGCGGATTCTTCCGAAATCGGCGATGGCGAACTTGCGCCCCACCGTGGCCAGGTTTCCCTGGTCGCGGTAGTGGAACGGTTCCGGCGCATGGTCCACCTGCGCGCCCCGCACCTTCGTCGCGATGACCCGCGCGACGTACCTGCCTTGCTGCATCGCCACGGGCGCGACGCCGGGCAAGGGAGCGCCGTTCTCGCCGGCGCAGGAGGCGAGGTCGCCGATCACGAAGACCTCCGGATGCCCCGGGACGCGGAGATCGCTCCCGACCTTCACCCGTCCGGCGCGGTCCATCTCGGCGCCGAGCCAGCGGCCCAGCGGCGATGCCGCGACCCCCGCCGCCCAGACGACGGTCTTCGACCCGATCCGCTCGCCGCCGACCACGACGCCGTCCTCGTCCACGCCCTGCACCACCGCGCCGCAGCGCACCTCGACCCCGAGCCGTCCGAGGGCCTTCCGGGCCCCGCGGGCCAGGTCCTCGGGGAAGGCCGCCAGGATGCGTGGTCCCGCCTCGAGCAGCAGGATGCGGGCCATGCGGGCGCTGATGTGGCGAAAATCCGAGGCGAGAGCCGTGTGCGCCAGCTCGCCGATGGCGCCGGCCAGCTCGACGCCGGTCGGGCCGCCGCCGACGATCACGAAGGTCAGGAGATCGCGGCGCCGCGCCGGGTCGGACTCGACCTCGGCCTTCTCGAAGGCGATCAGGATCCGCTGCCGGATGGAGGTGGCGTCGGCGATCGACTTGAGGCCGGGAGCGTGCCGCTCCCAGCCGTCGTGCCCGAAGTAGTTGTAGTGCGCCCCCGTGGCCAGGATGAGGAAATCGTAGGGCAGCGCTCCCTGGCTCGTCAGCACCCTGCGGCCCGCCAGATCGAGGCCGACCACCTCGGCCATCAGCACCTCGGTATTGGCCTGCCGTCTCAGGACTTGGCGGATTGGCACCGCGATGTCGGCCGGCGACAGCGCCGCCGTGGCCACCTGGTACAGCAGCGGCTGGAAGAGATGATGGTTGCTGCGATCGACGACCGAGACGCGCGCCGGGGCGCGACGCAGCGCTCGGGCCGCCGACAGCCCGCCGAAGCCGGCGCCGACGATCACCACGCGTGGCGCTGCGCCCTCGCCGGCGGGGACGGAGGAGCCGCTCATCCTAGAGACGGTCGAGGCCGTCCTTGCCGATGTTCGGCAGCCAGGGCCAGACCTCGTACTGGGCGACGCCCGCGTGCACGAAGGGGTCGCCGTCGCGGATGCGATCGAGGGTGGCATGGACCGCGTCGTCCGGCACGCGCAGCAGGAGCGCGCCGCCGTGGCGCGGGTCGAGCGGGCCGGAGGCGAGCAGCAGCCCCTTCCCCTTCAGGTCGCGCAGGTAGGCCCGGTGCGCCTCGACGTGCTCGAGCACTTCGTCGAGCGGCTTGCGGTAGCGGACGAAGGCAAAGGCGTACACGGTTCCTCCGTGTCGTGCGAACCCGCCGGATCATACACTGGGCGGACATGGAGGTGAGACGCGGTTGGCGAGGGAGCCGGCCGCGTAGGAAGTATGGAGGAGGACCTGTAGCGTCATAGTTCCTATGGAAGGGAATGGTGTCCACCTTCGTCGGCCCTTCCTCCCCACACCACGTAACCCTTGCAAATGAACGCGTCTCGCCGAGCCGTCCCCCCTGCTCACGATCGCCCCGGCTCCTGGCGCGTCTCTTGCAGCGAGTGGCGACGTCCAACGGATCACGACACACAAAGAGAGGCTTGACCAAGATGAAGCGTCTTCCGCCTCTGGTGCTGGGGCTGTTCCTCTCGATCCTGCCATGGCGCGGCACCGCCTGGGCTCAGGGCTGAGTTCTCATCCGCCAAAACGCGCCCGTGTTCGGCGCGTCCGCCGACCCTTACCTGAAAAAGGGTGAATGGTTCTTCGGGGTGGCCGCCCGCGGCCTGAGGTCGCACGACCACTACAACGGCACGGTCGAGCAGGTCCAGCGGCAGGAAAACCAGACCTACGTCATCAACAAGCAGTATTCCCTCGACCTGTCCGGCACCTACGCGGTGACGCGCCGCTTCAGCCTGGGGCTGGGGGTACCTTTCGTGCGCGCCTCGTGGTCGATTCCCATTCCCATCGCCGCAACCGGGACGCGCAGCGAGCAGAACGCCCAGGGTCTCGGGGACACGACGCTGACCGGCCGGTACTGGATGTTCGACCCGGACGCGCACCGGAGAGGCAACCTCTCCCTGGGACTCGGAGTCAAGGCGCCCACGGGAAGGGACGACGTCACCGACACCTATCCCGACCGCACCGGCGCGAGTCCGCAGGACAAGGCGGTGGACCAGTCGATCCAGCCCGGCGACGGCGGCTGGGGGGCGATCGTGGAGGTCAACGGGTTCAAGCGGATCGGGCGTGCGGCCTACTACGCCAGCGGCACCTACCTGGTGAACCCCCGGGACACGAACGGCACGCCCTCGCTCGTGGTCGGTCTCTCCCCCGGAGGCGTCGTGAGCGCCGCCAATGCTCCGCGGGCGGTGAACTCGGTGCCGGACCAGTACGTCCTGCGCACCGGGATGTCGTTCGCCCTCGGGCAGAGCCCCTTCGCCGCCGCCCTCGGGTTCAGGATGGAAGGGGTGCCGCGCTACGACCTCATCGGCGACAGCCACGGCTTCCGCCGCCCGGGGTACGAGACCTTCGCGGAGCCGGGGTTCTACTACTCGCGCGGCAGCGACACCTGGTCCCTGAACGTCCCGATCGCCCTGACACGCAACCGGCGTCCCGATCCCTACACCGGCAACGCCGGCGACGCGACCTTCCCGAACCACATCTACCTGGTTTCGTTCACGCACCGCTTCGGAGCGCCTGCCGCCGCTCCCCTGGCCGGCCTCAGGCCCGGGTCCGGGCAGGCCACGAAGGCCGCCAAGATCGGGCGACCGGAGGCCTGCGCCGAGCCGCCCTCCCCTTCGTCGCCCGCCGCTCCCTGAGACGCGGCGCCCGCAAAGTCCTGGCTCCGGAAGAACGGCCTCACGCGCCGGCCATCGCTTGACGCGGAAGCGCTGCGGGGGTATAGAAGATGCAGACGAAATCGTGAACCGCCTGCCCGTTCGCCGCCGCGTTCGCGGGGCAGCATTCCGCGGAGAGTGCCCATGCCCTCGACCCTTCTCAGATCAGCCGTCCTCCTCGGTCTTCTCCTCGCCACTCCGGGCGCCGCGTCGGCTTCCTTCCGAGGCTACGTCGAGCGACCGTACACACCGACCACCTGCCTGCA
>QHXZ01000064.1 GCA_003223165.1 Acidobacteriota bacterium
GCTAGGGGGAAGCGCTACCTGTCCGGCTTCATCGAGTTCGACCGGGCCCGCTGGAAGCAGCACTTCGGCCCGCGCTGGGACGATCTCTGCCGGCTCAAGAAGACGTACGACCCCGGCGGCATCCTGAACCCCGGCTTCATCGACTACGGCCCCTGAAAGGCCTCGGGCGGACCGCATGCTGAAGACTCGCCATGGGTGAGGCAGCCGGAGAGCTTGCCAGGCCACCCGCGGCGCGCCGCGTCCTGGCCGTCGCCTCGCGGCTCGGGCGTGTGGGGCTGGGGGTCGTCTTCCTGGCGGCCGGCCTGCTGAAGGCGTTCGACCCCGCCGAGTTCGCGCACCAGATGTCCGGTTACGGCCTGGTCGGGCCGGGGATCGCCGCCGTGGCCGCTCCCCTTCTCATCGCCTTCGAGACGACGCTGGGGGCGGCATTGCTGGTGGGGTTCTCGACCCGGGCCACGTCGGCCGTGGCCGCCGGGCTCCTCGTGGCCTTCATCGGCCTCGAGGCGTGGGGTCTCGCGAAGGGGCGCACCGAGTCGTGCGGCTGCTTCGGGGCCTACGTGCAGAGGACGCCGGGCCAGGTGATCGCCGAGGACCTCCTGTTCGTCGTCCTGGCCGCCCTGTCCTTCCGGGGGACGCGTCCCCGGCCGCGCGATCCTTCGAGCCCCCCGCTCCGGCCCTCGCGCGCCGCCGTCTCGGTGATCGCCGTGGCCGCGCTGTCGCTCGCCTTCGCCCTCGCCTCTCCGTCGCTGCCGATCGACGCCCTCGTGACCGGGCTTTCGGTCGGCCGGAGCCTGTCCGGTCTGGGCATCGAGGGAAAGGTGCCGGCCGAGGGGCGCCACCTGGTGGCGCTCCTCGATCTGGCGGACCCGGGGGCGCCGGCGGTGGCCGAGCGGCTCAATGCGCTCGCCGGGCGGGCGGGGGCTCCGGCGATCCTGGTGCTGACCCCTTCGAGCGAGGAGGAGAAGGCCGCGTTCCTCTGGTCGGCTGTCCCCGCCTTCGAGATACGGACCGTGGACCGGACGGTCCTCAAGAGGCTCTACCGGCGCCTGCCGCGCTTCTTCGTGGTGGATGGGGGTCGCGTGGTGTCGATCCTCGACGGCGCTCCTCCGGGGCCGGAAGACCTGATATCATTAGGGGCCTCATGAGAACGCGCCGCCTGCTTCCGCAGCCCCGCCGGCTCGCCTTGGCCGCCCTCCTGGCGGCGGTTGGTTTCGCGGTCGCCTTGCCGGCCCGGGCCGACGCCATCCGCTGCCGCCCGATGTGGGACTTCAGCATCGAGGTGGACGGCTCGTACCCGAAGGAGGCGCTCTTCTACCAGTCGGACTCGCGCGGCAAGTACTTCATCGACATCCCCGCCTGCAAGAGCGGCCTCCTGCTCGACCTGTTCGCCAAGAAGATCGTGGCGGTGCCGCGCACCCTGGTCAGCCGCGTGGACGGCGGGCTGCAGGTGAACGACGGCGCCTCGACCGGGGCCACCGCCTACGCCTACTCGCTCGACGGCGGGATCATCCAGTTCCAGGCCGAGGACAAGAAGGTGCGGGTGGTGCCGGCGCTGCAGCGGCCGCCGCTCACGGGGCAGGTCTCCTTCGACGACCTGCTCGCCGACCGCGCCGAATACCGCGAGGGAATGAAGCTCTACCGGCCCGACGCCGATGCCGTGGCGGTCATCGGCAAGTTCGCGAAGCCGATCGAGATCGAGGCCTTCTTCGCCACCTGGTGCCCGCACTGCAAGGAGTACATGCCCAAGTTCCTGCGCGTCATGCAGGACGCGAAGAACCCCCGCATCAAGCTGACCCTGGTGGGCGTGCCGAAGGGCTTCAGCGAGACTCCCGGGCCCTGGAAGGAGCACAACGTGACCGGCATCCCGACGATCATCGTCATGATCGACGGGAAGGAGATCAACCGCATGGGGGCCGGACCCGGGCCGGGTCCCGAAATGGAGCTGGCCGAGACTCTCAAGGCTTTACGCTAGGAGCCGGTCCGGGAAACTCGTTCTTCACGACCTTCCCCGCCTGCATCACGAATCCGACCCGCTTCAGGACGCCGATGTCCGCCAGCGGGTTCCCGGGCACGGCCACGAGGTCGGCGCGGAATCCGGGAGCGACGCGGCCGATCTCCTTCTCGCGGCCCAGGAGGGCCGCCCCCACCCCCGTCGCCGAGCGGATCGCCTGCGCCGGCGCCATGCCGTACTTCACCAGCCAGACGAACTCCTCCGCCTGGTTGACGCTCCAGGGGAAGCCGCCCGCGTCGGTGCCGAAGGCGATGCGCACGCCGCCGCGCAGGGCCGCCTCGAAGCTCCGGCGCTGGATGTCCGGCATGCGCGACCAGACCGAGCGCCCCTCGGCGGCGCGGTCGGGCGCCACGTCCTGCATCGCCGTCACCGTCGGGCAGTAGAACGTGCCCTTCGCGGCCATGCGGCGGATCGACTCGGCGTCGATCGCCACACCGTGCTCGATCGTGTCGACCCCGGCATCGAGGGCGTTGCGGATCCCCTTCGGAGCCATGGCATGCGCCGCCACGCGGCGGCCGCGCCGGTGCGCCTCGTCCACGATCGCCGCCAGCTCCTCCCCATCGAAGGTCGGGATGCTGTCGAGCCCGCCGTCCGCCCCGATGAAGTAGCCGCGATCGCAGTACACCTTGATCCAGTCCGCGCCGTGCCGGATCTGCTCGCGCACCGCCGCGCGGCCGGCGTCGGGCCCGTCCACCACCTGCACGCCGCTCGGGACCGGCGACGCGAGGTCGAACCCCTGCACGGGGTAGGCGCCCGAGACGTCCAGCGCCAGGGTCGCGACGTAGAGGCGCGGGCCGGGGACGTACCCCTCGAGAATGCCGTCGCGCAAAGCCACGTCGGAGTACCCGGCCCCCTCGGTGCCCAGATCGCGCAGCGTCGTGAATCCGTTGAGGAGCGCGATGCGGGCGGCGGCGACCGCGCGCACGGTGCGGTGCGGGACCGATTCCTTCAGGATCTGGTCGGTGTAGTCGCGCTCGGTGGCGTCCCCCTGCAGCAGGACATGCGTGTGGGCGTCGATCAGACCGGGGAGCAGCGTCGCCTCCCCCAGGTCGAGGAGCGTCGCCCCGGCCGGCGCTGTGCCTCCCCGTGCCGCTTCGACCGACAGGATCGTGTCGCCCTGGACCACCACCATGACGTCGCGCCGTTCCGGGGAGTCGGTGCCGTCGAGCAGGCGCGCCGCCCGGATGGCGATCGGCGGCGCGGCCGGTGTCGTGGCCGGGGCCGCCGTCGCCGGCGGCGCCGCGGCGCCCCACGCGGCGGCCAGGATCCCCAGGGTGACCACGGCGAGGAGCAGACCGGCCTGCGTGCCGCTCCGGCCTCCGCCTCCCCGGCCCCCGCCGCGCCGGGCCCCGCCGCGGCCGCCCCGGCCCTTCCCTTCCTGCGAACCCCCGCCGGGGGCCTGCGGCGGCGCGGCCGCGGCGGCGTGGGCGGAGGCGACCTTGGTGTCGCGCTCCTCCTCCAGCTTGCGGCGGTCGCGCGCGTACTCGGCCTCGGCCTTCGCCAGGGCCTCGGGGTCTTCGGCCAGCCGGGCCGCCGCCCTGGCCCGCTCGGAGCGGAAGAGGATCTCCCGCTCGGCCAGGCGCGCTTCGTAGATCGAGCGGATCTCGGCGATCGCCGCCTTCTGCTCTTTCGTCAGCGTGGCCGGGGCGGCCTCGCCCCGCTCCCGGTCGCGCTGCCGGAGCTTTTCCATGGCGATCTCGTAGGCGCTCTTCGGTGCGTCACCCATCGTGCCTCCCGCCGCCCTCGCTTGACCCGCGATGAGGCGAGGGCGGAGAATAAGGGTTCCCTGTGGGGATGGCCGGCATGCCCGAGACTCTCAAGATCCTCTGCCCCTGCTGTGAGACGCTCCTGGTCGTCGACCCCGCCTCGGGCGCCATCCTGCGCGAAGAGCGCAAGAAGCACCGCGAGCACGCCTCGCTCGACGACGCCCTGGGCGTCGTCAAGGCCCAGAAACGCGAGGCCGAGGAGAAGCTGCGGCGCGCCATGGACGAGAACCGCCACCGCGACGAGATCCTCGAGAAGAAGTTCGAGGAGGCCCGCAAGAAGGCCGCCGAGACCGACGAGCCCCCGCCCCGCCCCTTCGACGGCGACTGATCCTCCCCGGTGACGCGGGCCCGCGCGGGCCGCTTCCTACGCCGCGGCGGGCTGCGGCCCGGGCCGCAGGCGCCTCACGATCCAGAGCCCCAGGAACGCGGCCGTCCCCAGCGCCGCGACGCCCAGGAGCACCAGCACCCAGATCCGCGACAGCGCCTGCGCCATCAACCTCTTCACCGGCAGCCAGCGGCTCAGGCCCAGGGTCGGGATCGGGGGCTTCGGGTTGGTCTTCGCCTTGACCGCCGCGATGGCGTAGAGCTGCGCGCTCTCCTTGGGCGCGCGGAACAGGAGCAGGTCGCCGGCCCTCTCCAGCGCCGCGGCGGCCTCCGGCGATGCCGGGTTGAGCGTGACGTACTGGCGGTAGAGCTGGGCGCCGTCCGCCTTGCGGCCGAGCTCGACCACGACCTGCGCCAGCTCGAAGACGGCCTCGACCGCGGCCGCCTTGCCGGGGTACTTCTTGATCAGTGCGCGGTAGATCGTCTCCGACTCCTTGGGCCTCCCCAGGTCGTGGTAGACGATCGCCAGCGTGTAGAGCGCGTTGGGGGCGAGCGGGCTGCCCGGATAGACGGTGTCGAAGTCCTTGAGCGTGGCCACCGCCTCCTCCTGGCCCTGCTGCCCCTTGAAACGCAGCGCCTGCGCGAGGCGGGTCTTGATCGCCGCGACGAGGTCGGGGGTGGGGGACTTGAGGAGCGCCCGGCGCCACAGCTCGATGGCCTTGTCGGTCTCGCCCGCCTTGTACCGGACGTTGGCGGCGGCGTACAGCAGATCGGGGACGCGCGGGTCGTCCGGGTAATCGGTGGCGGCCTCCTCGAACAGCCCTGCCGCGGGCAGCAGCTCGGAGAGCGCCAGCCGCGCCTGCGCCTCCCCCTGCAGCGAGTGGACCGACTCGCCGGGGGTCGGGCAGAGCGTGCGCGCCTCCTGGAACTGGACGATCGCCTCGTTGGGCCGGCCCTGGCCCAGCAGGCTGTCACCGCGTACCAGCATGTCGGTGGCCGTTCCCCCGAAACCCTGGGCGGAGGCCGCCGGGGCCAGCAGGGAGAAGGCCGCCACGACCGCGGCAAAAGGCAGGAGGCGGAGGGCTGCGCGCATGGCGGCGTATTTTAGACCGGCCACCGCCGTCCGTCACGCCTCTTTTGGCCCGGCCTCTTTTGGGCGAGAATGGGCGCCTTCCTTGGAGGAGACGATCGAGCCCGGACGCTCATCCCGCCGCCATCGCTGGCCCGCAGGCGACCTCGAGGCCCGCGTCGCCCGCCGGACCGCCGGCCGCCTGGCGCGCGTGGCGCGCGCGCTGCCGCAGGCGCGGCCGGCGCTGCTCGCGCTCTCGTCCACGCTCGCGTCGCTGCCGCCCGAAGCGCGGCGGCGCCACCTTCGCGGACCCGACCTGCGCGGTTTCCTGGGCGAGGCCGAGATCTGGATCGCCGCCCTGCGCCTGGCCGCCGCCCCGGGCCGGCACGCGGAGGCGGCGCGCGCGCGGCGCCTCTTCGATCTGGTCAGCCGGACCGAGCACCTGGTCACGCTCGTGCCCGGGGGCCGCCTCGAACGCGGGTTCGCGGCCGGCGTGGCGCGCTTCGCCCGGGCCCGGCTGCGCCACGCGCTCTACGACCTGGGCGCCTTCGTGCTCGGGCTGCGGCTGGCTTTCCCCTCGCCGCGCGCGCTGGTCATCGACCTCGAGTGCCGCGAAGAGCCCGAGCAGGGACGGCCCCGGGACCGGGTCGATCTGGGGGCGGTGCTGGCCCCGGCGGGGCCGCTGGCGCTCGCCGGCGACCGGCTCGCGGCGGGCATGCGCCTGCGAGCGCGGCTCGCCGGCCGGACGCTCGTCCTGCGGCCGCGCGCCGCGCCGCGCGGTGTCGGGCCGCCGCGACCCGGGTGGACGACCGTCATCCCCGCGGCCGGCTCACGCCTGCGCCACCGGGCGGCGGCCGGCCGGGGAGAGGGAGGGAGCGCAGCCTCTGCGCGCGCGGGCGCCGGGCCTGTCCTGGTGCAGCGCTCGACCATCCCCGGGACGCCGATCCTCCTGGCCCCGGCGCTGGTCTCGCGGCCGCGCCACCTCTGGGTGGGACGCGATGTGCCGGAGCTGGGGGAGCGCCTGGCGCGCGCCCTCCGCCTCGTCCGGCTCGCCTGGCCGGCGGGCCACGACGAGATCCTGCGGCGCACCTTCATGGTCGTGCCGGTCCGGGAGGAGGGGCTGGTGAGCTACTCGCTGGCGGCCCGCCCCGGGATTTCGTTCATCAACGTCTTCGGCAAGACGCTCGTGGACCTCGCCGACGACCTGTTGCACGAGACCGCCCACCACCGCCTGCACGACATCCAGGAGACGGCCGGCCTCCTGGCGCCCGGCCCCGCCGCCCACGAGGTGCAGGCCTTCGACTCCCCCTGGCGCGGCACGCGCCGGCCGCTGCACGGCATCCTGCACGGCGCCTACACCTTCCTCTACCGCGCCGAGCTGCTGCGCCGGCTGTTGCGCCTGGCGCGCGCCCGGCCGCGCCGGCTCCCCCTCCACCTCGGCCGGCGCGGACCGCGCTGGCTGCGGCGCGAGCTCGATCACGAGAGGGCGATGCTGGCGCGCGCCCTGCGCCAGCTGGATGGGGCCGCCCGCGAGGGGCTGCTGACCCCGGCGGGCCGCGCGCTCCTGCGCGCCATGCGCGCCATGCGTCTGGGGATCTAGAATTTCACCTTGGGGACCTGCTGCGCGTCCTTCTCCGCCTCGAAGTACTCGCGCTCGCCGAAGCGGAAGAAGCCGGCCACCAGGTTGGCGGGGAAGCGCTTGATGGAGGTGTTGAAGGCGCGCACCGCCTCGTTGTAGCGCATGCGCTCCACGGCGATGCGGTTCTCCGTGCCGGCCAGCTCGTCCTGCAGGCGGATGAAGTTCTCGTTCGCCTTGAGCGTGGGGTAGTTCTCGGCGATGGCGAGCAGGCGGCCGAGGGCCGACGTGAGGCCGGCGTTGGCCGCCGCGGCCTCGGCGGGAGTCGAGGCGCCCGCCAGGCGGCCGCGCGCCTCGGCGACCCGCTCGAACACCTCCTTCTCGTGGGAGGCGTATCCCTTGACGGTCTCGACGAGGTTGGGGATCAGGTCGGCGCGGCGCTGCAGGACGTTCTGGACCTGCGCCCAGGAGTTGGTGACCTGCTCGTTCCGGGCGACCAGGCTGTTGTAGGTCCCGACGAGCGACCCGCCGGCGATCAGCAGGACCAGGGCGAGGACACCGACGACGATCAGGCAGCCGGTCCATCCTTTGCTCATCGTGCTGCGCCTCCCTGCGCGTGATGGAATCGGTCCACGGTGCGGACCGCCTTCGTGAGCTGCTCATAGTAGCGCGAGAAGATCGACTTGAGATCCGCCCCGGCGCTGTCGCCGCGCTTCAGCCGCGCGACCTCTTCGAATGGCGCCTGATCGAGCCCCGCCCGTTCGCAGAACGCCGCCACGACCTCGCGGCTGCCGGCCGGCGGCTCGCCGCCGAGCAGGCGCAGGCAGCCTCGGAAGAGGGCCAGGAAGGAGGTGTAGGAATCGGTCAGGAGCCACGACAGGTCCCGCGCCCGCGCGTGGCATTCCACGTACCCCTCGCGCAGGCGCATCATCTTCTCGCGCAGCTCGCGCTCGCATTGCAGGCGAAGAGAAGCGCCTCGCACCTCGAGGCGGGCGAACGGATCGTCGCCGTGCAGCACCAGCCGGCCGGCCCGAATGTCCAGGAACTCGATCGGGAAGACGTCCGCCGACTCGGCGATGAGCGCGGGGGAGAAGAGGCGCGGTGCATGGTGCCCCTTGGCACACCAGCGCGCCACGGACGGGGACAGCGTCTCGAGCGTCGCCGGATCGAGGTCCTCCAGGACCAGCAGGACATTGAGGTCGCTGGTCCCTTCGTGAAAGTCGCCGCGGGCCGCCGAGCCGTACAGCACCACGCTCCGCAGCCTCGGCCCGAGCGCTTCGATCAGGCCCTGCACCAGCCTCCTGAGGGCCGGCTGCTCCATCGCCTGCTCCACCTTCATCATCCCGCCTCGCCTTCCTTCCGGAGGGCCCCTAAAAGCCGCGCCCCGCTCCGCCGCCGCCGAAGCCGCCCCCGCCGAAGCCGCCGAATCCCGAGTTCCCGCCGAACCCGCCGCCGAAGCCGCCATAGGATACTCCGCGGCCGCGCCGGCCGGGGCCCGAGAGGAAGAACCACAGGAGCCACGGGTGGCGGACCACGGTCACCAGCACGACGATGGCCACGATCACCAGGAGGGCCGTCGCCAGCGGGCCGGGCCGGGACGCCGATCCATCGCCCGGCCCGCCGCGCCCCTGGTCCAGCCCTTCGATCGTCACGCCGTACTCGCGGGCCGCGGCGGCGGTGAGGGCGGTGCTCGCCCGCGTCAGGGCGGTCGAGAAGTCGTCCCGCCTCAGGGACGGCACCACCTCCTGGTCGAGGATGGAGCCGACGCGGCCATCCGGCAGGAACCCCTCGACGCCGTAGCCGGTGGCGATGAAGACGCGCCGCTCCTCGATCGCCAGAGCCACCACCACGCCGCGATCCTCCGCCTTCCGGCCGACGCCCCACTGCTGGCCGACGCGCACGGCGAAGTCCTCGATCGGCTCGCCCTCGAGGCGCGGCACGGTGACGATGACGAGGGCCACGCCGGTCTTGTCGAATAACTCCCTGTGGCGGCGCTCCATCAGCGCGGCGTCGTCCGGGGCGATGACGCCGGCCCGATCCTGGATCGAGCGGTCTCCGGCGCGCGGCACCTCGACGTGGGCCGAGGCCGGGGCCTCCAGGACCAGCAGGACGGGAAGGAGGGTGGCGACGCGGAAGGCGCGCCCGATCAAGGCGCTTCCTGGACGAGGTGCAGGCGCCCGGGCGCCAGGCCGCTCACGGTCTGCACCCGCCCGCCGGGCCAGGTCACCTCGATCGTCGCCCCGCCCGGCGCCCCGCCTGGCGCGGGGCCCAGGCCGAAGGTAAGGACCATCTCGCTCTGCGAGGCGTAGGAGGACGCCGCGCGCACGGTGCGCGCGGCGGGGGGCCCGCCGGAGGTCAGCCGCACCCGCGCGCCGATGGCATCGCGGTTCGAGGGGCCGCCGACCAGCCGCACCCGCACCCAGCCGTTGGCGTTGCCGCCGTCGTTGCGCAGCAGCACCGCCGGCCCGTCGTTGGTGCTCAGCGCCACGTCCAGGTCCCCGTCGCCGTCGTAGTCCGCGAAGGCCGCCCCGCGCGCCACCAGCGGCCGCCGCAGCGCCTCGCCCGAGCGCTCCTCCATCTGCTCGAAGCGCCCGCCGCCGAGGCCGCGGAAGAGGTGCGGCGGCTGGGCGTAGGTGACCGAAGGCTGCACGCGGTTGATGTCGTTCTCCACGTGGCCGTTGGCCACGAAGATGTCCAGGCGCCCGTCGAGATCGTAGTCGAAGAAGAAGCATCCGAAGGCCAGGGTCAGAAGGCTCGGCTGCCCGATGCCGGCCGACGGCGCGTCGTCGATGAACAGGCCCCGCCCCTCGTTGTGGTACAGCGCCAGCATCTCGTTGGAGAAGTTGCCGATCACCAGGCTCTCCCGCCCGCTGCCGTCGTAGTCGGCGGCGTCGATCCCCATCGCCCCGCGCGCCTTCCCCTCCTCGCTGAAGGCGATGCCGGCCCTCTTGCCGATCTCCTCGAAGGTGCCGTCGCCCCGGTTGCGGTACAGGTAGTTCGGCTGCGTGTCGTTGGCGACGGCCAGGTCGATGAAGCCGTCGCCGTCGTAGTCGAACGCGACCACGCCGAGCGACTTGCCGTCGCCGTTTTCGACGCGCGCCTTGCGCGTCACGTCCTCGAAGGTCCCGTCGCCGCGGTTGCGGAACAGCCGGTTGGTGGCGCCGTGGTACGACTCGGGCGTGCAGTACGACTTGCTGACCCCGTCCAGCGTGCAGAAGATGTCGGTGCGCGGCGTCCACTGCACGTAGTTGCAGACGAACAGGTCGAGGCGCCCGTCGCGGTCATAGTCGAGCCAGGTGGCGCTCGAGCCGAACGCCGGGTCGGACACTCCGGCCCGCTGCGTCACGTCCTCGAACGTCCCGTCGCCGCGGTTGTGGAACAGCCGGTCGGGCCCGAGGCCGTTGACGAACAGATCGGTGTGGCCGTCGTTGTCGTAGTCGGCCGCCGCCACACCGATGCCGTACATCTCGATCGCCAGGCCCGCCTTGCGCGTCACGTCCTCGAACGTCCCGTCGCCGCGGTTGCGGTACAGGGCCTGGGTGGAGGTCCGGCGGTGGTGCTCCGGCCAGTCGGCGCCGTTCACGAAGAAGAGATCCGGCCGGCCGTCGCCGTCGTAGTCCAGGAAGGCCAGCCCCGACCCCATCGTCTCGGGCAGGTACTTCCTGCCGTAGGCGCCGCTCGCGTGCGCGAAACGGATGCCGGCCGCCTGCGTCACGTCGGTGAACAGGACGGCGGGCGCTCCCGGCTCCGCTGCCGCCGGCGCGGCCGGCGCCGCCTCCCTGCGGCCGCACCCCAGGGAGGCCAGGAGCGCGACCCACAGCACCCATGGCAGGACGCGCGTCCCGGCGTCCGGGCCCGTGGCGGCGCGCGCGCGGCCCGCCCCCGTCGTCATTGGCCGGCCCCCCTCTCTCCGGCACGCGCCTCCGGCGCGAAGGCGCGTGCGGGCGCGCGCGCGGCCCCGCGGGCCGAGGCCGCTGCGGGCGCGGAGTACCGGTTGGCGTGCTCGTGGATCGGCTGCCGCTCCAGGTTCGCCTCCGGGTTGAGGCGGCGGTAGGAACCGGTGATCGCCTGCGCCGCCTCGTCGGCCTTGAAGCGCGTGTACAGCGCCTCCTCGCGCCGTTCCGCCCGTTCGTCGCCCAGGGCGCGGTGGCAGAGCATCAGGTTGTAATGGGCCGTCAGGTCCTCGGGATCGACCAGCAGCGCCTTTTCGAACTCGGCGATCGCCTCCTGCCCGCGGCGCTGCAGGAACAGGATCCGGCCGATCTGGTCGCGCACCACCTTGTCGCGCGGGAAGCGGGCGGCCGCGGCGCGCAGGTGCTCCAGGGCGGCGTCGTAGCGGCCGCGCGCCTTGAGGGCGAGGGCCAGGAAGTAGTGCGCGCTGGCGAGATCGGGAGCGATCCCCAGGGCCCGCTCGAGCAGCGGGAGCGCCGTCTCATGGTCCCCCTCCTGGACCAGGACCCGCCCCAGGTTGACGAAGCCATCGGCGTAACGTGGATCGATCTCCGTGACCCGCTCGAACGCCGCCCGCGCCGCCACCAGGTCGCCCTGCAGCAGCATGCCGATGCCGTAGTCGTTCCAGCGCTCCCGGTCGAAGGGCTGCGGAACGGGGACCGCCGCGCGCGCCAGGCCGCCGGCGCCGCCGGGCCCGGAGACCAGCGGCAGGGTGACCCGGTCCTGGGCGATCACCACGGTCGGCGGGTCGGGGATCGCCTTGATCCCTCCCGACACGCCGGAGGTGTCGCCGGTGAAGAGGAACGGGCCGTCGTCGAATCCGGGCGCGACCGCCGGCCGCGCCACGGCCGGGTCGCGCATCCCGGCGAAGGAGAAACGCGTGTTGTACCAGGAGAACTTGCGATAGTTCATGCGGGCCGTGAGCGTGATCGGCCCTCTGGCCCCCTGCGGGATCGCCACCCGGAAGCGCCCCACGTCGGCGGCGCCGGGAGGGATGACGCGGGCGTACACCAGGGCGCGGGCCGCCCAGGCGTTGCGCTTGTTGATCTCGTTGCCGTGCTCGTCGATGAGCAGCGAGCGGTAGCGGTGCGCCCCCGCTTCCACCGGACCCGCCCCGCCCTGCTCGACGAAGCCGCTCCAGTACAGGACCCGCCCCGTGGCGTCCTCCGCCTTCAGCTCGAGCCAGACGTCGAAGGCGTCGATCGTGCCGCCCGGGAAGGCGTGACCCACGCCGCGCGTGCGCGCCACCACGTCGAAGCGGTAGAGGCCCCCCGGGCGCAGGAACGGGGCGGCCCGGTCGAGCGGCGCCACCGCGACAGCCGGCGCCGCGCCGGCGCGCCTCCCCGCCGCGGCGGCCCCCCCGGCCGCCGGCCCGGTTCCGGCCCCGGGCTCCTCGCCGATGAGCGACGCCGCCCGCGGCTCGGCCGCCTCGGGCGCCGCCGGGCGATCCGTGGGCGGGGCGGCCTCGGACGCCTTTGCCCCGGGCGCGGCCGGCGAGGCCGCGAAGATGTCCACGGTCAGGATGCCCGCGGTCAGGAACTCCTGCGTCACCCGCAGCTGCTCCGCGTCATGGTTGACGAACGGCACCGCGGTGTTGGCCGCCGGAAAGCGGTGCGAGTGCACGAGCCCGCCGGCGTTTCCCTGGTCGTGGGAGCGCACCAGAGGCATGTGGCAGTCGGCGCAGTCCTTGGGCTTGGGCGGGTAGTAGAACGCGCGCGCCCCCTGGCCCGAGACGCCGCTCCCCTGCCAGGCGTCGTACTCGTCGAAGCCCCGGAACCAGCGGTAGTGGTTCACCGGCACGTCGAGGTGGACCTTGTGGCAGGCGGAGCAGAACTCGGCGCGCGACTGGCGATGGAACGGCTTGAGCAGCGTCGCCTTGTGCGGCCCCGGGTCGAGCCGGACCATGTAGTCGTGCAGGGCCTGGAGGGTGCGGTCTGTCCCATGGTGTCCTTCACGTGCACGATCGAATGGCAGACCAGGCAGCCGATGCCCGCCTGGGCCTGGGGCGTGTCGATCTGATCCTTGATCGGCGTGTCCATGCGTCCGGTCAGGAGCACCGCCTGGTCATGGCAGCCGCCGCACCACTTCGACGGCTTCGTGCCCACGACCTCCTGCATGTACTCGATCGACTTGCGGTACCACTGGTTGTTGAAGGACGAGAAGTGGTGCATCGACGACTCCCACTGCGCGGTGATGTCGGGATGGCATCCCTTGTTCCCGCACGCCTTCGATTCCAGGAAGAAGTCGTGCGGGATCAGCCGGTCGCCGACCGTGCGCACCGAGGAGGGGAAGAACGGCGTGCCCTCTCCGGCACCTTCCGTGAACGGGGTCGCGGGCGGCGCCTTCGGGTTCTCGATGGTGGCGACGTGCGGCGGGAGAAGGGCGCGCAGGCCGCGCACCCCGAGCGGGAAGGCGATCGCCAGCGCCAGAAGCGCGGCGCCCCGCCGCCCCCTCAGGCGCTCTCCCTGCGTCAGGACGGCGCCGGCCGCGGCGGCCAGCGCGACGACCGACGAGGCGACGTGCAGGGCGAGCAGCGGGCGCCAGCGGCTGGCCGTGCCGGTCACGGCGAGGGCCAGCGCCGTGCCGGCGGCGCACAGGGCGGAGGCCGTCATCAGCGCCAGCATGGCCCGGGCCGAGGCGGGCCCTGGAAGGCGGAAGCGGCGCACGAGCCAGGGGATCCCGTGCCACGCCAGGAGGACGACGAGCAGCGCTCCGGCGGCGACGTGCACGACCACCTGCACGTGGTAGAAGATCGTCGGGGAGTCGAAGGCCGCCAGGTAGGCGGCGTTCGCCACCTCGAGGGCCAGCGCCGCGCGCAGCAGGACGCCCGGGGAGCGCGTCACGGCGCGGCTCTCATCCCGCCGCCCGGTCGGGGTCGATGCCGTGCTTGCGGAAGTAGTAGGCGAGGTTGCGCTGGTCGATCCCCAGGAGGCGCGCCGCCTCCTTGCGCACCCCTCCCGAGCGGCGCAGGGCCTCCAGCACGACCTCCTTCTCGCGCCGCGCCAGGGCCGACCTGAGGCTCAGCTCGCCCTCCGCGCCCCCGCTCTCCGCGCCCGCGCCGGCGGAGGGGCGCGAGGCGGGCGCGGGGGGCAGGTCGTCGAGGACCAGGGCATCGCCCGGCTCGAGGATCAGCGCCCGCTCCAGGACGTTCTGCAGCTCGCGCACGTTCCCCGGCCAGCCGTAGGCCATCAGGTCGGCCAGCGCCTCCTGGCCGATGCGCGGCGGCGTGCGCCCCAGGCGGGCCGCCAGCCTGCGCACGAAGCGCTCCGCCAGGAGCGGCACATCCTCGGGGCGCGCGCGCAGCGGCGGCAGGTCGATGCGCACCACGTTGAGGCGGTAGAAGAGGTCCTTGCGGAAGCGGCCCGCCGCCACCTCGGCGTCGAGGTCGCTGTTGGTGGCCGCGACGACCCGCACGTCGACGCGGGTCGGCTGCTCGTCACCGAGGCGATCGAACTCGCCGTCCTGCAGGACGCGCAGGATCTTCGCCTGCGCCGGCAGCGGCATGGCTCCCATCTCGTCCATGAACAGGGTGCCGCGGTGCGCCAGCCGGAAGCGACCCTCGCGGTCGGCGGCCGCCCCCGTGTAGGCGCCCCTGCGGTGGCCGAAGAAGTCGCTCTCCCACATCTCCAGCGGGATGGCGGCGCAGTTGACGCGCACGTACGGGCCGTTCGCCCGGCCGCTGCAGCGGTGGATCATCCTGGCGATGAGCTCCTTCCCGGTCCCCGATTCTCCCAGCAGCAGCACCGTGGAGTCGCTGCGCGCCGCGGTCTGCGCCAACTTCACCACCCGGTTCCAGGCGGCGCTCGTCCCCACCGGCTCGTAGGGATCGTCCACCCCCTCCTCGCCGCCGCGCCGCAGGTAATCGACCTCCCGCTTCAGCGCGCCGGTGGCCATCGCCCGCTCGAGCGCCACCTCGAGCGCGTCGGGGTCGGCCGGCTTGAGGATGTAGTCGCTGGCCCCCGCCTTCATGCATTCGACCGCCGAGGCGATCGTCCCCTGCCCCGTCAGGACGACGATCGGGACGTCGCGGTAGGCGGCCTGCACCCGGCGCACCAGGTCGAGGCCGCCGAGGCCGGGCATCTTGAGGTCGGTGAGGAGCACGTCGACCGGGGCCCGGCGGAGCGCCTCGAGCGCCTCCCCCGCGGCGCCCACCAGGGTCACGTCGTACCCCCGGGCCCTGAGGAGCTCGCCCAGCGAGGTGCGCACGTACGCCTCGTCCTCGACCACCAGGATCGTGCCGCGCGTCGGCCTCCTCCCCGCCGTCCCCCGGGTCCCGGCGGTCGTCTCACTCACCGGCGCCCCCTGCTTCCGGAAAGCGCATGCGGAAGAGGGCCCCGCCGCCGTCCCGGCTCAGCGCGGCCAGATCGCCGCCATGCTGCGTGACGATCGAGTAGCAGATCGACAGCCCCAGGCCCGTCGACTGCTTGGTGGAGAAGAAGGGCTCGAAGATCCGCGCGCTCTCGGACTCCGGGATGCCGGTCCCGCGGTCGGCGATCTCCGCCACGACCCTGCCCGCTTCGCGCCGCGTGGCGGCGCGCACCTCGCCGCCCTGCGGCTGCGCCTCGCAGGCGTTGAGCAGGAGATTGAGGAAGGCCTGGCCCAGGAGCGCCTGGCTGCCCAGCACACCGAGGCGGGCGCGGTCCAGGTCGAGATCGAAGCGGATCGCCTTGAACTCGGGGCGCGTGCGCACGAACTCGACGGCCTGCAGCAGCACGGCGTTGAGGTCCAGGAGGATCTTCGGGGTCCGCGCCGGATCGGCGTGGGCCAGCACCTGCCGCACGATGGTCACGGCCCGCTCGAGCCCCTCCTGCGCCCCGTCGAGGCGCCGCTGCGCCGAGGCCACGTCTCCCCGCGCCAGCTCCTCGCGCGCCAGGCCCAGGTAGTTCGACATGCCCTCCAGCGGATTGTTGATCTCGTGCGCCATCCCCGCGGCCAGCCTGCCGATGGTGCTGAGGCGTTCGGTGTGGAACAGCTGCCGCTCCAGCTCCCGCACCCGGGCCTCCTCGCGCGCCTGGGCCTCGAGGCGCTGGCGGCGCCGGGCCTGCTGGATGGCGAAGGCGCCCAGGAGCAGGGTCAGGCACATGACCGCGATGTTGAGCATGAGGATCGACCGGTAGCGGTCGGCGAAGGAGCCGATGGGGCCGGTCGCGGGCGTCGCGGGGGCGGCGCACGCCAGGCGCCAGGGGGAGGGAGCGCTCCAGCCCTCCGTCCGCACCGAGGCGCCCGCCGCGATGAAGGCCGCATCGGCCGCGCGCGCCTCGTCGCCGGACCCCGGGTCGGCCGGCAGGATCTCCGGGGCGCCGGCGTCCCTGGCCAGGGCGTGGGCCGCCCCGTCGCTCAGGAGGCAGGCACGGGGGTGGGACTCGTAGGCCCGCCCGGACCCCAGGAGGTGCGCCGCGTCGAGCGTCGCCTGAAGCGTCACCGCCCCGGAGACCCGCCGCACCCCGGTGGTGAAGGCGAACTGCCCCGTGATGGGGGACGCCTGGCTGCTTCCGGGGCCCATGGCTGCACTCTCCGCCGGCGCCGGCCGGCCCTCCGCGCCCTCCGGCTTCCACAGGACCGGGATGCCGCCGCGGCGACCGGCCGCCACCAGCACCTTCCCCTGCACCGATCGGGCGGCCAGGTGGGCGACTTCCGGATGGCCGCGCAGGAAGAGCAGGAACGCGCCCTCCGCCTCCAGCCGGCGCCAGCGTGCCTCGCGCGGATCACGCGACCCCAGGGCCGCTTCGAGGCCGAAGAGGGTGGGCGATCCGGTGAGGAAGGCCAGGTCGCCGCGGGTCGAGGCCAGAAGGCTCTCGATCTGCCTGGCCCTCGCCGCGGTCTCCAGGCGCAGGACCCGCTGCGCCTCCTCCCCCGTCGCGCGCCGGGCCACCGCGATGCCGATGATGCCCGCGAGGTTGATGGCGAGGACCGCTCCCACCGACGCCGCGGTCAGCCACCCGACCCCCGAAGTCCGGAGGCCACCCAGCGAGGATCGCGCCGCGCTCACGTCCCCCAATATATCCCAACGCCGCGACCTTGATGAACCAGGGAGCGCCGGGGTGCCGCCCGCCCCGCACACCCGCGGCCGATGCCGGGAGCGCCCCGCCCTTACTCGTCCTGCGCGCGGAAATGCACTCGATCGAGGAGCGTCCGGCCGACGCAGACCCCTTGCTCGACACCGCGATCGATGGCCGAGCGGAAGTGGATGCCGCCATAGAGGCGCGAGATGGCCGCCTGGTGCGCCGCCGCGAAGAAGTCGTCGAACGGGCGCGGCGCGAAGCCCAGATCGGCTTCCGTGACGTCCGTGAACGCCAGATCGCCGAACTGATCGGTCAGGACCTCCGCCGCCGCTCCGGACTGGACGGAATGCCCCGAGGTGTACTCGGGGAAGGGCGGAGTCGTCAGGATCGGCGTCCAGGCGGGGTCGCCGATCACGCTCTGGGAGTAAGTGACTGGCCTGAGGAGGTTGTGGACGT
>QHXZ01000175.1 GCA_003223165.1 Acidobacteriota bacterium
GCCGCCGCGGCGCCGGGATCCGCCACGGCGGCGCGGGCGAAGGGGATCCTCTGCAGCCAGCTCATCGACGGCAAGAGCGACCGGCCGCTGCGCAAGGCGGCGATCCTGATCGAAGGGGACCGCATCGTGAAGATCGGCGACGCGGGCATCCTGCCGAAGGGCATCGAAGTGATCGACCTCGGGGGCGCGACGGTTCTGCCCGGCCTCATCGACCTTCACGCGCACCCCCTGCAGAGCACCGACAGCTACCAGATCGACCACCTGCGCTGGTCGTCCGCCTACAAGGCCCTGCGCGGGCTCAAGGCGGTCCAGGACGATCTGATGGCCGGCTGGACCACGCTGCGCATTCCGGGGGATGCCGATGTCTACTATGCCCACCTGGACGTCCGCCGGGCCATCGACGAGGGACTGTTCGTCGGCCCGCGCGTCACCGGCGCGGGGCACTACATCTCGGTGACGGGCGGAGGCGGCGACATCAACTTCATGGCTCCCGAGCAGCACCTGATCGCCGACGGCCTGGTGGTGGACGGGCCGGACGCGATGCGCAAGGCGGTGCGCGAGGAGATCAAGCACGGCAGCGACTGGATCAAGCTCCTGGTGAGCGGCGCCTTCATGTCCACGGGCGACAACCCGGCCAACGTCCACTTCAGCCCCGAGGAGCTGCGGGCCGCCGTGGAGGAGGCCGCCCGGCGCGACGTGCCGGTGATGGCGCACGCCCACCCCGCCGAGGCGATCAAGATGGCGATCCGCGCCGGCGTGCGCTCGATCGAGCACGGGACCTTCATGGATACCGAGGCCATCCACATGATGGCCGAGCGCGGCGTCTACCTGGTGCCGACCATCTTCGTCGGCGAGTACTACATCGAGCACGGCTCGGACAGCCCCGAGATGCAGAAAAACGTCGAGCTGACGCGCAGGACGCAGGCCGAGTTCATGCGCCGCGTGGGCGAGGCGATCAAGGCGGGCGTCAAGATCGGCGTCGGCTCCGACTTCGGCGGCTTCCCGCCCGAGATGAACGCGCGCGAGTTCGCCTCGCTGGTGAAGGCCGGCATGACGCCGATGCAGGCCATCCAGGCGGGCACGCGCGTGGCCGCCGAGGCGCTCCGCTGGCAGGACCGCATCGGCACCGTCGAGGCGGGGAAGCTCGCCGACCTGGTGGCGGTCCAGGGGGATCCCCTGCGCGACATCGCGGAGCTGCAGCGGGTGACGTTCGTCATGATCGGCGGGAAGGTGGTCAAACGGCCCTGAGGGACCATGGTCGCTGAGGCGCCCCGCGCGCGCCCCGCGCGCGTCATCCTGCACCTCGACATGGACGCGTTCTACGCGGCGGTGGAGGTGCGCGAGGACCAGGCCCTCGCCGGCAAGCCGCTCATCATCGGGCACCGCGGACCGCGGGGCGTGGTCTCGACCTGCTCCTACGAAGCGCGTCGCTTCGGTGTCCGCTCCGCGATGCCCTCGCTCACCGCCCTCAGGCTCTGCCCGCAGGCGGTCTGGCTGCCGGTCCGCATGCCGCTCTACGCCGAGGCGTCGCGGCGCATCCGGCTCATCCTCGACGACGCGAGCCCGGTGGTCGAGCCGCTGTCGATCGACGAGGCGTTCCTGGACCTGACCGGCGTCGTCGCCGACCTGGAGGGAGGCCGGCGCGTCGCCGCCGCGCTCAAGGGACGGATCCGCGCCGAGGAGAGGCTCACCGCCTCGGTCGGCGTGGCGGCGAACAAGTTCCTGGCCAAGGTGGCCTCCGACCTGGAGAAGCCGGACGGCCTCGTCGTGCTGGCGGACGATGCGGTCCCGGTCCGGCTCTGGCCGCTCCCGGTCGAGCGCCTGTGGGGGGTCGGGCCGCGCACCGCCGCGCGTCTGCGGGCCGCCGGCCTGCGCACCATCGGCGACCTCGCCCGGACGCCGACCGCCGTCCTCGCGGGGATCGTCGGCCAGGACGGCGCGGCGCACCTGGGCGCCCTGGCCCGGGGCGAGGACGATCGGCCGGTCGCGCCGCACCGTGAGACCAAATCGATCTCCGAGGAGCGCACCTACGGCACGGACCTCACCGACCCCGAGGAGATCGACCGCGCCCTCTTGGCCCGCTCGGAGGGCGTCGCCCGCGAGCTGCGCCGCGAAGGCCTGGCCGCCCGCACGGTGCACATCAAGGTGCGCACGGGCGATTTCACCACCTGGACGCGCGCCCGCACGCTTCCCTCCCCGACCGACCTGGCCGAGGTGATCGTGCGCGCGGCGCGCGAGCTCTTCGCCGGGCGCATCCGCCTGGAGAGGAAGGGCGTGCGCCTGCTCGGCGTCGGCGCCAGCGGGCTCGAGGCACCCGGGCTGGGACAGAGCCGCCTCTTTCCCGACGCCGCCGAGGAGCGCGCCCGGCGCGCCGCCCGCGCGGCCGATTCCGTGCGCGAGCGCCTGGGCGATGGCGCCATCACCCGGGCGCGCCTGCTCGAAGCCGGCGCCGGCCGGCGCGCCGCCGGCGGCGCCCGAGAAAGGCCCCGAGACACGAAGAGCGCGAGGGGCGCCGCGCGCTCACCTCGCGCTCTAGGACGGGACGACCGTTAGGACTTGGCGGCCTCGATGGCGGTGACGCCCAGGTGCTCGCCCTTGTCGTTGTCCTTGCAGGTGATGTTGACCTTCTCTCCCGCATGGAGACTCTTGAGGGACCCGACCGCCTTGTCGAGGACGGGGGCCGTCTTCTCTTCACCCTTGTCGTCCTTGATGGTGATCGTCTTCTTCTCCATGTCCACGGAGACGATCGTGGCCGTCAGCTGATGGGTCTTGGCGGCTGCCAGCGCAGGGGTCAGCTGAGCCAGGACCAGGCCTGCCACGAACAGCGCGCATACCAGCGAAGCGACTTTCCTCATGGCTCCTCCTCAAGCATGGGGGTCCGCTGCATGCGGACGGGCGACATCATAGCCCAAAGCGCCGGGGAGGGTATCGTCGAACCTTCGCGTCCGTGCGTGTCCGGCTCTCAGGGATCCCCCGCGCCTGGGAGGCCCGGCGGGGCGCTGGGGCTGCCGGGCACCGGGTCCGGCGTCGCTGCGCGACGCCTCCCCTCCGCCTCGCCTCGCTCCCCCCTCCGCGCTGTGGAGCGCGCGGTGGGGCCCGGTCGCTCGGTCTCGGAGGGCCCGGCAACCCCAGCCCCCCGCCAGGCCTCCCATTCACCGCCGATCCCTCAGGCCCGACTCGGGCCCGAAGTTCAGGGTCCTCTTCTCGGGACTTGGGATTGTCGTCGCCGTTGACCTGAACCACAAACGCGCCACGGAGTGAAGCGCCGCGCGCAGCGAGCCGGACCCGGTGCCCGGTAACCGCAGCGCGCGGCGCTTCACTCCGTAGATCTTTGAGGTGCGGGGTCTATTGACATCGGCCATCGGGGCTGGTTATCGTCAGGCATGCTTCGGAAAATC
>QHXZ01000176.1:0-5538 GCA_003223165.1 Acidobacteriota bacterium
GCACCGAGCGATTCCGCGGCCGCCACGCGGGCCTCCGCGGCGCCGTCTTCCAGGACCGCGGCGAGGGGTTCGATCGCCCGGTCGTCCCCCACCTGGCCGAGGACGGCGATGGCGCCGAGCAGCCGGGTGCCCGCCTTGCGCTTGCCGGCGCCCCGCGAGACCTCGGCGGCGAGAGACGGCACCGCGGCCGGGCCGAAGAGCACAAGCGCCTCGGCCGCCGCCCCGCGCACCGAGGCCGCGCCGTCTCCCAGGAGCGGCACGAGCGCCTGGGCGGACGCCGGTTCCCCCAGGCGCGCCAGGGACGCGACGGCGAGCCGGCGGACCGTCTCATCCCGATCGTCGAGCCCCCCCAGCAGCGCCTGCGCCGCGCGGGGGTCGGCCACGAAGCCGAGATCGTAGGCGGCATCCGCCCGCAGCCGCGCATCCTCGTCACGCAGGTCCCGGAGCAGGGTCTCGAGGTGCGCGCGGGGGGTGAAGTAGCCGCCCACGGTCTTCACCGCCACCCCGGGCCGCGTCACCTCCACCCGGATGCGGCGTCTCTTCCCCTCCTTCACCTTCGGGTCGATGTCGTAGGCGAGGTAGTACTGGCTCTGGAACTCCTCCCCCAGGCGCGCGAACAACCGCTCGAGGTCGCCGCCGGTGTAGAGCAGCCGTCCGCCCGTCTCGTCCACGAACCCTTCGAATGGCAGCCAGGAGGCGGCGGTCATGCCGGGCCGGATGCCGTACACGGTCGTCTGGGTGCGGAAGCAGAGACGCAGCAGGTCCTGCAGGTAGAGGTCCATGAGCACATGTTCCGTGCGCTCGACATCGTTGTCGAGGCCGTCGCTCACCACCACGATCACCTTGCGCCCCGGCCTCTCCCGCAGGTCCTTGAGCGTCTGCTCGATGGAACGGAAGAGCGCCGTGCCGCCCCAGGCGTGGCCGATATCCTTGAGGGTGCGGGCGGGTGCCGTGCCGTCGCCGGTGAAGGGCTGCAGCACGGTGATCTGGTCGTTGAACTTGGCGACCATGATCTCGTCGCCCGGACGAAGCTGGGCCAGCAGCGCCTGCGCCGCCTCGCGCACCCTCGAGACCTGGGCCCGCATGCTCTGCGACAGGTCGAGCAGGACCGCCACCGACAGCGGCCGGTCGCGGCGCGCTCCTTCGACCCCGAAGTCCTCGATCGGCATCTCGCGGCCGTCGTCGAGGAGCCGGAAGTCGCCGCGCGACAGGCCGCGCACCGGCCGCCCCTGGCGATCGGTCACCGTCACGGTCAGGCCGACCCGCTGCCAGGGGCGATCGACGACGCGCACGAGCTCGCGCATCGTCCCCGCCGGCGCCGAGCCGGCCGCGACCTCGCCCGCGGGCATGGCGGACGTTCCGGCCGCGAGCGCGACGAGCCCCAGGCACAAGACGGTCTCAGCGGGACGCACGGGATCGATTATAAGCGCCCAGGAGCTCACGGCTCCTAGGGGCCGGCGGCCCGCTCCCGGCGGTAGGCGGGCTGCCCGCCGACGTAGGTGGCGAGGACCTCGGTGGCGAGCAGGCGATCCTCGGGGACGGCGAGGATATCCTGGGACAGGACGGTGAAGTCGGCCCACTTGCCCGGCACGAGGGTGCCGGCGTCGGTGTCGTGGAAGGAGGCGTAGGCCGCGCCGAGGGTGAACAGGCGCAGGGCCTCGCGGCGCTCGAGCCTCTGTCCCGCGTGCCAGCCGCCCGGCGGCGCGCCGTCGGGGCCCCGTCGCGTGACGGCGCAGTAGAACCCGAGGATCGCCGGCTGCGGGCGGTCGAAGGATCCGGAGGTCCCGGCCAGCGGCAGCCCCGCCTCGAGGAGGCTGCCGAAGGCGTACAGGCGACCGGCGCGTTCCGCGCCGACGCGCCGTTCCTCGAGGAGCCCCTCGGGCCCGGCGTCCACCGAGGCCGGACGCACAGTGGCGATCACCCGGGCGCGCGCCAGTGCGGGGAGATCGGCGGCGTCGAACAGCGCCAGACCCTCGACGCGGAAGCGGGGGTCGGCGCCGGGCGACAGCGAGACCGCCTTGGCGAATCCCTCGGCCGCTGCCCGCAGCGCCGCATCGCCCCGGGCGTGGACCGCGACCTGGACCCCGCGCCGCATGCCGCGCGCCGCCCATGCGGCGATCTCCTCGGCGCCCAGGATTCCGAGCCCGGAGGTCGAAGGGTCGTCGGCGTACGGCTGCAGGAGCGCGGCGCCGCGGCTCTCGAAGGCGCCGTCGGCGAACAGCTCGACCGTGCGCACGTCGAGGCGGCCGTCCGCCAGGCCGATCTCCGGCCCGCGCAGGAGGAGCGCCTCGGCGGCCTCCGACGGCGCCGGCACCAGGAGCGAGACCCGGATCGGCAGCCGGCCCGCGCCCGCCAGGGCGCGCAGCAGGTCGGCCACCTGGTCCCCCTTCGCCCCGAGATCGAGCAGCCCCAGCCGGCCCGGCGATCCCTCGGCCTGCACGGCGGTGTACCCCAGTGCGGCGTAGCGCTGCAGCGCCAGGAGGAGCGCCGCGGTGCGGTCCTCCGGGCCCAGGGGAGGGACCCGGCGCAGGGCCGGTTCCCAGGCGCGATCGAGCAGGATGCCGGACGGCTCGCCCGAGCGCGTGGCGCGCACGATCCGGCCGCCCGGGGGATCCGGCGTGCGCGATCCGATCCCGGCCGCCTCGAGGGCCCGGTGGTTGACCCAGGCGGCATGCCCGTCGCGGCGCACCAGGAACGCCGGGTTGTTCTGCACGATGTCGGAGAGCAGCCGCTTGTCGGGCAGATCCTTGCGCGTCCAGCGCTCCTCGTCCCACCCCTTGCCGAGGACCCAGCCGCCCGGCGGCAGCCCGCGGGCGCGGGCGCGCACGCGCTGCACGGCGTCCTCCTCGCTCTCCGTGTCGGCGAGGTCCACGTAGAGCGAATCGCCGGTCGACTCGTTGAGGAGGGTCTCCCCGGCCCCCAGCAGGGGTCCGTGCGCGTCGACGAAGCCGGGCACGACGGTGGCGCCCTTCAGATCGAGCACCGGCGTGCGCGGGCCGCGGTGCCGCAGGACCTGATCTTCGTCGCCGACCGCCAGCAGCCGGCCCTGGAGCACGGCCATCGCCGAGGCGCGGCGATCGTCGCCCGCCAGCGTGTGCACGATGCCGTGGGTCAGGATGAGGTCGGCTTCCTCCGAGCGCGAGCGCAGGCAGGCCGGGGCGGAGATCGCCAGGACGGCGGTGAGGGCGGCGAGGATCGACCGGGCGGAACGGACCCTCAACGGTCGGGCCCGGGGAAGATGCCGCGCCGGCGGAAATAGAGGTACATGCCCGCGGCCACCGCGATCATCAGCCCCCAGACATACGCGTAGCCGTGCTTGAGGCGCATCTCCGGCATGTCGGGGAAGTTCATGCCATAGACGCCCACGATGAAGGTCAGGGGGATGAAGAGCGTCGCGATGATCGTCAGGACGCGCATGATCTCGTTGGTGCGGTTGGACACGATCGACAGGTGCGCCTGCAGGGCGTCGGCGGCCAGCTCGCGGTAGGACTCGGCCAGGTCGGTGATGCGCACCAGGTGGTCGTAGACGTCGCGCATCGAGATGCCGCTCCTCTCATCGATGAGCGCGAACTCGCGGCGCGAGTGGCCCGAGATGCGCCGCAGCCGCATGAGCGACTTCTTGACCTGAAAGACCTCCTGCAGGATGGCGGAGGTCGGCCGGCTGAAGATCTTCTGCTCGATGACGTCGATGCTCTTCTGGAAGTTTTCCATCACGGGGAAGTAGAGGTCCACCTGGTAGTCCAGGATGCTGTAGAGTAGCGCGCCCGGGCCGTCGGAGACGACGCGGGGGTTCTTGCGGGCGCTCTCGAGCGCGTGCTCGACGCTGCGCGACTTCTCCTTGTGCCACGACACGAGGTAGTTGGGCCCCAGGAACAGCCCGAGCTGGCGCGTGCGGAACTCGCGCATCGAGCTCTCCGGGTGGACGCCGTGCGTCAGGATGAAGAGGTAGTCGCGGAAATCGTCGACTTTCGGGTTCTGGCGCTGCGCGCCGCAATCTTCGAGGGCCAGAGGATGAAAATGGAACGCGCTGCCGAGGATGGCCGTCTCCTCCTTGGTCGGACCGGACAGATCGACCCAGACCACCGCATCCTTGCGCTGCAGGATCTCCGGAAGCCGCTCGGCCGGGATGTCCTCCCGCAGCCCAGCGGCCGGATCGTAGGCGACGATGACGATCACGCGGCACCTCCCGCGCGGCGGATGATAGCACGCGGTCCCGGGGGGCCCGCGCCCCGCGGATCCGTCCCGTCACGGCTGGCGCGGGCGGGCATCGTCCTGGCGGCCGCCGGTCTCGCCGCCTGCGCCCGCCCGCCGGCCAACCCGCCCGATCTGATCCTGGCCGGCGGCCGGGTCTACACGCTTGAGAGCGACCGGCCCTGGGCCGAGGCGGTGGCGGTGCGCGGCGAGGCGATCGTCAAGGTCGGGAAGGAGGCCGAGGTCCGCGCCCTCGCGGGCCCCGCGACCAAGATCATCGAGCTCCGGGGGCGCCTTCTCCTCCCGGGCCTGATCGACGGCCACACCCATTTCCTCGACGGCTCGCTCGGCCTCGACCAGGTCGATCTCACCGGCGCCGTGACCCTCGCGGCCATCCAGGAGAGGGTGCGCGCCTACGCGGCCGGGCGTCCCGGCGAGCCCTGGATCCTGGGCTCCGGCTGGCTCTACTCCGCCTTTCCGTCGCACATGCCCGACCGCAGGGACCTCGACGCGGCGGAGAGCCGGCGGCCCGTCTTCCTCTATTGCTACGACGGGCACAGCGCCTGGGCCAACGGCAAGGCCCTGGAGCTGGCCGGGATCACGGCGAAGACCCCGCAGCTGCCGAAGAGCAAGGGGGAGATCGTCAAGGACCCGAGGACCGGCGCGCCGACCGGGGCCCTCAAGGAAGGGGCGGTCGGCCTGATCGAACGCGCCATCCCGAAGCCTTCCCACGACAGGAAGCTCGCCGCGCTCGAGAAGGGGCTGCGGCACGCCGCCAGCCTGGGGATCACGAGTGTCGCGAACTGCAGCGGCGGGCCCGACGAGATCGCTCTCTACGACGAGCTCGCGCGCGCCGGGCGGCTGACGCTGCGCACGGTCACCGCCTGCCCCATGCCCGACAGCCCCGCCCTTCTCACCGACGCCATGGTCGCGAAGATCGTCGCGCTGCGCGACGCGCACCAGGACGACCGCTTCGTGCGCGCCGGCACCGTCAAGTTCTTCGCCGACGGCGTCATCGAGGCGAACACGGCGGCGATGCTCGAGCCGTACGCCAACGATCCTGCGACGAAGGGAGTGCCGCGCTACGATCCCCGCCAGCTGGAGGCGATGGTGAAGAAGGTGGACGCGGCCGGGCTGCAGATCTACATCCACGCCATCGGGGACGCCGGCGTCAGGATGTCGCTCGACGCCTACGAGGCGGCGATGCGGGCCCGTCCCGGCCAGAGGCGCCGCAACCGCATCGAGCACATCGAGACGATCGCCGCCACCGACATCCCCCGGTTCGGCAGCCTGGGGGTGATCGCCAGCATGCAGCCGTACCACGCCTATCCGGAGCCGAACCTCGAC
>QHXZ01000176.1:5563-6063 GCA_003223165.1 Acidobacteriota bacterium
GACCTGGCCGCGTCCGGGGCGCGCCTGGTCTTCGGCAGCGACTGGCCGGTGGTCGGCCTCGATCCGATGATCGGCATCCGCAACGCCGTCCTGCGCCAGAGCACCGAGGGCTGGCCCGCGGGCGGCTGGGTCCCCGCAGAGCGCGTGACCCTGGAGCAGGCGGTCGCGGCCTACACCCTCAACGGCGCCTTCGCGTCGTTCGAGGAGGGGATGAAGGGATCGATCAAGGAAGGGAAGCTGGCCGATCTCGTGGTGCTGTCGCAGGACCTGTTCACCATCCCGCCGGAGGAGATCCACAAGACCAAGGCGCTCCTCACCCTGGTCGGCGGGCGCGAGGTGTACCGCGATCCGTCGTTCTGACCCCGGGGCCCGGGGTCAGGAGGGATCGTCCGGCCAGAGGGGAGAAGGGACCATCCGCCGCCCCTGGTGGATGGCGACCAGGTCTGTCAGCATGCCGTACGCCGTCTGCGTGACCCCTGCGCCGGCCTCCGAGACGTTGA
>QHXZ01000177.1 GCA_003223165.1 Acidobacteriota bacterium
CGCCTGATCTTGGACCGACTCGATGAGCGACATATTGCCTATTGCACCCGGCTCGTCGTTGATGAGCACGACCGTCGACCCGTTTGGATACGCAGTCACAGCAAGCACATCGCCGGCAAGGTTGATTGCGTCCCCAATCGCTGACGCCACGGCAAAAGCACCAGCCGCCGGCGGAATAAGGATTGGCCTGTAGCCCGGACGGACGCCGAGACGATCGATGTCGAATTCAAAGCCCACATCAGGATGGAGGCCGTCCGATATCACAATAGTCTCGCCGTCGAGAAGCGTAGCTCCATTCACCGCAAAGATCCTGCCGGTGGCTCTCGCGACGGGCTGAACCGCCGAACACGCAGCGTTGCACGTACCGCATCCGATCGTGTTGTTGTCGTCACAGACCTCGCCCGTATCGATGATCCCGTTCCCGCAGGCCGCACCCGGGCAACCCTCGTCCACGGTTCCATCGCAATTGTCGTCGGTCCCGTTGACACGTGCGCTCACCCGATCTGCACAGGCCGACACCGCGCGTTCCGGCAGGCCCGGTGTAGCAAGCGATGAAGTCGCCGGCGTTGCAGGGCGTCGGCGGACCCGGAATCCCCGGCTCGCCCGTCGCGCCGGTGGCGCCTGTCGCACCCCGATCCCCCTTGTCGCCCTTATCCCCCTTGTCTCCCTTTGGGCCCTGCGGACCGACGGTGAGTGCCGGGAGGAGCGTTACGCTGAGGTCGTTATTGCCCGCCACGATCGTCACCGTCCGGCTGTCGGGGATCCAGCGCGAGTCAGGGATCTGAACCACGATCGTGTGATCTCCATCAGTCAGGCTGACGCTCATGGGCGTGACCTTGCCCGTGTTGACGCTATCTACGAGGACCTGGGCGCCGGATGGAAAGGAGGACACCTTCAGCGTGCTGGCAAAAATTGGCGCGGAGGCCACGAACACGATCAAGGCCACCAGTGATTTCGACGTGCGTCTGGAAAGTGTCCTTTCCGACGAAAACCCCACAGCGTCCTCCTTCCTCTTGGGTAGCCTGCCGCGTCTGAGCGACGTGGTCAACCCCGCGGGCATGGCCAAGCCGGTTCTGCTCTCGTTCGCGCAGCACCACATGGGCCATCGCACCCGCCCAGTCTGGGCGTGATGATTGAGTGCCCCTCTCTCTGTGATTGTGACTTCAGCATCCATGAATCTACACCCGGCAACCTTCTTTGCGCAAGCGGCAAGGAGGCGAACGCGGCGATTCCCGTGGCCTCCCGGGGTTTTCATGCCTTCCATTGAAAGTCGACATCCTGGGTCACATTCGACTCGACCTTGAACTTCCCGCCATGGTCTATGGGCACTTTGGTTACTGACCTTCGCAGAAGTAATGGAGAGAGACCCAACTCCCGGGACCCCGTCCAGAGCACGACCTGCATGGGCTTCCCGTGGAGGCCCTGATGGAGCGCCACATTCCCTTGCTTCTAGGGTTTCGGGCTCCGAATGGCCCCTTCTCGGACCTGTGAGCCTCTCTCTGGTTAATAGGTCGAGAGGCCCCCGTGAGTGGGGCCCCGGGGCGGACACGGCCCGCGAGGTGTCTAGAAGAACGAGAGCCCCGACCGCGAGCGCGACCGGGGCTCCTTAGAACGCCGACCCGAACGACTCGGGTCCGATGATGTCTGGCTCCCCACGTGATCGAATCGTTCGAACTCAGGGATCGCTCCCCCTTCCTGTCACCCGCCACCGTGTGCCTGCTCCTCCGCCTGCCATCCGCCACCGAGCGCGCGATAGAGGTTCACCACCGCCACGAGCTGGTCGCGGCGGGTCTGGGCCAGGCCGATCTCGGCGGGAAAGAGCTGCTGCTGGGACTCGAGCACCTCGAAGTAGGCCGAGAGGCCCGAGGCGTACCGTACGTTGGCCAGGCGCACGGCTTCCTGGTACGCGGCCACGGTGCGCGCGCGCTGCCGCTCGGTCTCGACGAGATTCGCCCGATCCGTGAGGGCCCGTGAGACCTCGCCGAAGGCGTTGGCGGCGGTCGCCTCGTACTCGATCTGCGCCTGCTGCCGCCGCGCCTGCGCCGCCTCGTAGCCGCGCTTGATCCGTCCGCCCTGGAAGATCGGACCGAGCAGGCCGGCGCCGAGGCTCCAGGTCTTGCCCTGCGAGAAGAGGTCGCCGAGCTCCGGGCTGACGTTGCCGAACAGGCCGGTGAGGCTCAGCCGCGGGAAGAAGTCGGCCTTGGCCACGCCGACGCCCGCGTTCGCCGCGATCAGGACCTGCTCCGCCTGCCGGATGTCGGGCCGCCGCTCCAAGAGCGTCGAGGGCAACCCGGCGGGAACCTCCGGGGGGAGCGCGGTGGGTGGACCCTCCCGCGGTATCGGCTGCGGGTTCCGGCCGAGCAGGAAGTTGATCTGCGTCTCCCGGGCCACGATGGCGCGCCCGATCTCGGGGATCTGCGCGGCGACCTGCGCCAGCGACGCCTCGGCGCGCGCCGTTTCCAGGGAGGAGGCCGCTCCGCCCTCGAGGCGGCGGTTGAACAGGTCGTAGGTGCCCTGGAACGCGGCGGTCGTGCTCTTGGCGATTTCGAGCTCGCGGTCCAGCTCGCGCAAGTCCATGTAGGCGATCGCCACGTCCGAAACGAGCGACAGGAGGACGCCGCGGCGCCCCTCCTCGGTCGCGAGGTAGGCGGCGAGGGCCGCCTCGTCGAGGCGCCGGACGCGACCCCACAGATCCAGCTCCCATGAGAACCCGGCGTCCGCGGTCCAGCGGCTCTGCGTCTCCCCGGAAGGATTGATGATCTGGTCGGGCCGGCCGCGCTGCCATCCACCCTCGTAGTCGACGGAGGGGAAGAGCTCCGAGCGGGCGATGCCGAACCGGGCCCGCGCCTCCTGCACCCGCGCCGTCGCCAGCCGGGCGTCGAAGCCGTTGCGGATCGCTTCCTCGATGAGACCTTTGAGGATCGGATCGTCGAAAACGTCCCACCACGGGATGTCTGCGAGCGAGCGCGCCTCGGCGGCGCGCTGGTCGGCCCGCTCGTCGGCGTAGTAGCGCTCGGGCACCGGCACAAACGGACGTTTGTAGTTCGGGCCGATGGCGCAGCCGGCGAGGGCGAGGCCGAGCAGGACCGTCGCGGCGGACCGTCGCGCGTCGCGTCCCATGCCCTAGCCCTCCGCGGGCGCCGAGGCCGCGTCCGACGGCGTCGGGTGCCTTCGCTCGGCGCCCGACAGCCGCTGGACGGCGACGAAGAGGACCGGGATGAGGAAGACCGCGATCCCGGTCGCGGCGAGCATCCCCGAGATGACGGTGGTGCCCAGGATGCGGCGGCCGGCCGCCCCGGCGCCGCGCGCGGTCCAGAGCGGCACGCAGCCAAGGATGAACGCGAACGACGTCATCAGGATGGGACGCAGCCGGAGCCGCGCGCCCCGGAGGGCCGCGTCCACCAGGGGCTCTCCGCGCTCGAAGGCGTCCTTCGCGAACTCCACGATGAGGATGGCGTTCTTGGCCGCCAGCCCGATCAGCATCACGAGGCCGATCTGCCCGTACACGTCGAGGGCGAGACCTCGCCCGGAGAGGCCGAGGAACGCGCCGACGACCGCGACGGGCACCGACAACAGCACGCTCAAGGGCAGCGCCCAGCTCTCGTAGAGCGCGGCCAGGATGAGGAACACGATGCCGAGCGAAAGCCCGAAGACCGCGCCGGCGCGACCCGCGGCCCGCCGCTCCTGGAACGACAGGTCGGCCCAGTCGTAGCCCATCTCCGCGGGCAGCACCTCGTGCGCCACCTCCTCGAGGGCGGCCATGGCCTGCCCCGAGCTGTAGCCGGGCGCGGGCTGGCCGGTGATCTGGGCGGAGCGGAACAGATTGAAGCGCTGCGTGTACTCGGGTCCGAAGACGCGCCGCGACACGACGACGGTCGAGAGCGGAAGCATGTCCCCGTCGTTGTTGCGGACGTAGAACCGGCCGATGTCCTCCGGGACCACACGATCCTCGGCCTCCGCCTGCAGAAAGACCCGCCACTGGCGGCCGAAGCGGTTGAACTGGTTCACGTAGACGCCGCCGAGGAAGGCCTGCAGCGTGAGGTAGACGTCGGCCACCGAGACCCCCTGCT
>QHXZ01000065.1 GCA_003223165.1 Acidobacteriota bacterium
CCCGTTCGCCTTCGTCTCGTCATCCCTCGTCCTCCGCGGGCCTCGCCCGCCGGGTGGCGCGGCCGGGTCAAAAGTCCCGGCGCGCGAAGAGGAAGGTCGCGAGCGCCAGGGCCCCGGCCCCCGACAGCGCCGAGTTGAAGGCCGTGCCCCAGGCCACGCCGCCCTGCCTGAGGATCAGGCGGGCGGCCATCTGGCCGAAATCGTAGCTCTGCGGCAGGCCGTGGTAAAGCGCCTCGATCAACGCCTGCGTCCCGAGGCGCCAGGCCGGGCTGGTGATCAGCATGGGCCAGTCGGTGTTCTGGTGCGGCAGGCGCACGAACAGGCTCACGAAGTAGATCACCCCGACCACCATGATCGAGACGGTGGTGGAGCGGGACAGCAGGCCGACCAGGACCGAGAAGCCGAGCAGGCAGGCGAAGTAGAGGGCCATCAGGAGCCCCGAGGCCAGGAAGCCGCCGTTCCAGATGCCGGTCTTGAGGCCCAGGATCAGCCCCAGCCCGCCGACCAGGTAGACCAGGTTCACCGTCGCGACCGCCACCCCCCCCAGGTAGCGGGACAGGAAGAGCGCCGGACGCGACACCGGCTTCGAGAGCAAAAGGTCGATGACGCCCTTCTCCAGCATGCGCGGCACCAGGCTTGCGGTCGCCAGGACCGAGAGCAGGATGCCGAGCGGGTAGAGCACGAAGGCGACGGCCAGTTGCATGCCCCGGACGAAGGCGTCGGCGCTGAGGCCGGCGTCGCCCCCCTCGCCCCCGAAGGTCATGCCGCTCGGGGCGCCGTGCCCCTGCACCCCGAAGATCCGCAAGGAGGCGATCGCCCCCCCGGCCACGTCGGTCTGCAACGCCACGGCGAAGACCAGGAGGGTCAGGGTGACGATGCCGAAGTAGACCAGGAGAGTCTTGCGGTACAGGAGCTCGCGCGCCGTGTCGATCAGGATGGCGGCCAGCTTCACGGCTCCCCCTCCCCGACCACGCGCACGAAGACCTCCTCCAGGCTCTGACGGCGCGGCACGACGGCGTCGATCTCCGCGCCCTGGGCCCGCAGAGCGTCGATCAGCCGGTTGAGGGCCGCGCGGTCGCCCGCGAGCTGCAGCAGGGTCTCGGAAGGGGCGGCGGGCCCGGGCGCGCCCGTTCCGGCCGGCCCCGGCGGCGGAGGCGGCGCCACGACGAGGCCGGGGAGCGCGGCGCGCAGCGCCGCCAGGCCGTCGGGGCGCAGGCGGTGCGCCCGCACCTCGTACGACCCGCCGGGACGCGTCAGGTCCTCGACGCTCCCCTCGCGGACCAGCCGCCCTTCCTTGAGGATCGCCACCCGGTCGCACAGGCGCTCGACCTCGGACAGCAGGTGCGAGTTGAGGAAGATGGTGGTGCCGCGCTCCTTCTGCTCCAGGAGCAGGTCGCGGATCTCCCGCCGGCCGACCGGGTCGACGCCGTCGGTCGGCTCGTCGAGAATGAGCAGCTCGGGGTCGTTGACGAGGGCCTGCGCCATGCCGAGGCGCTGCATCATCCCCTTCGAATAGCGGTGCACCTTGACGTCGCCCGCCGCATCCATCCGGACGCGCTTCAGGAGAGAGGCGACGCGGCGCGACCTCTCCGGGTCGCGCAGCCCCGACAGGCGGGCGAAGTAATGCAGCACTTGCTTTCCCGTCAGGTGCGACGGGTAGCGATGGTTCTCGGGCAGGTAGCCGATGCGCGCCTTGGCCGCGATGTCGCCGGGGGTCCGCCCCAGGACGCGGGCGCGCCCCGCGGTCGGGAAGGCGATCGCCAGCACCAGCTTGACGAGGGTGGTCTTGCCCGCGCCGTTCGGCCCGAGCAGCCCGAAGACACCGCCCCCCGCCACGCGCAGGTCGAGCCCCTCGAGCGCCCGCACGGGGCTGCGGTTGAGGCCCGCCGCGTAGGTCTTGGACAGGCCCTCGGTCTCGATGGCCGGCGTGGCGCTCGTCTACATCCCCATGACGTGGTAGCCGTTGTCGACGAAGAGGACCTCGCCCGTGATGCCGCGGGCCAGGTTGGAGCAGAGGAAGAGCGCCGCGTCGCCCACCTCGGCCGGCTCGGTGTTGCGGGGCAACGGCGCGTGCTCGCGCACGTGCTGCAGCATCTTGGTGAAGCCGGGGACGCCGCGCGCCGCCAGGGTGCTGATCGGGCCGGAGGAGATGCCGTTGACGCGGATGTTGCGTTTGCCCAGGTCGTGCGCCAGGTAGCGCACGCCGGCCTCGAGGGCCGCCTTGGCCACGCCCATGACGTTGTAGCCCGGGATGACGCGCTCCGACCCGAGGTAGGTCAGGGCGACGATGCTGCCGCCCCCCTCCATGAGGGGCGCCGCCCGCTGCGCCAGCGCCGTGAGCGAGTAGGCGCTGATATCGAGGGCGGTCTTGAAGCCGTCGCGCGAGGTGGCGAGGAACTCGGCGTCGAGGTCCTCCTTCTTCGCGAAGGCGACGCAGTGCACCAGGATGTCGAGGCGCCCGAAGGCCTGCTTGACGTTGGCGAACAGGGCGTCGATCTCGTCGTCCCGCGTGACGTCGCAGGGGAAGACCGCCGATCCCGGCTGCTCGGCCGCCAGGGAGCGCACGTTCTCCTCCAGCCGCTCGCCCTGGTAGTTGAACGCCAGACGGGCCCCCTCGCGGTGCAGCGCCTCGGCGATCCCCCAGGCGATGCTCCGCTTGTTGGCCACCCCGACGACCAGCCCTTTCTTCCCTTCCAGGAGCATGCCCACCTCCCGTGCCCCGCGCCGGCAGTGCCGGCCCGGCCCCGCGCCGCCCCGGCCCCGGCGGCCGTCAGACGACGCCGGCGATCCCCGTCCCGCCCGGGCGCGGGGCGACCGGCGCCGGGACCTTGCTCTCCACCGGCGCCGGCTGCAGCGCCTGGGCCGCCTCCAGGATGGCCCCCTCCAGCACGTCGAGCCCCTCCTCGAGCTGCTCCTCGGTGATGGCGAGCGGCATCAGGGTGCGGATGACGTTGCCGTAGGTGCCGGCGTTGATGACGACCAGCCCGCGCTCGTGGCAGATCTGCATGATCCGGCCGACCAGCTCCTTGGCGGGCTCCTTGGTGCCGCGGTCCTTGACGAACTCGATGGCCCGCATCGCCCCGGCGCCGCGCACGTTGCCCACGAAGGCGCACTTCTTCCACAGCCCCTCGAAGCGGTCGCGCACCTTCTCGCCGATCTTGACCGCCTTCTCCATGAGGTTCTGCTTCTCGAGGATCTCGATCGAGGCGAGCGCGGCGGCGCAGGAGACCGGGTTGCCGCCGAACGTCCCGCCCAGCGCCCCCGGTATCGGGGCGTCCATGATCTCGGCGCGGCCGGTCACCGAGGCGAGCGGCATGCCGGCGGCGATCGACTTGGAGGCGACCAGGATGTCCGGCTCGATCCCCCAGTGCTCGCAGGCGAACATCTTGCCGGTGCGCCCGAACCCGGTCTGCACCTCGTCGGCGATCACCAGGATGCCGTACTTGCGGCAGATGTTGACCAGGATCGGGTAGTACTCCTGGGGCGGCATGACGAAGCCGCCCTCGCCCAGGATCGGCTCGACGAGAAGCGCCGCCACCGTCGAGGGATCGACGTAGCGCTTGAAGAAGTCCTCGAGGAAGGTGGCGCACTCGATGTTGCAGCCGGGGTACTTCTTCCCCCACGGGCAGCGGTAGCAGTAGGAGTACGGCATGCGATGGATCTCGGGGGCGTACGGCCCGAAGTGGTCCTTGTACGGCTGCACCTTGCTGGTGAGCGACATCGCCAGGAGGGTGCGGCCGTGGAAGGCGTCCTCGTAGCAGATGATGCCGCCGCGCTTGGTGTAGTTGCGGGCCACCTTCACGGCGTTCTCCACCCCCTCGGCCCCCGAGTTGACGAAGAAGGTCTTCTTGGCGAAGGCGCCGGGGGTGATCCGGTTCATGGTCTCGGCCAGGCGGATGTAGGGCTCGTTCATGGTGACGTGGAAGCAGGAGTGCAGGAACTTCTCCGCCTGCTGCTGCACCGCCTGCACGACCGAGCGGGGCGCGTGGCCGGTGTTCAGGACCCCGATGCCGCCGGCGAAGTCGATGTAGCGGTTGCCGTCCACGTCCTCGAGGATCGCCCCTTCTCCCCTGGCGATGGCGATGGGGGTCATGTTGTAGGGGCCCCGGGGGATGGCGGCCTGGCGGGCCTTCATCAGCTCCTGCGATCGAGGCCCCGGGATCGCGGTCTTGATGACGATGTGCTTTTTCATCGCGCCTCGTCCTTCTTCACCGTGCTCCAGCGGTAGGGATACCAGTAGCTCTTCGCTTCGATCTTGTAGTCCAGGTGGACGTGCTTGGGCTCCCGGAAGGCGTCCAGCCCCTCGATCCCCAGCTCCCGGCCGATGCCCGACTTGCGCATGCCTCCGAACGGGGCGGCGTCGTTGTCCGTCAGCGGATCGTTGATCCAGAAGGTCCCGGCGTGGATGTTCTCCATGGCGTACATGGCGTGCTCGAGGTTGTTGGTGTAGATGTTCGCGCCCAGGCCGTACTCCGAATCGTCGGCGCAGCGCACCGCCTCCTCGATCCCCTTGACCGGCACCAGGGGGGCGATCGGCCCGAAGGTCTCCGAGCGCATGATCGACATCTTCTGCGTGACGCCGACCAGGACGGTCGGCTCGAAGAAGTATCCCTTCTTCAGAAGGGGCGGCCGCCGTCCGCCGCAGAGCACGCGCGCCCCCTGCGAGACCGCTTCTTCGATCTTGGCCTCGATCTGCCTGCGATGCGCCTCGCGGATGAGCGGCCCGCAGTCGATGTCCGGCCCCAGGGGGTTGCCGAGGCGCAGCTTCTTCGCGTGCGCCACGAACTTCCTGACGAACTCGTCGAACACGCTCTCGAAGATGTAGAAGCGCTCGCCGGAGGTGCAGACCTGCCCCATGTTGAGGAAGGCGGCCCAGACGGCCCCGCGCGCCGCCACGTCGAGGTCGACGTCGTCGCAGACGATGAACGGGTCGTTGCCGCCCAGCTCGAGGTTCAGCTTCTTGAGGTGCGGCGCCGCCGCGGCCGCGATCGCCTTGCCGGTGGCGATGCTGCCCGTGAAGGCGACGAGCGCCACGTCGGGGTGCACGACCAGGGGATCGCCGACCTCCGTCCCGAAGCCGGTCAGGATGTTGACCACGCCCTTGCCGAAGATCGCCAGGTCCTCGGCCAGCATGAGCGTCGACAGCGGCGTCTCGTTGGACGGCTTGATGACCACCGCGTTGCCCGCCGCCAGGGCCGGCGCCAGCTTCCAGGTCAAGAGGAGCAGCGGGTAGTTCCAGGGGACGATCGCGACGACGACGCCGTACGGCTCCTTGCGCACGAAGTTCACCTGGTGCCGGAAGACCGGCGAGGGCACCTTGCCGCCCTGGTCCCGGGACAGCTCGCCGTAATAATCGAAGCAGGCGGCGCACCATTCGACCTCGTCGAGGTTCTCGATGAGCGGCTTGCCGCCTTCCAGGGTGAGCTGGCGCGCCACCGCCTTGCCCTTGGCCCGCAGGCGCGTCGCGAACTCGTGCATCAGCGCCGCGCGCTCGATCCCTGGGACGCCGCGCCATTCCCGGAACGCCTGCGCCGCCGACTCGACCGCCAGGTCGGCGTCCTTGGCGTTGGCGCGCGGCACCTCGTCGATAATCTCCTCGGTGGCCGGGTTGTCGATGGGGAAGGTCTTCTTGGAGACGCTCCCCGTCCAGCGCCCGTCGATCCACATCTTCTGCATCACGCGCTCCTGCGGGCGGCCCGCGAGCGGGGCGCCGCCGTCGGTCGCGGATTATACGGGAAAATGCCCGACGGGAGTGCGGGTGAACCGGGGTGAGCCCGGCCGGCTCAGCTCTGGAGCTCTTTCAGCGACGCGTCGAGCGCCTCGACCAGGCGGTCGAGGTACGGCTCGGGGATATTCAGGGGGGGCTCGATGCGCACCACCTCGGGCTTGTTGAGGGCGTAGGCGACCAGGATGCGCCGTCCGAACAGCCGCTCGGTCAGCGCGCCGCCGATCGACTCGTTGTGCGTCTCGATGCCGATCAGGAAGCCCTTGCCCCGCACCTCGCGGATCGCCTCGGGGTGTCTGGCCCCCAGGGCCCGCAGGCGCTCGAGGAGGCCCTCGCCCAGGCGGGCGGCCCGCTCGGGCAGCCGGTCGCGCACGGTGATCTCGATCGCCATCGAGGCCGCCGTGGCCGCCAGCGGATTGTTGCCGAAGGTCGAGGAGTGGAACATCGGGTTGGCGTGGAACGCGGCGTAGATGGCGTCGGTGGTCGTGAAGGCGCCGCACGGGATCACGCCGCCCGAGAGGGCCTTGGCGAGGCACAAGATGTCCGGCACGACGTTCCAGTGGTTGACGCCGAACAGCGCCCCGGTGCGGCCCAGGCCGGTCTGCACCTCGTCGGCGATCAGCAGGACGCCCCGCCGGGTGCAGGTCTCCCGCACCTTGGGGAAATAATCGTCGGGCGGCACCACCACCCCGCCCTCGCCCTGCACCGGCTCGAGGATGACCGCCGCCGTGTCGCCGCGGATCGCCTTGTCGATGGCCGCCGCGTCGCCGTACGGCACGAAGGCGACGTCCTGCAGGAGCGGCTGGAACGGCTCGCGGAACACCGCGCGGCCGGTGACCGACAGGCTGCCGAGCGACTTGCCGTGGAAGGAGTTCTGGGTCGAGACGAAGTGGCTCTTCCTGGTGAACAGGCGCGCCGTCTTGAGGGCCCCCTCGATCGCCTCGGTGCCGCTGTTGCAGAAGAAGGTGCGCTTCAGGTCGCCGGGGCTGACTTCGGCCAGGCGCCGCCCCGCCTCGGCGGTGATCGGGTTGACCAGGTACTGGCTGTGCAGCGGCATGCGGTCGATCTGCGCCTTGACGGCCCGCACCACCTCGGGGTGCCTGTGCCCGAGGCTGAAGATGCCGTACCCCCCGAGGCAGTCGATGAATTCCTCGCCGTAGATGTTGCGGATGAGCGACCCTTCGCCGCTCCACTCCACCAGCCGGCGGTCACGGTCGCGGTCCTTGGTCTTGGGAAAGCGGCGCAGGTAGGCGTTCCAGCTGTCGATCGCCTCAGCCGCCAGCGCCTCCTGCTCGTCGCGGTCCGGCTGGTGCTCGAACGGCAGCCTCACGCGAGGCTCCGCAGGGTGTCGTCCAGCCGGTTCAGGACCTCGTCGATCTCGTCCTTCTCGATGAACAGGGCCGGCTCGATGCGGAGCGTCTTGGCGTTCAGCAGGGTCCCCGCCACCAGGACGCCGCGCCGGAAGAGGCCGGACGCGACCGAGTAGCCGAACTCGGTGTCGTTGAACTCGACTCCGATCAGCAGGCCCTTCCCGCGCACGTCCACGATCACGTCGGAGTAGCGCGCTTGCAGGTCCCGCAGGCCCGCCGTGAAGTGCTCCCCGGCCGCCGCCGCCTTGCCGGGCAGGTCTTCCGACAGGGTGACGTTGATCGCGGCGATGCCCGCGGCGCAGGCCAGCGGGTTGCCCCCGAAGGTGGAGGAGTGCAGGAAGGGGTTCTTCTCCAGCACGGTCCAGATCTCCGGGGTCGAGACGAAGGCCGACAGCGGCATGACCCCGCCGCCGATCGCCTTCCCCAGGCACATGATGTCGGGGATGACGTTCCAGTGGTCCACCCCCCACAGCTTGCCGGTACGGCCCATGCCGGTCTGCACTTCATCGGCGATCAGCAGGACGTCGTACTCGTCGCAGATCTCCCGCAGGCGCGGCCAGTAGTCGTCGGGCGGCACGATCCCGCCCGCCTCGCCCTGGATCGGCTCGGCGACCACCGCCGCGATGTCCAAACCCACGTCGCGCGCCTTCTTGAGCTGCCATTCCACCTCGTCGGCGTCCCCGAAGTCGACGAAGTAGACGTCCTGGAGGAGCGGCTCGAAGGCGACCCGGAACTCCGCCTTGCCCATGAGCGACAGCGACCCGTACGACTTGCCGTGGAATCCCCGCAGGGTCGAGATGAAGCCGGACTTCTCGGTGTAGAGGCGGGCGAGCTTCACCGCCCCCCCGGTGCCGTCCGTCCCGTTGTTGATGAAGAAGCACTTCTGCAGATTGCCCGGGGCGATCTCCCCCAGGAGCTCGGCCAGGGCCCCGCGCAGCGGGTCGAGCAGCTCCTGGCTGCTCAGCGGCATGTGCTCGAGCTGCTTGCGCACCGCCTCGACGATCTTGGGGTGGCGGATGCCGGCGCTGTAGATGCCGAAGCCGCCCAGGCAGTCGATGTACTGCCGCCCCATGATGTCCTCGATCTTGGTCCCCTGCCCCGTCCACTCGATCGAGGCGTACTGCTCCGCCTCGGCGACCGCCTTGCGGTAGGCCAGGAAGCCCGAGTTGAAGTAGGTGTGGAACGACTTGACCGTCTCGCGGACGACGCGCTTCTTCTGGGCGGCGGTCAGGCGGTCGTGCTTGGCGATGATGTCGAGCCAGCGCTGCGACTCCTTGATCACCTTCTCGGGCGGCATGCGCCGGGACGAGCGGCGGGCCCGTGCCTTGGCGGCCGCCTTGAGGCTCTTGCGGATGGCCGGACGCCGCTCGACGATCGGCGCGGGGAGGCTGCCGCTCCCCCCGCGGGCCGCGGCGCGCAGGGCGCCGTTGCCGGCGGGTTCTCCCTTCCGGCTGCCGTTGCCGGCCGGCTTTGCCCCCGAGGGGAAGCGGACGGCGGAGAGCACCACGCCCCCTTCGCCGGTCCCCCGCCCTCCTGACTTGGGATCGCGTCTGAGATTGTTCTTCATATGAGGACCTCTAAGCCACCATGAAAAAAAGCAAAAAATAGCCCTTTGCCACTTGAGCCGTGACGAGGACCAGTGAGTATCAGAGACTCGGGTTGTGGTCCGGTGAGTCGCCGGCTGTCGACCCGGGTTAGAGGTCGGCGAGGAAGGGGCGACTCTTGCGGAGGTGGCCTGGCGGACCCCACGCCTGGGTCAGCACGTCATGCATTGAACGATTTTGCATTTGGGGGTACCTCGAACGCGGAGCGGATCGTACCAGACCGCCCGCGAGGCGGTCAAGGCCCCCCGGGACCCGTACCGCCCCCTGCAACGCCCGCCCGCCGGGCAGACCCCGCGCGGGTTCCCGGAGGGGGGCGGGACTCGAGGGGCTAAACAGATGAAAGTAAAAGCCTTGCTCCGAGCGCCCCGGGTTTGCCTTTTGCCCCTCCCCACCCAATATTTAACGCGCTCGCGAGGAAGGGCAGGCGCCTCCTGTCCGGGGAGCCACGTGACCGGAAGCTCCAACCTGTCGGATCTGCTCCAGAAGGCCCTGAAGGAACTGAGCGCCGCCATGAAGGCGATCGCCTTCTATCCCTCGCACCACCCTTCCGTCGTCTCGACCCTGGAGCGGCTGGTGCTGACCCTGCGGGAGGCGCTGGCGATGCAGGACTCGATCCAGATCGGTGTCGCGGAGGCCGCCTTCCTTTTCGGCGGCAAGCCGATCGCCGAGGAGGACCGGATGCTCGCCGGCTTCGCCGCCTACCTCAGCCGCCGCGGCATCGGCGCGCTGGTGTTCCGCACGCCGCTCGAGGGCGAGTCGCTGAAGGGGCTCTTGGAGGTCCTCACCCTCGACCCAGGCACCCTCCAGGCGCGCGGGGGGCCCGCCCGCTGCCTCCAGGAGCGGCGCCTGGGCGGGGTCTCGATCGAGGAGTTCGACGCCGCCGCGGCGCTGCGCACGGCGCGCACCGACACGGCCGCCGGGCCGGCCGCGGGAGGAGCGAAGCGCGCCGGGACCTCCTGGAGCGACCTGTTGGCCCGGTTCCTGGCCGGCCGCAGCGACCAGCCTCCTCCGGGAGGCGTCCACCTCCTCAGGCGCGTGGCCGGCGACGCGAAGGCGGCCCGGGAGCTGATGGCCTCGCTGCAGGCGGTGGCCGCGGAGGTCCCGGGGCCGGAGCGCGGCCGGCTGATGACCGCGGCCCTGGGGCGGATCGCCGCCGAGGTCGCCGGCTCCGAGCCGGAGGCGCTGCCGGCCCTGGCCGGCAACCTGGCCCGGGCCCTGTCGGAGCTCGACCCGAAGACGCTCATGGAGCTCCTGGGCGCCTCGATCCCGATCCCCGGCACCGGCCTCGACCTGGGGCGCGAGATCCGCGCCCACATCCCGGACGACCAGATCGGCCAGATGATCGTCAAGCTCGTGCAGTTCGAGGGGAAGCTCACCGCCCGCCTGACCTCCGTCGTGCGCAAGGTCCTGATCGACGCCGGCGGCATCGATCGCCACCGGGACGCGGTCAAGGGGGCGGTGCGCGAGGCGCGCCGCCCGGATGCCGACCCGCTCACCGACATCTGGGAGTCGATCGAGAACCTCCTGGACGAGTCGCAGGACGACTGGATCTCGCGCGAGTACAAGGGGCTGCTGGAGCTTCTCGGCGCCAAGACCCCGGCCCTCGAGGAGGCGACCCGCAGGGAGCTGGAGTCCCTGCCGGGGTTCCGCGAGGACCTGAGCGAGGTGGGGATCTCCCGGCGCGCCTTCCTGCTCTTCGGCGACATCCTGGCGGTCGACTACGAGCCGGCGCGGCTCTGGGTGGCCCTCGATCAGATCGAGAAGCGCTCCCCGGCCATCGTGCCGGAGTGGTATGCCGGCTGCGTCGAGGTGGCCGGGCTGGCGCGCGCCCTCCTGGAAGCCGCCCGGCCGCCCGAAGCGCACGTGCGCGAAGCCGGAACCAAGGCGCTGCAAGCGGTGGCGGCGGGCCTGGTCGAGAGCTACCGCAAGGAGTTCCACGGCCTCGCGCCGGAGCAGCGCGAGGCGCTGGCCCGCGCCTTCGACGCCCTCGGGCCGCATGGCGTCGAGGCCCTCCTGGGCGGGTTGGAGAAGGAGGAGGACTGGGAGATCCGCAAGACCTTCCTGGCCTACCTGTCGGCCCGGCGCCGGGAAGCGGTCCCGGCCCTCCTGGCGCGTCTCGGCGACCGCTCCTGGTACCTGGTGCGCAACGTCCTGGTGGTGCTGGGAGAGATCGGGGACCCCACGACCGTGCCGCCGATCGCCTCGACCCTCAAGCACCCGGAGCCCCGGGTGCGGCGCGACGCCGTCGCCGCCCTCGGCAAGATCGGCGGGCCGCGCGCCTTCGCCCTGGTGCGCGAATGCCTGGACGACCCCGAGGTCGTGGAGGTGGCGATGCGCTGCCTGGCGGTGATCGACCGGCCGCGCACCATCAGCGCCTTCCTCGACATGACGGCCCGGGTGGACCTGCTGGGCCGCCGCAACGGCCGGCTGCGGGAGGCGATCCTGGCGCTGGGGACCCTGGGGGCCCACGAGTCGATCCCCCGCTTGCAGGAAATCCTGATGCGCGGCTTCTGGCTGCCGCCCTCGGCGGGGGACCCGGTGCGCATCGCCGCGGCGCGGGCGCTCGAGAAGATCGGCACGACGGCGGCGCTGCGGGTCGTCGCCCGGGGGACGCGGCTCTGGCGGCGCCCGGTGCGCGCGGTCTGCTCCGAAATCGTCGGCGGCCGCCCGGTCAGCGCGGCCGACGACCTGGTCAACTAGGAGGCGGCATGGGACGCGGTCACGCGCACGATCACGGGCACCCGGACGAGGGCGCCCCGCGCCAGGAAGGCGCGCCGGCGGCGCCCGCCGATGCGCCCCTGCGGGCGCTGTCGCTGGCGGCCGTGCGGGCGCTCATCGGCGCCATCGCCCAGCGGCGCATCTACCCGCCCCAGCACCCGGTCGCCTCGCGGGCGCTCTCTTCGCTCGTCCTCTACCTCGAGCAGATCCTCGGCGTGGCCGAGGAGTGGCGCCTGGCGCAGGTCGGACAGCGGCTGGTGGCCGCCGGCGGCGCCATCGAGGAGCGGGCCGAGGTGCTGGCGCCCTTCGTCGAGGATCTCAAGGCGCGCGGCATCGAGACGATCGCCTTCAAGCGCGGCGTGGGCGCGGAGGAGCTGCGGCGCTTCCTGTCCTTCATGATCCTCGACCCGCGCTCGCTGGCGGGGACGCCCCTCTCCGAGCGCATGGCGGCCGACGGCATCCGCCAGATCGAGGTGGGCCGGCTGCTGCTCGAGGAGAGGAAGGACGAGGCGCCGCAGGAGGCCGCCAAGCAGGAGGTCGGATCGGACATCCACGAGGTCTACGACAACGCCGTGGGCTTCATCCAGGACACCATCATGGGGTTCCGCGAGGGCCGCACCATCAGCATGCGGGAAGCCGAGGCCTTCGTGCACACGATGATCGACCAGATCCAGTCGGACCGCTCACCGTACCTGATCCTGACCACGCTCAAGTCGCACCATGCCTACA
>QHXZ01000066.1:0-1102 GCA_003223165.1 Acidobacteriota bacterium
ATCGAAGGCGCCGAGGCAGACGACGTACGTCTTATAGGAGCCGATCCAGACCTTGAACAGAGCCAGGCATGAGTCGGCCTGGACGCTGCCGAGAAGCTCAGCAACCTGGGCAGGGTCTGTGCCGTCCGCCGTCACTAAGAAGCTAGCGGCGAAGTTGCTACCGGAGACGTCGACGTTGCTAAAGGTCATCGCGGTGGAGTTGACGCTGACGCCCGTCGAGCCAGTCGTGTCGAAGCTTGAAGGGTTGCAGTTCATCAGGTCGCGGGCGCCTGAAGCGAAGTTAACAATCCAGTCGCCCCTCAGGTCGTTGGCCACCAAGCCGCAGTCGAGGCCGTTGTTGTTGATGATCGTTCTGCCGTTGTTGCTGTTGTTGCATGCCGCGAGCAGGCCGCACGCCAGGACCAGGGTCGGAACCATCGCCCGGGTGCGCCGCAGAAGGGCCACGTTCATGCGAGGCATCGTGAGGCTCCTTTGTCGTCGTCGAGCGACCGGTCAGAACGCCGGCCATTCTACCGGCTCGGGCGCCGGCTGTCCACGTCCTCTCCGCGCCGGTTGAAGCGGACGGGCGGGATCGCCTAACATCGGGCCCCGCACCGGGGGACTTCTTGATGCATCCCTTCTCCAGAGCGCGCTTCCTGGTCCTGCTGGCGGGCCTGATCGCGCTCGTCGGGCCCCCGCCGGCGCGCGCCGCCGACCTCGCGGCGGCCCGCACGTTCGTCCTCGACGACGGCCTCACGGTCGTGGCGCTCCATGAGCCCGCCCAGCCGGTGGTCGCGGTCCAGGTCCTCTACAAGGTCGGCGCGCGCAACGAGACGATCGGCCTCACGGGCATCTCCCACTTCGTCGAGCACATGCTGTTCCGAGGCACGGAGCACTTCGGCCTGGGCGACATCACCGGCGTCATCGAGCGCGCCGGCGGCGAATGGCACGGCTACACGTACCTCGACTGCACGACCTTCTTCGAGGCGGCGCCGCGCGACCTGCTGCCGACGCTTCTGCGGCTGGAGGCCGAGAGGATGACGGTGGCGCGCATGGCCGCGGGCGAGGTCAAGCCGGAGCGTGGCGCCGTCTTCCAGGAGTACCGCGGCTACCAGAACGACGC
>QHXZ01000066.1:1259-25354 GCA_003223165.1 Acidobacteriota bacterium
AGGCGCAGGTGAGGGAGGCGTTCGCGAAGGTGGCGGCCCGCGGCGACGATACGGCCATCCGGACCGTGGAGCCGCCCGTCGCCGGGCCGCGCCGCGTGACCCTGCGCCGCCGGGGGGCCTCGCCCTCCGTCATGGTGTCGTTCCTGGCGCCGCCGCCGTCGCGGCCCGGGGATTACGCCAGCCTCATGCTCCTCGACGCCGTGCTGTCCGGGCCGCGCGGCCTGAGCTTCCGGGGCGCCGAGAACGATCAGACGGCGGGGGCCGGAGCCGAGCCCGGCAGCCGTCTCGGCCGCGCCCTCGCCTCCTCGGCCGCGGAGCGCTTCGGCAGCGCGTTCGTGCCGACGCTCTATCCGTACCACTACTCGATCTACGCCTCGCCGAAGGAGGGACGCTCCCCCGATGAGATCCCTCCCACCGTCTTCGCGTCGCTGGCGGAGGCCGCCGCCTCGGTGACGCCGCAGGAGGTCGACAAGGCGCGCCGCCGGATCGCGGCGGCGCTGCTCCTGGAGACCGACTCCCCGGTCGACCTGGCCCACGAGCTGGCGTTCTGGACCGGCCTCGGAGGGCTCCAGGTCCGTGAGGCGATCGTGCGCGAGCTGTCCACGGCCGGCGCGGCGCAGGTCCGGGCCCTGGCCCGCACGTTCGTCCCCGGCGACGCCGTCATCGGGGTCCTGCTGCCCGAGGATGAGGACCGTGCCGGCCCGTCCCCGACGCCCGGCCCGGCCCCCACGTCTCCAATGGCTTCGACGTCGGCCTCGTCGTCCCACGGGATCCCCTCCCCGGCGCAGGGGAGCGCGCGCTCCTCCGCCGCGGACGCCGCGCCGGAGCTTCGCCCGGCGCGGACGGCCACGGTCGAGACCCTCGACCTCGGCCCCCGGGCGCGCGCGATCGTCGATGCCCGTCCGTCCCAGAAGACCTTCGTGCTCGAGGTGGCCGCGACCTTCGACCCGGCCGGCGGCACGCGCTCGGCAGGCGCCGGCCGGCTGCGGGCGGCGGCGCGCGGGCTTCGGGAAGACACCGGGGAGCTGGAGATTCTGGGCGATCTCGGCGTCCGCTTCACGATCCGCGAGCCCGCAGCGGACGCGCCGTTCTCCGAGCGCGACGCCCTGCGGGTCGGCCTCGCGGGTCCTGCCCCCGCGCTCGCCGCCGCGCTCGTGGCCTTCGCTCCGGCCTTCCGGCGCGCCCTCGGCACGACCGGGAGGGCCGACGAGGCGCGTTCGACCGATCCGGAAACGCTCGCCCTTCAGAGGCTCGACGAGGCGCTCGCGCCCCCCCCTGCGACAGGCGCCGGCGCCCAGGGGCCCCGTTCTGCTCCAACTCCCAATGCCCCATCCGGCCTCCCGGACGTCGGGCTTGCGCTCGTCTCCCCCTATCCCTCCGCGTCCCTGCGGGACCTGCTCGCGGCGCTCGTGCCGGACCGCGCCGCGCCGCGCGCGGCGGGGCCTGCCGGCGGCGCGACCGGCCAGCCGGGCGGCGCGAGCGCGCCGTTCCCGCCGGGACGCCGGGTCGAGACGCTGCCGGCGATCGCGCAGGGGCGCCTGCTGTTCGCCTTTCCCGGCGGCGCCGATGCCGACGCGTTGCGCGCGCTGACCTGGATCCTGCACCACGACTACGGCGGCCGGCTCGGGGTCAGGGCGATCGCCGAGCTGGGGCTGGTCTATTCGATGGACAGCGAGGCGGTCACCCGTGGACGGCCGCTGGCCGTCGTCACCATGGGGGCCGCGCCGGAGAAGCTGCCGGATCTCGAGAAGGCGCTCGGGGAGGTCCTCGATCAGGCCGCCGCCGCTCTGTCCGACCGCGAGGTGGCCGACTACCGCTCCTTCGCCCAGGGGGACCTGGCGGTGCGCCTGGCCGACCCGGCGAAGGCCGCCCGCCTCTGGTCCGCGGCCCTGCTCGAAGGCGAGGACCATCGCGGCCCCAAGGCACGGGTCGAACGCGCGCGGGCTCTCACCCGCGAGCGGGTGGCGGACCTGGCCCGGCGGGCGCTGGCGGCCGGGTCGCGCCTGACCATCCTGGTCACGCGTGACGGCGCGTCCCCCGTCCCTTGAGGAGCCCCGCCGGAGGGGGCATCAACCTGGCGGCGCTTCACCTGGCCGAAGCGGACGGATCGACGACGCTCCGGCTGCGCGTGAAACCGGCGGCGCGCGGCGACGCGATCATCGGGCTCTACGGCACGCGCCTCAAGATCACCGTGGCGGCGCCGCCCGAGCGCGGCAAGGCGAACCAGGCCGTCCGCCGCCTGCTGGCGGAGGCGCTGGGCGTGCCGGTCTCGCGGGTGCGCGTCCTGTCCGGCGAGGGAGCGCAGGACAAGGTGATCCTGGTCGAAGGGTATCCTCCCGACGAGGTGCGGCGGCGCCTCGGCGGGGCCGCGCGTCCGTCGGGTAGCGGGTGAGGCGGCGATTCTTGGAGCGCGGGGTTCCGGCCGGGCCTCAGGGGCCCGGGCAGGCCAGCGCGTCGAGCGCGCCCGTGCCGGGCCCGAAGCTGCCCGTGCCGCAGGAGTCCTGGGCCCGGCCCAGGTAGAAGTAGCCGTCGCCCGGCGGCGGGTCGCCGCGCATGTCGGCGTACGATGGCTGCGCCAGGTCACCCTCCAGGCATGCGGTCGCCGCCTGCAGCCCGCCGCCGCTCAGGCGGGAGAGCGCGCCGCCCGCGATGTCGTAGACCACGCCGGGGCCGGTCTGCGTCGACTGATCATCCCAGGTGAGCGGCGTCGGCGAGGCGCCGCCGACCGCCAGGTTGGCGACTTCGGCCGGCGGAGCGAAGGTCGACGCGTCGGCGGAGTTGCAATCATCGCCGTTGAGGTGAGCGTCAAGGTCCCGGTCCACCCCCAGCCTGAGTCCCGATCCGATCGTGGCGCACAGGAAACTCACCGGGCCATCGGCGTTCTGCCTCAGCGCCGCCGTCGTGACCTGCGCCTCGCCCGAGACGTCGGTGAACCAGAGGCCGCCCGAGCCGGCGCCGCCGTCGAGGAGCCAGCCGCGCTGCCGCCCCCCGGAGCGGGCCGCGGCGACCAGCTCGCAGTGGCGGCCGAGCTCGCCCCGATTTCCGAGGCCGATCAGGGCCGCGATGAGGGTCTCCTGCGCGACGCTGCCGGTCGGGGGAGGGCCCGGCGGCACGGTCACCATCTGCCCGACCGACGGCCGGATGTTGGTCGGAAAGTGCATCAGGAAGAGCGTCAGGTCGCGCACCTGCTGCGAGCTCAACGTGAACACTCTGGCCGAGAGGAAGGTCCCGAGATCGGGGATCGATCCGTCGTGGATGAAGCCGAAGCCGCTCTTCTGGTCGGCCGGCAGGTCGGCCGGGTTGGTGAAGCTGCCGAAGCGCGGGCCGAGCTTGGTGAACATGTTGCGGGTGTGCGGCACCTTCAGATCGGAGTGCGGCACGCCGTCGGCGTTGCCGTTGAACAGCGCCGCGCGGGCGGTCGCCAGGTCCCCCGGGGAGATGCCCCCCAGTTTTCCGCCCGCCTCGCCGAACGGCAGGGCGTGGCAGGCGGCGCACGGCTGGCCCGCGTCGGTTTGTCCGGTCAGGAAGACTGACTGGCCGGCGGTCGGGTCGCCGGCGAAAGGGTTACCCGGCACGGTCACGACGGCGTTCGGCAGAGTGTCGTCCACGTTGCGGAACGGGTTGGGCGGCAGGTTGATGGCCAGCGCAATCTGACGGTAGGTCTCCATCTGGTCGGCGGTGAGGCCGGCCGGCTCGCCGTTGATCGGGCCGATGTCCTTCGTCCCCATGAGGCCCACGAAGGCCTTGTTGAAGGCGTCCATGGTGCCGCGGTCCCCTCGCCAGTGCAGCGGCTCGAGCATGCCGCGCAGCGTCTGGGTGGTCATCGGCCCCTTCTGCGGATCGAAACCGGCGTGCGAGGCGCAGACCGCCGGGTCGCAGGGGGTCGGCTGGTTGCCGATCGGGATGATGAAGCGGACATTGTCCCCCGGGGTCCCGTACCTGACCAGGTCGCCCTCCGGGTTCCCGAGGTCCCAGGCCAGGCCGTCCTTGTCCCCGGAGATGTGGCACGAGGAGCAGGCGGCGTCCCCGTGCCCCGAGGTGTCGATGCCGTCGTAAAGGAAGTGGCGCCCGTCGCGCACCCTCTGCGAGCTGGGGTCGTGCAGCGGGACCTCGCCGACCTTGGCGAGCGTGGCGGCGTCGACCACCGCGATCGAGTTCGAGAAGCGGTTCAGCACGTACAGCCGGTTGGCCCCTTCGTGGAGGACGACCCCCGTCGGCCCCTCGCCCACCACCACGGCGTCCGGAAGCGCGCGGTCGGGGCCGAAGATGCAGGGCCCGGACAGGCAGGCCCCGTCGACCCGGAAGAGCTTGCGCGAGCCGATGGCGGTGAGGTAGGCGGCCGAGCCGGCGCCGTTCCAAACCATCATGCCGGGCTGGGAGATGCTGGCCATCCGTTCGAGCAGGTTGGTCGCCGGGTCGCTGTTGCGGTCGATGTGGCTGTTCAGATCGACCTGCGTGACCGCGTATCCCGCGGCCGGATCGACCACCGCCAGCAGGTTGTCGACCATGTGCCCGCGCACGCCCAGCGTGTGCTCGAAGCGGACCTGGTTGCGGGCGTCGGTGTCGGGGACATAGATTCGCCCGTTGCCCGGGTTGACCGAGACCTCGAACAGGGTCGTGCCCAGGTGATCGACCTGCCGGGTGACCGAGGCCGGGGTGGTCGAGGTCCCCGGGCTGACGACGAAGAGGTCGTGGTCCGGAAGGCGGAACGGGAGGCAGTTGCTCCAATCCTGGCCGGCATCGTCGCGCCAGGCGCTCGTGGCACGGTCCCACTGGACGATGAGGCCCACGGGCGGCACGCCGCCGGGCGGATCGGTCAAGGCCGGGTTGCGCGTGATGCCGGGCGGCAGCGGCGGGTAGGGCGGGTGCGTGCCGTTGCAGTGCAGGTCATTCAGGCCGAGCTGCGACAGGCGGGTGGCGTCGAGGGCGATGCCGTTGCCGAAGATCGAGTTGACGTTGATCACGGTCGTCTGGTTGCCGGAGTTCTGCACCACGGCATAGACCGTGCTTCCGTCGGGGTTGTTGCCGAACAGATCGAGCTTCTGCGGCGGCAGGGTGAGGTCCGAAAGATTGAAGACCCGGAGCGCGTCTTCCTGGAAGACGGCCACGAACGCCTTGCCGCCGGCGAAGGCGACGTCGGCCGGCTCCACGCCCGCCTTGAGGGTGCGGACCACCGTGCCCAGGTTCAGATCGACGATGCTGACGGAGCCGGACAGCCGGTTCACCACCCAGGCCTCGGAGTCGCTGCGGGCCCTGACGCTCACCGGCTCGAGCCCCACCGGGACGGCGGCCTGGGTCGCCAAGGCGCCGTCCGCCGCCACCGCGAAGACCTCGAGGACCGCGTCGGGCGTGTTGACGACCAGCAGCCGGCCCCCCGACGGAGTCAGGGCGATAGGGTGGACCTGGGACGACTCGAAATTCACATAGTCGGCCCCGGCAGGCGCCGCCAGGGCCGGCAGGAGCAGCAGCCATGCGAAACGCCGGAATGCGCGGGGTGGAGAAAGGGTCCTGCCGACGGCGGTTCCTGGTCGCCAGGTCATCGTGCTCGCCTCCAGAGGGGGTCAACGCCTGGTGATAAGATCGAGCCGGAAATGTACCACCATCCCGGAACCCCAGCAACGACCGAAGCGGCCTCTCGTTCGCCGGGGTTCCGACGTGGGACGGGATGACCTCGCCGGCTAAGGCGCATCCGGGGGTGGCCCTCCTCGGCGGCGCCCTCCTGGCGGCGGCCTTTCCTCTGGGCCGCGCCCTGGCCCAGGAGCGGCCGGCGGAACCCGCCCCACCCGCCGCCGCCCATCCGGCCATCGCCTCCATCTCCATCGAGCGCACCGACGTCTTCGACGCGGAGGAGGCGCGTGACCACCCTCCCTACGACCTGGCCAACAAGCTTCACATCCTCACGCGCGAGGAGGTGATCCGCCGCGAGCTGCTCTTCAAGGTGGGCGACGCCGCCGACCCCGAGGCGCTGTACGAGTCGGAGCGCAACCTGCGGCGCCTCTCCTTTCTGCATCCGAACTCGAGCATCGAGGCGGTGCCGCGCGACGACGGCCGCGTGGATGTCATCGTGCACACGCGCGACGCCTGGACGACCCGCCCCGACTTCTCCCTGAAGCGCGAGGGAAACCGGACCACCGGGCGCTTCGGGCTCAAGGAGTCGAACCTCCTCGGCCGCGGCAAGAGCCTCGAGGTGGAGTACCGGCGGGACCTCGACCGCACCTCGGACGGCATCGAGTACGCGGACCCGCGCCTGGCGGGGAGCCGCTGGACGCTGCACGCCACCCATCTCAGCCGCTCCGACGGCCGGCTCTACTCGCTCTTTGCCGAAAGACCGTTCTACTCCCTGCTGACCCCGGAGGCCGGTGGGGGGGGCGGGTCGCACTTCTCCCAGGTGACCACGTTGCACCTGGACGGGCATGACGCCCCGGGCTTCCGGCAGATCCACAACGACCTCATGGCCCACTGGGCCCGCGCGCTTCAGGCGAGCTACCGGTGCGTGCGCCGCCTCGACCTCCGCCTTCGCTTCGAGGAGGACCGCTTCGCCGTCGAACCGGGCGAGGAGCCGCTCGCGGCCCTCCCGCCGATCGGCGGTGCCGGCTACGTCGCCCTGCCGGACGACCGGCGCTTCCGGATCCTGGAGGCGGAGTACCAGAGCGAGAAGGTCGAATTCGTGAAGGTGAACTACCTCGACAAGTTCGATCGCTACGAAGACCTGAACCTGCGCGGCAACCTGGCGGCGTCGCTCGGAGTGTCCCCCGCCTTCCTCGGGGACAAGAACACGCACCTCTTCTTCGGCTGGCGCTATGAGCGCTGGTTCCATCCGAGCGCCAACACCTACCTGCACGCCAGCGCCGGGACGAAGGGGCGCTACCTGGCGGGCGTCGGGCAGAACGTCGTCACGGGCTTCGACATGACCCACTACTACCTGTGGCCGCCACGGCAGACGCTGGTGGTCCACCTCGGCCAGGACTGGGGGCACAACCTGGACGGCGACTTCCAGTACCTGCTGGGGGGCGACACCGGGCTGCGCGGCTACGACGCGCGGCGCTTCGACGGCAACAAGAGGCTCCTCGCCAACCTGGAGCACCGCACCTACTTCGTCTACGACTGGCTCCACCTGGTGTCGATCGGCCTCGCCGGTTTCGCCGACGCCGGCTACGCCTGGAGGGTGGGGCAGAACGAGGATCTGGGCGACGTGGTCGGGGACGTCGGCATCGGGCTGCGCTTCGACATCACGCGCGGCTCGACCGGCAGCGTCTTCCGGATCGACTACGGTTATCCGGTCAGCCAGGTGGGGCGCGAGGAGAACCCTCACGGCGTCCTGTCGTTCGCCAGCGGCCTCGCCTTCTAGGGGGCCGTCCGCCGCCGACCGCGGTCCGCCGGCTGGCGGGGCGCGCCGGCCCCCTCCCTTCTCCCGCCACCGCTCCCGCATCTCCAGATCGCCCCGGGAGTTGCCGCGCCCTCCGCCTGCGCGCCCCTTCCTCGCCGACTCCCTGGCACTCCGCTTGCCTTTCCCGCCCCCACCACGCGAAGGAGGGAAACGATGACGGGCCTGTGGAGCTGCCTGATTTGGGGGGAGGGGCCGGATCGACCGGCGTGTCTGGGGGCGGGCGCGCCGTCGCGGCCGGTCCCTCCCCACCAGGGCGCCGCGGCGCGCCGCTCCTCGGCGCGACGGGGCGCGGCGATCGTGGGACTGGCCGTGCTGCTCGCCGCCTTCGGGCCGCTCCCGGCGCTCGCCGACGAGGCGGGGAGCCCGGCCCGCGACGCGCTGCCGCTTCCGCCCGGAGCCCCGACCGTCGATCCTGCCCTGGGGCTCGCCGGCGTGTCCGTGCCGATCGAGGTGCCGCCCGGGCGGCACGGCATGCAGCCCTCCCTGGTCCTGAAGTACAGCAGCGGGGCCGGCGCGGGCAACGCAGGGTTCGGCTTCACGCTCGTGGCCGGATCGATCGAGCGCAGCACGCGCTTCGGCACGCCGCGTTTCGACGACAGCGACACCTTCGTGCTGACGCTGTGGGGCGAGTCGCACGACCTGGTGCCGATCGACTCCGGCGCCACCCGCTTTCGCACCGCCCTCGACACCGGCTTCCTGATCGAGCGCGTCTCGCCCGGTCCCTTCGGGCCGGGATCGAGCTACTGGCTGGCGCGCGGACGCGACGGCCGCGCCTACCGCTTCGGGTCGGCGGTCGACGCGCTGACGGGGAACGTCACGCAGGTGCCGAACTTCAAGTGGGGGCTCGAGAGGGTCGAGGACGCCTCGGGGAACGTCATGGAGATCCAGTACCAGTCCAGCGGGCTGCATCTCTACCCGGTGGGAATCGACTACGCGGCCCACCCGGCGAGCGGCCTGGCGGCGACCAACGAGGTGCGCCTCTGCTGGGAGCGGCGCGGCGACGAGGCGCCCACCCCTTCGGGCGAGCGGCTGCGCTACCGGCTGCTCGGGCTGGTCACCAGCGCCCAGGGGAAAACGGCGCGGACCTACGGGCTTCGCTACGACGCGCCGGGAAACTCCGCCGAGACGCTTGGATCGTGCGCCCTGGTGCAGGCTTCCGCCCCCGGCGCCCCGGGGGCGAATCCCGCGCCCGGGACGGGCGGCCCCGGTGACCGGCCCCGGCCCAAAACCATCCTGTCCGATGCGCTCGCCACCCGATCCCTCGCCCCGTCCGGCGCGGGGCTCTACCCCGACGACTCGCTCCTGACGGCCGTCGTGCGGGGCGACGGCAACGGCGCCTTCCTGCCGACGGTCGAGTACTCCTACCGCGCCGAGTCGTCCTATGGCTGGCCCGAGCCCGCCCCCGGGGGCGCGCTTCCCCTGCCCTTCGTGGGCGGATCGGACAAGGACGTCGACCCCGGCGTGCGCCTGATCGACCTCAATCGCGATGGGCTTCCCGACCTGGTGCAACTGGTCGGCTACCTCAACCAGACGACCTACCAGGTCACCCGGGGCGTCTACCTCAATACCGGGCACGGGTTCACGTACGACACGGCCTTCAGCGACGGTCTGCTGAACCTGCTCGATCCCGCCGACCAGAGCCGCAGCGCCTACTTCGTCCTCAAGCGGGGAGGGCGCGACCAGATCGACAACGGGGTGCGCTTCCTGGACGTCAACGACGACGGCTACGTCGACGTGGTGCGGATGGCGGTGCGCTATGGCACCTACCGCAAGGGGGTCTTCCTCAACACCGGGTCGGGGTTCACGCGCGACGTCTCGGCCTCGTACGCCGTTCCCGACGAGCCCTTCGTCTGGATGCACGACTACCCGACGCGCGATCTGGCGGACGACCTGGGGGTGCGCTTCGCCGACGTGAACGGCGACGGCCGCACCGACATCCTGGTGGGGCGGGCGGAGTGGAACGGGCCGGTGGAGCGTCGTGTCTACCTTTATGACCGCGGTGGCTACCGCCTCGACAAGGGATGGAACCTCCCGGAGGAGCCGTTCGTGCGGCACGTCAGGGACGGGCGCTGGGTCGACATGGGAGTGCGGCTGATGGACCTCAACCGCGACGGCCTTCCCGATCTGTTCGTCGCGGCCAACGTCGACGGGACGCTGCGCAGCGCCGCCTGGATCAACACGGGCCGCCCGGGCGGCCCCGCCCCGACCTGGGATCTCAGCCCCGGCGACTGGTCGCTCTATTTCATGGAGCGCTTCGTCGACGTCACGAGCCTAGGCCAGGGCGGCTCCCAGGACCGGGGTCTGCGGGTGGCCGACCTCGACGGCGATGGCCGCACCGACATCGTCCTTTCGCGATCCTGGGACGGCGGTCCGGACGAGAAATACCTCTACACGCCGTATGCCGCGGGCGGCTGGCTGCGCCGTTACCTGCCGGAATTCCCCGGCCTCTTCGTGGTCAAGGCCGCCGGCGGACCGCCTCGCGATCAGGGCGTGCGGCTGGCCGACCTCGATGGGGACGGCGGAGCCGATTATGCCTTCAGCCGCCCTGGCAGCCCCGGCGCCTGGCATCGCAACCGCGCCTGGCACGGGCGGCCGCTCATGGCCTCGTACTCCAACGGGCTGGGAGGCGCGATGGAGATCGCCTACGCGCCTGCCTCGCACGGGGGCGCAACCGAGGGAGGCGGCCACGCCGCGCTCCCCTTCCCGCTCGCGGTGGTCTCGTCCCTGACGGTCGCGGACGGCCTGGGCAACCGCTACGTCACGCGCTACGGTTACGAGGGAGGTTTCTACCACCACCGGGCGCGCGATTTCCGGGGGTTCCGGAGCGTGACCAGGACCGATCCGGGCGGTGGGCGGACGATCGAGACATCGCTCTTCCAGCAACCGGCCTTCCCCGCGGCCCCGCTCAAGGGAGCCGTCGAGGAGCGGGTCGAGCGCCGCGCCTCCGACGGCGCGGTCTTCTCCCGCGCCGCCTGGATCTACGACACCGGGGGGACACGGCTTCCGCTGCTCCATCCGCTTTTGCGCTCGGAGACCGTCCTGTACGATTGGACCACCGACGACCCGCAGAGCCCTGCGTTCGTGCGCAAGAGCGCCGTCTCCTACGCCTACCTGTTCGACGAGACCTCTCACCCCCCGGACCGTCTTCTCCTGCGGCGCACCGAGATCCAGGAGGGGGATGTCACGGACGCGGCCGACGACCGCGCGATCGTGGAGGAGTTCGCGGGCGCCATGGACGCGGGCGCCGCGTCCGGGCCGGCGGCGGGGCGCTGGTTCCTCGACCTGCCGTTCCATCGCGCGGTCTCGGGCGCGGACGGGACCGTGGTCGCCGAGGGCTGGACCTCGTACGACGGTTTGTCCCCGGGAGCGATCGGCCTCCGAGCCCTGCCGACGGGCGAGGAGCGGCGTGGCGGACCACCCGGCCCGCCGGGCGTCCACGGGCCGGGCGACCCCGAGAACCCGGTGACCCGGCGCACCTACGACGTTTACGGCAACCTGGACTCGGAGACCGACCCGCTGGGCCGGACGCGCCGTATCGACCGGGGCCTCTCCGATCCTTCGTTCACCTTCCCCGAGAGCGAGACTGACGCGCTCGCCCGCGTCACCACCCGGACCTTCGACGCGCGCACGGGGCTCCTGGTGCGTCTGGCCGACCCGAACGGCGCCGCCACCCAGACGGAGTACGACCCGTTCGGACGCCGGGTGGCGGAGTACGGGCCCTACGATTCCAGCGAGCGCCCGACGGTTTCCTACCGCTACGACTTCACGCGGCTCCCGTCGCGGGTGGTCCGCTACGCGCGCGAGCAGAGCGGCCTGGGCGAGCGCGCCGGCACGGCGGGGACGATCGAGTCGATGGCGTTTTTCGACGGTCTCGGCCGCCTGCTCGAGACCAAGACCGAGTCGACCGGCGGCACGATGATCGTCTCCGGCGCCCGGACCTTCGACGATGCGGGACGCCTGCGCAGCGAAGCCGAGCCGTTCCGCGTCCCCGCCGGGCCCGAGTTCGTTCCGGCGGCCCAGGGGCCCCGGTCGCGCGTCATGGAGTACGACGCCGGGGGGCGCCTGATCTCCGTGACCAATGCGGCGGGGGAGGTGCGGGGCGAGAGCGCCTCGGGGTGGTCCTCCATCCTCAGCGACCCGCTCGGCCACCGCCGCGAGGTGATGCGCGACGCCTTCGGCGAGGTGGTCCGCGTCGTGGAATACGAGGGGACGGGCGCCTCTTCCCGACCGTCCTCCACCTCGACCTATCGCTACGACGCCGCGGGCAGGCTGGTACGGGTGGTGGACCCCCTGGGCGCCACCACGACGCTCGCCTATGACCTGCTCGGCCGCCGGCTGGCGCTCGACGACCCCCAGACCGGGTCGTGGCGCTCGCGCTACGATTTGCAGGGGAACCTGATCGAGGAGATCGATCCGTCGGGACGCACGACCCGGACGTCGTACGACGACCTGGACCGTCTCGTCGAGAAGGTCCTGGCCGACGGCACGCATCACCGCTGGGGCTACGACGAAGGGGGCGCCGCGGCCGCGGCCTTCGGACGCCTCACCTCGATCGGCGATCCGAGCGGCACGCAATCGTTCGCGCACGACCTGCTGGGGCACGTGGTGTCCGCCACGCGCATCCTCGAGGGTGTCTCCTACACCGTCCGCACCACCTTCGACGCGCTGGGGCGGGTCGATTCCCTGCGCCTCCCCGGCGCGCCCGCGGTCCGCTACGCCTACGACGAGGGCGGCAACGTCCGGTCGCTGCTCCCCTTCGCGTCGTCGTTCGGCTACAACGAGCGCGGGCAGGTGACCTCGACGCTGCTGTCCAACGGGATGCTGGTGGCGCGCGCCTATGACCCCGCGACCGGCCGCCCGCTGGAGCTGGCCGCCTGGGGCCCGGACGGCTCGATCCTCTTGAGGTTGGCTTCGAGCTACCAGGCGGACGGGCAGATCGCCGCGCTCGACGACCTGACCGACCCCGCCGCCGCGCGCCGGCAGGTCTTCGCCTACGACGGGAGGCACAGGCTGACCCGCGCCACGGGGCCCTACGGCGATCTCACCTACCTGTACGACGACGGGGGGAACCTCCTCGCCAAGGAGGGCGTGAGCTTCTCCTACGACGATGCCTCGCACCCGCAACGGGTCACGCGCACCTCCGACGGGCGTTCCCTGGCCTATGACGACGCGGGCAACGTGACGCTTCTGCGCTCGGCGGGCGGCGAGCGAAGCCTGATCTACGACGCCGCGGGACGCATGCGCACTCTCTTCGACAGCGCCGCCGGCGTGACGGTCGCCGAGGACTACGACGCCAGCGGGCAGCGCGTGCGCGAGGTCACCGAGACGCCCACCGCCCGGTCGGTGCTGCTCACGCCGATGCCGGAGGTCGAGGTGCGGGACGGCCTGACCACGCTGCACTACTTCGCGGGCGAGCTGCGGCTGGCCACGGTCGACTCCGCCGGCCGCACGCTGTTCCCCGTCGCCGACCACCTGGGGAGCACCCGCATCGTCGCGGACGAGCAGGGAGCCCTGGTGGCGCGCTACGACTACGCGCCGTACGGGACCGCCGTTCCGCGTCCGGGCGGGGCGGTGCCCGTCTCACGGCTCTACGCCGGAACGCTCACGAACCGCGACACGGGCCTCCTGCAGATGGGGTCGCGGCACTACGACCCGGCCCTCGGTCGCTTCCTGCAGCCCGACGGGCTGGTGGGCCGGCGTTTCGACCCGCACATGTTCAACCGCTACGCCTACGCGCGCGACAATCCCGTCAACCTCACCGACCCGGACGGGAAGAACCCCCTCTTCGCCATCCTGTTCATCGGAGCGATAGCACTGCTCGATCGTGACACGCGTGCCGACGTCGGGACCTCCGTCTCGCTCACCGCCGCCAGCATCCTGCTGACCGCGGTCCTTGGCCCCGGAGGGGGCGCGGGGTGGCGGGCGCTGATGGCATCGAGGGCGGCACTGTACGCCGCCGCCGTCACCCCGGTCCTGCTCCACTCCCCCTTGGGGGAGGCCATCGTCGAGTCGTACGGGCTCCTGTTCCAGGATCTCGGGTTGAGCCCGCGAGGGTCGGCCGTGGCCGCGGAGGTGATGGCGACACTCCTCGTGAACTCTTCCATGCAGCGGGCGTTCGCGCAGGGGCTGGCCCCCAAGGGCGAGGCGCGCGGCGGATTCCAGGTGGGCGGCCGGGGCGCGCTGGACGGTTACCTGGAAGCGCAGGGCAGCGACGTGCAATCGATCGGGGCCGCAACGGGGGACGCTTACGGCAGCAGGGTGCAGAGCGTCGGCGATCCCGGGACGGGCAGCCGGCAGCTCGACCGCTTCTATTCCCTCTTGGACGAATCCGATCGGATCGTCGGCGTGTACGGGGTGCGCGACATCGGTCCTTTCCTCGATCACGGGGCGGTGGGGATGTTCGGCGAAGCGCCGGCCACGCCGCACCCCCACTACGCGTATGGACTGGGGGGTATCTCGACGCAACAGTTCGCTCGCGACCTGTTCGCCGCCGGATACAGCGGCAGCCTCTACACCCTCACAGGCCGCGCCTCGGACTACTTGATCGAGTTCGTGTACGGCCCTTACGGCGGCGGGCTCGCCCTGGGGTTCAACGCGGCGCGCTCGTTCCCCGGGGGGCGCGGCGCGGAGGAATCGCCCTGAAAGGGGCGCGCGCGGTCCTGGAATGGCGCCATCCCGAGGCGCCGCGGCCGTCCCCAGACTCCTTCCGGGGGACGGCCGCCACGGTCCGCTCCAAGGCCTTCGTGGCGGCGATCCTCTGGCTGCAGGCCCAGCCCCCCGCCGTCGCCGACGCCGTGCTGCGGCTCGAGCCGCAAGGCCGCCTGCTGTGCAGCGGCCGGCCCGGAGGGCGCGCGGTACGGGCGGCGCTCAGCGACGGCTCCGGCGGCCACCTCCTGGTCACCTCCGACGACTTCGGCGCCGAGGCCTTCCCGCAGATCGAGGGTTGGGACGTCGGGCTGATCCATCTCGGAGCCGATCTCGACCCTCTCGTCCTGGGCGACGGCGTCGGGGCCTCGGATCCGTGCGGCGCGCTGGTCCTCGGGGGGCGCGGGACCCAAAGGGCCGTGGCCGCCCTGCCGTGGGTTCCCGGGACGCTCCTGATCGCCGCCCTGGACCAGGACCAGGGGGGGTCGCGTGTGATCCTGCAGGGCATCGACACCGACGGCCGGCGCCTCCTCGGCCCCCAGCCCCTTCTTCTCTCCGACCCGGCGTTCGAGGCGCTTTCCCCGGTCCTGGCGCTCGACGGGCGCGGGGGCTTCCTGTGCGCCTGGACGGAACGCCTCCCGGGGCCCGATGCCTCCGATCGTCTCCTCCTGCAGCGTTTCGATGGGCGGGGCCGGCCGCTCTGGGAAGCGCCCACCCTGATCGCACGGGGCCCCTACCTGTTCTCGTCGTTCGCCACCTTGGTCCCCGACGACGAAGGGGGAGCGTTCGTCTCCTGGGCCGAGGCCCGGCCCACCGAGGAGACCCAGGGCGGCTATCATCCGCGCCTTTTGCGCATCGAAGGCGGCGGACTTCCTGCCTGGGAGGGCGGCGCGCTGCGCCTGCTCGCCGAGGGGTACGTCGACCTGGATCCTTCCCTGGTGGCGGACGGATTCGGGGGCGCCATCGCGCTGTTCACGGCGGGCGGCGTACGGGCCCAGCGGTTCTCGTCCACCGGAGCGCGGCTATGGGGCGAAGCCGGGCTCCTGCTCTCGGACGCGGCGCTGGCGGCGCGCGCCTCGCGCCCTGCCTTGTCCCCGGATTCCGAGGGCGGCCTGTTCGCCACCTGGATCGAGGAAGAAGATTCCGGTGGGGGGCGCATCCTGGTGCGGCGCTTCGGAATCGATGGCGCTCTCCCCTGGCCGGCGCCCGTCGCGGGATCGTCGGGGTCGCGGCCGATCGCCCGGCGCGTGCAGGGAGCCCTGCCGGACGGCACGCTGGCGATTGCCTGGGAAGAGGCGCCGCCGGCAGGAGCCTCCACGGCCCAGGAGCTCCGCGTCCAGGCGGTCGATCGGCGGGGCCGGGCGAAGGCCCCTCCGAATGGCGCCCTCCCTGCCCTGGGCGAAGGCGTCCGGAGCGATCCGGTGCTGCTGGCCGCCGACCCCCCGCAGGCGGCCGGGCCGGGCGGGATCGGCGGCCTTCCCGAAGCCACGCTCGCCTGGTCCGATGCGCGCGCAGCGTCGCTTCTGGGGCCTTCGGCGTCGCTTTACCTCCAGCGCGTTGGCTTCCGCTCAGCGCCGCGACTCGACCCCGCACCAATCCCATTCCTGAAGGAGGGGTCGAGCGCCGCATGGAGCCTGCACGGGGATGATCTGCAGCCCGGCCTTTCGGTCGACCTCGGGCCGGGGATCGCGGTGCGCGAGGCAACGGTCCGGGCCGACTCCCCCGGGGGGCCGGGCGACTCGCTCCTGCTGAGCCTGGAGGTCGAAGGCACGGCCCCGCCGGGGCGGCGCGATCTGCGCCTCCTCAACCCGGACGGGGGCGGGGCCACTTTCGCGGCGTTCACCGAGGTCCGCCTCGATCCACGGCGCATCGACCTGGACGGCAGCGGGCGCGTGGATGGGTACGATCTCGCCGTCCTGGCGCGCTCCTTCGGCCGGGTGCGGGGAGAAGCGCGCTACGCGCCGGCGGCCGACATCGATCTCAGCGGCCAGGTGGACGGCGCGGACCTGGCGTTGCTGGCGTCACACTTCGGCGCTCAGGCCGGCGGCATCGCGCTCGCGGCGAGCAGCCCCTTCGCGAGATAGTCGCGCACCGGGACGAGGCTCAGGCGAGAGAGCAGATCCGCAAGCTTGGCCGGGAATCCTCGCAGCCCGCCATAATGCGCCATGCGGTACTTGAACGGCAGCCGGAGGCGCGGCGGATCGGGATCGAGCTCCCAGGGATGCAGGTCCAGGACCGCGGGCCAGCCGCGGGCATTGCGCCGGGCGATCTGCCTCAGCAGCGCCCGGTTGGGGACCCGGCGCAGCGCCCATCCCGATCCCGACAGCAGCCGCACGCCCAGGAAGCGCCCCACCAGCGGCGGCAGCTCGAGGATCGGCCCCGCGGCCGTCTCGAGGCGGTGCGGAGCGGCCGGCCATGAGGGATCGCCCAGGTAGACGATCGGGGCCAGGCTGGCATCGTAGCGGATCCCCTCCTGCACCAGGACCTCGAGCGCCCCCGTCACGACGCCGGAGGCGCGACCGCGCCGCCCGCCTCCAGGGACGCCCCCCAGGCTCCAGCGCGCCGCCCGGTATCCCTCGACCGGCTCCCCCGTTGCCGTCTCCACCGCCTGCCGGGCGCGCAGCAGATCGGCCCGGAACTCCTCCGTGGACATCGCCGCCACCGAGCGGTGCAGGTAGCCGTGCGTGGCCACCTCGTGACCCCGCCCGGCGATCATCTTCAGCAGCGCCGGATGGCGCGCCGCGACCCAGCCGAGGGCGAAGAAGGTGGCGCGCGCTCCGTGCGCCTCGAGGATCGCCAGCAGCCGCCGCGTGGTCTCCTCGACGCGGCTCGGGAGTCGATCCCACTCCCCGGGCGGGACGACGTCCTCGTCCAGGTGGAACCATTCCTCCAGGTCCACGGTCAGGATGTTCAGGTGCGGGGATCGAGGCGTCACGGCGCCGGCTCGTTCGTTCATGGGAGCCGCGACACATATCACGGCGGCCACCGCCCGGGCAAGCCACGGCCCCTCCGGGCCAGGAGCCTGTCCGGAAAATCGCAACGGCCGCGTTCGGCTAGAATTCCCCCATGTCGATCGGACTGGACATCGGATCGTCGAGCGTCAAGGCCTTCAGCCTGGATCAGCGGGGGCGGGCCACCCTTCTCGGGCGCCGCCGCATCGGCACCCGGCGAGGGCCGGGCGCGCGCGTGGAGCACGACGCGGAGGAGATCCTGCGCGCCACCGGCGCCTCCCTGCGCGGTGCGCGTGACGGCGGACGGCTGGGCCTGGCCACGCAGCGTTCGACCGTGCTCTTCTGGGACCGCGACAGCGGGCGGGCGCTGACCGCGGCGTACTCCTGGCAGGATCTGCGCGGCGCCCGGCTGTGCGCGCGACTGCAACGCTCCGCCGGCCGGCTGGTGGCGGAGAGGACCGGCCTGCGGCTCAGCCCGCACTACGCCGCGTCCAAGAGCGGCTGGGCCAGATCGTCTCGGGCCGGGCGCTGTGGGGGACTCTGGGCACCTATCTCGCCTGGCGCCTGAGCGAGGGGGCGGTCTACGCCATCGACCACGCCAACGCCCAGCGCACGGCGCTCGTGTCGCTCGACCCGTCCGGCTGGGACTTCGATCTCTTCCGGCTGTTCGGACTGGACGATCTCCTGGTGGCCCCGGTGCTCCCGGCACTCGTGCCGACCTTCCTCGCGTCGCCGCCTCGCCTCGCTTCCGCCGGAAGGTCCTTCGCCCTGGCGCAGGTGACCGGGGACCAGCAGGCGGCGCTGCTCGGGCTCGGCTGCCGCGCGCCTGGCGATCTGGCGATCAACTACGGGTCGGGCGCCTTCGTCCTGATCAACGTCGGCGACCGCCCTTTGCGGGTGCCGGGGCTCTTGACCACGCTGCTCGCTTCATGGGCCGGCGGCGCCCATGGAACTCGGGCGCGCTATGCCGTCGAGGGGCCGGTCAACGCGGCGGCGACCGCCCTCGAATGGGTCCTGCGTCGCCTGCGCCTGCGGTTGCACACGCGCGATCTCGATGCCTACCTGGGTCCCGACCCCGGCGGAGCACGCGCGGTCCATTTCCTGCCCGCGGTGTCGGGCCTGGGGGCGCCCCGCTGGATCCCCGGCGCCCGGCCGCTCTTCTCGGGCGACCTGAGGAACGCCGGACCGCGCGACCTGCTCCGCGCGGCCGTGGAGTCGATCGCCTGCCGGTGCGCCGAGATCCTGAGGGCGGCGCGGGCAGGGGGAGCGCCGGACTCGCGCCACGCTCCGGTCCCCGTGGCGGGAGGGCTGGTCCGCTGCCGCGCGCTGCTGCAGGCCCAGTCCGACCTGCTGCAACGGCCGCTCCGGGTGCGCGAGTCGGCCGACGCGACCGCGGTCGGTGCGGCCCTCCTGGCGCGGGACGGGCCCGACGGGACGTTCGGACCGCGCGGCGGACGTGGGGGCCGGGACGAGGGCGATCTCTACGTCCGCCCGCGGATCTCCGCGGACGAGGCGGAGGCGCGCTTCGGAGCCTGGGAGCGGGCGGTCTACGGGCCCGGCGCCGGCGGCCTCTCGCCCCGTCCTGCGAGGTAGGGGCGGATGGCCCGGTCGTAGGCCGCGCCGGGGAAGGCTCCCCAGAAGAGCCGGACCACGACTCCGTCCCGATCCAGCAGGAAGGAGATCGGCTGCACCGGCACGCCTCCATAGTCCTGGTAGACCTTGGCGTCGCCGAGCAGCACCGGGTACGGAACCGGGAACTCGCTCAGGAAGGCCTTCAGCATCCGCCCCTGCTCCTGGGGGATCATGACCGCGTCCAGGTTGATCCCCAGCACCGCAAGCCCTTTCTCCTTGTACAGGCCGTGCAACTGCATCAGGTCGGGAGTCTCCATGCGGCACGGCCCGCAGCCGGAGAACCAGAAGTTGAGCAGCACGATCTTGCCGCGGTAATCGGAGAGGCGCGCCGGGCGACCCTTGAGATCCTTGAGCACGAAGGACGGCGCCGGCTTGCCGACGTAGCGGTTTCGGAAGGCCTCCCGCAAGGCTCCGGGGGCGGGTGGTGCGCCCGCTCCGGGGGCGGAACCGGCTGCCACGGCGGACGCGGGCAGCGCGGCGCTGGCACCGACGGCGAGCGCGGCGGCGAGAAGCGCCGCGGCAGCGAGCGCGCCGGGGGCGAGCGCGGCGGCGGCGAGGCGCGGGCCGGCGGGGGACCGTGACCGGGTCATGTCGCGGCCGCCTCCTCGAGGCGCCGAAGCACGAAGCCACCATCCAGGAAGGCGAGGAACCAGCCGGCGCGCGGGCCCTTCGGCTGGCCGAGGAGGGCGCGGTAGATGGCCTCGAAGGCGGCCGTCGGCGGATCGAGCGCGGCCTCCTTGGCGAGAGCGTAGATCAGCGCATGGATCTCCTCTCCCGTCATCCCCGGGCGGAGCGCCGCCGCCAGGGCCGCGAGGAAGCGCTTCTGCCCCGGCGCCAGGTCGCGGGCCTCCGGTGGCAGGCTGCGCTGGACCGAGAACTTCGCCTCGGGAGGGGCGAACTCGCGCAGCCAGCGGATGGCGTAACCGGCACGCTCCTTCAGCGCGCCGGGGTCCTCGACCGGGTAGCCGTTGCGCCTCAGGATGACGATCGCCTGCTCCAGATCGAAGTCGGCCATCTGCACCACGTTCACCAGGTGCCGGAACGGCACCCCGACCGGTTTGAACTGCGCCGCCCCCGACAGCTCGAGGGCGCGCGGGTCGCGGGCCTGCGAGGCCGCGTCGTCGAACTCGTCCACCAGGGACAGGAGCGGCAGTCCGGGATCGAAGGCGATCGAGCGCATCGGGCGCGTCTTGACCACCAGGTAGCGCAGCACCTCCGGCGGCACCACCTCGAGCATGCGATGCACCGACAGAACGTTCCCCTTGCTCTTCTTCAGCTCCCCCTTCCCCTTGAACGAGATCCACTCGTAGGTGACCGGGAACGGGGGCGGGGCGTTGAAGACCTCGCGGCAGATGCGCGCTCCCGTGTCGTACGATCCCCCTCGGGTGGCGTGGTCCTTGCCGAATGGCTCGATGGTGACCGGGATCCGCGCCCAGCGCGCCGGCCAGTCGACGCGCCAGGTGAGCTTCCCTCCGCCGCGCATCGACACGGTCCCCGTGCCGCCGCAACCGCAGGTGTAGTCGACCGTCTCCGCCTTCTCCGACCAGCCGGTCACGAGCGTCTCGGTCATGCGCCCGCACGACTGGCAGATCGGGTTGAAGGGGCTCCACTGCGCTTCCACTTTGCGCCCGGTGCACTCCTCGAGGATGCGCGCGATGAGGTCGCGCCCCTTGAGGGCCTGGAGGATCTGCGGCACCAGCATTCCCGACTTGTACATGCGGTCCGCGTAGTAGACCTTGACCTCGATGCGCATCTTCGCGAGCGAGGCGAGGAACGGTTCGAGGAAATGCTCCGCGTACGAGGCGTGCCTGGCGCAGGGGCAGGGGAACTCGGACAGCGGCTTGCCGATCTGCTTTTCGTAGACCGACGCGTCGAGGAAGGGGTAGACCTTGCGCAGCGGGTCGAAGTTGTCGGCGACGTAGTCGAGGACCACCTGCGCGCCGCGCTCCTTGAGCGCGCGGTGCACCACGTCGGCGGTGATCACCTCCCGCAGGTTGCCGATGTGGATCTCCCCCGAAGGGGAGATGCCGGTCGAGATCTCGTGGGGGCCGGGGTTCTTGAGGATCTCCTCGGCGATCGCGTCGGCCCAATGCTTCTCGCGCACGTGCGTCATGGCGCCCGGTTCGTCTCCGTCTCCGCCGCGCCGGGGCCGGGCCGCGGCCCGGCCTCGAAGCGGAAGTGCAGCTTCACCTCGTCGTCCAGCACGATCCAGAGGAAGCGCGGGATCGGGATGGCGTGGTCCGTCAGCCGCAGGGTGACGTCCCCTTCCGCCGTGAGGGAGCCGGTATCATACCGGATAGCCACGGGGAAGAGGATCGTCCGCTCGACCCCGTGGAGCGCCAGCACCCCCTCCACCAGCGCCTTGCGCGGCTCGCCGGGCCGCAGGGGACCCGGCGCTGCCTCGGCCTCGCCGTCCGCGGAGAGCCGGATCGACGTGGAGCTGAAGACGATCTCCGGGAAGCGCTCCACTTCCAGGTGCGTGTTGCGCATCTTGCGATCGCGCATCCGGTTGCCGGTCTCGAGCGACGCCGAGCGCACCCGCAGCACGACCGAGGATCCCTCCCCCGGGCGCGCGGGGTCGACCGCCACCTCGCCGGTGAACTCGTGGGCGTGCCCGTCGATGGTCTCCCCGGGCCGCGTGATCGTGAAGCGGAGCTCGCTCCCGGCGGCATCGATCGCCAGGGTGGGGGGGGCGGCCGCTCGCGGGGCCGCCGGCGCCCCCAGAAGCGTCGCGAGCGCCGCCAGGCCCGGTGCCAGCAGGCCCGTGAGAAGCGCCGCAGGCCGCCTCATGGCCTCCCTCCCGGAATGAATCGGGGTCTCTCCCCCATCGCCGCCGCGTAGCCGGGATGGGCCATCAGGGCCTCCTCCTCGGTCCGCACGCGCCACGCGAGGATCGCGCCGAAGAGCGCCACCCCGGCGAGGGCCGTGACCCAGGCGCCCCCCGCGAGCGGCAGCGCGGCGATTTCCCCCATGACCGCCACGTAGTTGGGATGGCGCAGGAAGCGGTACGGCCCGGTGGCCACGACCCGGAGCGTGCGCGGCAGGACGACCTTCATGGTCCAGGCGCCGTCGAGGTGCGCGATCGCCCACAGCTTCAGTCCCTTGGAGGCGACGAACAGCAGCCCCATCGCCACGCTCCAGACCAGCGCGGGATGGCGCCGCCACGCAAGGTGCTCGGCGACGGCGGCCGGGAAGATCAGGGTGTAGACCGGCGCCATCAGGCGGAAGACCCAGGGCGCGACCTCCGAGGCGCCGGAGCGCCGCAGCCGGCGCTCGTTGCGCAGCGCGTAGCCGCGCTCGAGCAGCGCCACGAGCGCCGCGACCGCGACCAGCACGATGTAGGCGCGGGAGGCGGGACTCACGCCAGGAGCAGGCGCGCCACGAATCGGGGCCGCAGGACCTCGCCGGCGTCGGCGGTGCCGCCGGTGACGCGGGCCAGCAGATCGGCGAGCGCGGGTTCGTGGCGCAGCCGGCGCGCCACCCAGTCGGTCACGCGGGGGCGCGCCAGGAGGGCCTGCAGGATCCGGTCGAGCAGCAGCCGCCCGGCGAAGGCGGCGCGGCGCCGGGCCTCATACGGAAGGAGCGCTCCGCGGCTCAGGTCGCCGCGACGCAGCGCCTCGTCGAGGACTTCCGCCGCCATCTCGCCCCCCCGCAGCGCCATGCCGATCCCCTCCCCGGTGAACGGGTCATAGAAGCCGGCCGCGTCCCCCACCAGCAGCGCTCCGTCGCTGACGCTGGCCGAGGCACGGCAGGCGATCGGGCCGGTCGACCAGAGCCCTTCCGCCAGGTCCGCCGCGGCCAGGCGACGCCGTGTCAGGGGGTGGGAGGCGATCCGCTCCCGGAAGAAGGCGAGGAGTCTCCGCCGTCCCGGCGGGGTCGCGGCGGGACGCGCCGGATCGAGCACCAGGCAGACGTTCGCCAGCCCACCCGGCAGCGGGTTGATGCCGCAGTAGCCGTACGGCGTGACGATCATCTCGCCATGATCCTCGGGAGCCACGACGCCTCTGAAGTGCCCCATGACCGCCCAGCGCCGGTGGCGGTGACCCCGGCGGCGCAGCCCGAGACGGCGCGCCACCAGGGAGTTCCGGCCGTCCGCCCCGACGAGCAGCCGGGCCCGCAGCCGGCTGCGCGCGGCGAAGGCGGGCGCGACGGGTGCTATGGCCTGCGCCCCGCCGGGCGCCGCGGCGGCCAGCAGCAGGTCGAAGCCCTCGCCGGAGCGACGTTCCAGATCGACGAGGCGCCATCCCTCCAGGACGTGCGCGCCGGCGCGCCGCGCGTTGGCGAGCAGGACCCGATCCAGGTCGAGCCGCCGCAAGGAGAAGCCGCGCTGGTCCGACGCGCCGTACCGGCCCAGGACCTTCTCCCCTCCCGGCGCGATGACCGCCATGCCGACGTGCCGCCGAGGACCGAGCCGCTCGATCTCCTCCAGGACGCCGAGCGCCTCGAAGCTGCGGGCGGCCGCCGGCGGCACGAACTCGCCGCAGATCTTATGCCGCGGGAAGCGCGCCGCGTCGAGGAGCGCGACCGATCGGCCGGCGCCCGCCAGGAGCGCGGCCACGGTGCTGCCGGCCGGCCCCGCCCCGACGACCGCCACGTCGAACGGACCGGCCGGAGGAGAGGCGTCGCGCGGCGGCGCCGGGCGGGATGCTGTGGCCGTCCTCCTCACGACGCGAAACCGCTGATCACCAGCGCCGAGTTCTTCGAGCCGAACCCGATGCAGTTGCACAGGGCCAGGCGCGCCGCGGCGCGCCGCGCCTCGTTGGGCACGTAGTCGAGGTCGCACTCGGGATCGGGCGTCTCGTAGTTGATCGTCGGAGGCAGGAAGCCGTGACGCAGGCCCAGGGCGGTCGCGATGACGCCGGCGGCGCCGCAGGCGCCCTGGGGATGGCCGATCATCGACTTCGTCGATGACGCCGGGACCCGGCGGGCGCGGTCCCCCAGCAAGGCCTTCACCGCCAGCGTTTCGACCCGGTCGTTCTGCTGCGTCGAGGTGCCGTGCAGGTTGATGTAGTCGACCTCTTCCTCGCGCGCCCCCGCCGATCGGAGCGCCAGCGCCATGGCGCGCGTCGACTCGTCTCCCTGGGCGCTCATGTGCACGCGGTGGTGCGCATCGCAGGTGGAGGCGTAGCCCGCCACCTCGGCGTAGATCCGCGCCCCCCGCTCGCGGGCGTGGCCGAGCTCCTCCAGCACGACGAGGTACGCCCCTTCCCCCAGGACGAAGCCGCTCCGGTCGCGGTTGAAAGGACGGGAGGCCTTCTCCGGACGGTCGTTCCAGCCGACGGCCGCGGCGCGCATGCGGCAGAACCCCTCCAGCATGCCGCGCGTGATGCACGCCTCCGCGCCGCCGGTCAGAATCAGCGGCCGCTCCCCCCGGCGGATGGCGTGCAGGGCGTATCCGATGGCGTCGGTGCTGCTGGTGCAACCGTTGCTGAGCACATGCGACGGGCCGGTGAAGCCGAAGCGGATGCTGATCTCGCTGC
>QHXZ01000178.1 GCA_003223165.1 Acidobacteriota bacterium
ACCCGGTCGGGCGCATCGCCTACGAGACGGTCGCCTCCTTCTTCCCTGCCGATCCGCCCGATTTCTACACCGTCCCGTTCGGCCTCCACCAGCCGGAGGTGGTGCGGGGCTTCCTGGCCGCGGGCGGGTTCACGGCCGTTTCCTGCGACGAGGTGACGCTCGAGGGGCGCGTCCCGTCGGCCCGCGACCTGGCGATCGGCCTGGTCGAGGGAAATCCGGTCGGGACCGCCATCCGGGAGCGTGGCGGCATCCCGGTCGAGAAGGTCATCGAGGCCGTGGCCGCCGCCGTCGAGAAGGAGTGCGGCGACCGTCCGGTCCGCGCGCCGATGCGCGCCCTGGTGTTCGCCGCCCGCGCTGGCGCGGCCTGAAGGTCGAGGGGAGGAGAGGAGCCGATGGCCACCGAGACCGTGAAGAAGATCGAGAAGACGGCGGAGGAGATTCGTCAGGCCATCCTGAAGCGCCGGAAGCCGAGCCTCAAGTTCCCGCTGCGCAGCCTGAGCAACGTCAAGTACGACCCGAAGGCCGGCCACTTCGAGATGCGCGGGCGCAAGAAGGAGCGCACCCTGACCGTCTCGACGGTCAAGACGTTCGCGCAGACGCTCCGGATGATGGCGCTCTCGAAGGAGCTGGTGTCGCAGGACGACATCGCGACGAAGAGGGAGGCCTACTACGTCTCCAAGAACTGGGACGAGGCGCGCTTCCTCGAGCAGCCCGAGTCCGACGCGGTGATGGACGACGTCGAGGCGCTGTTCGAGGTCAACCGCGAGCAGATCGGCTTCGTGCCGGAGGAGAAGGGGGGCGAGATCTCCGGCAAGCTGTTCATCGTGGACAAGGACTCCGAGACCGGCAAGCCCTTGCGCATCGACTGCACCAAATTCGGATCGGGCGCCTACTCGATCCCGATCTCCGTCGAGCACCTCAAGTTCCAGACCGACGCCGAGTTCATCCTGGTCATCGAGACGGCCGGCATGTTCCAGCGCCTGGTGAAGCACAAGTACTGGAAGACGGCCAACTGCATCCTGGTGTCGATGGGCGGCGTGCCGACGCGGGCGTGCCGCCGCTTCATCCGCCGCCTGGCCGACTTCAAGAAGATCCCCGTCTACGTCTTCGTGGACGGTGACCCGTACGGCATCTCGAACATCTACCGCACCCTGAAGGTCGGCTCGGGCAACGCCGCCCACCTGAACGAGTACTTCTGCGTGCCGCAGGCGCGCTACCTGGGCATCACGCCGCAGGACATCGTGGACTACAAGCTGCCGACCCACCCGCTGAAGGACGTGGACGTCAAGCGGGCCCGCGACGCCATCAAGAACGACCCCTTCTTCCAGCACCACAAGGCCTGGGTGGACGCCATGGAGCGCCTGCTCAAGATGGGGGTGCGCGCCGAGCAGCAGGCCCTCGCCAAGTGGGGCCTGAACTACGTCATCGACACCTACCTGGGTCTGCATGCCTCGAGCACGCACGAGCCGTAGCCGGCCGATCGTCCGGCCGGCGACCGCGGCGCGCTGGGCCGACCTGGCGCGCCTCTTCGGGCCGCGCGGAGCCTGCGGAGGCTGCTGGTGCATGCACTGGAGGCTCGGGCGCTCCGAGTACGAGCGGCGCAAGGGAGAGGGCAACCGGCGGGCGCTGCGGCGGATCGTCTCCCGGGGATCCGTCCCTGGCCTCATCGCCTACGACGGCCGGCTGCCCATTGGCTGGTGCGCCGTGGCGCCGCGCGAGTCGTATCCGACCCTGGAGCGCTCGCGCGTCCTGGCGCGGCTGGACGAGACCCCGGTCTGGTCGGTGGTCTGCCTGTTCGTGGACCGCAGGCACCGCAGGCGGGGCGTGATGGTCGCCATGCTGCGAGCCGCCGCCGACCACGTGCGCCGCCGCGGCGGCGCCATCCTCGAAGGGTATCCGGTCGAGGCGAAGAAGGGGGGCGAGATCCCTCCCGTCTTCGCGTTCACCGGCGTCGCCTCGGCCTTCAGGCGGGCCGGCTTCCGCGAGGTCGCCCGCCGCAGCGCCACCCGCCCCATCATGCGGAAAGACTTTCAGCGCCCGCCGGCAGGCGCCCCACACCGCGCCCGCGCTGTGGACATCCACGCCCGGAATCTCTAATCTATCCGGCCCAAGGTTGTCATCATGCCGGCGTCGTCCGGCAAGGAGGGCCCTCATGAGAGCGCAGGTGAGATCGCGGTCCGTCGCACCGATCATCGTCATCGCGGGGCTCGTCATCGCCGGGCTCATGGTCGGCGCGGTCGTGCCGGTCGGGGCGATCCTGGATCTCGCGGCGACGCCGGCGGCCGCCCAGACCGGCTCGCCCGCGCCGGCCACCCCCGCCGAGCTGGTGGCGACCTACGGCACCCTGGCGGAGGTGATCCTGGGGGCGAAGAAGACCGAAGCGAACCTGGTCCGATCGATCCTGGCGGCGGCGCACGCCCGCGCCCAGGCCGAGCTGGCGCGCGCCGAGAAGGCGACCAAGGCCGACGACGCCAAGGGCGCGCAGGCCGCCGTCGAGAACCTGGCGGCCGACGTCGCCCAACTGGCGACGGAAGGGGACAACGCGGTGGCGGCCGTCCGCAAGCAGCTGCTCGAAGGGGGACATCATCACAACGCCGCGGGCGAGGCGAAGGGGATCTACGACGAGGGGTTCGTCATCGTGACGCGCGCCGCCAAGCAGGCGTTTCTCGACTCCTCGCGCGCCCTCGGCCAGATGGCCCGCGCCCCGAAGGCGGAAGCCCTCGAAGCGGAGTGGACGAAGGTGCAGGCGACCTACTCCGGCCTGATGAAGTAGGGTGCGGGGCGTCCGGCCGGTCAACCCGCAGGTCGCGACCGCGCTCTTGACGGGGCTGTCCTGGGTCGCCTGCGCCACCCAGACGCCGGACACCATCCCCCGGCCGACCGGGGCGCCGCCAGCCGGAGCGCCGCCAGCCGGAGCGCTGCCGGCCGGGGCCACGCCGGTGGGGGCGACCACGGCGGGGGCGACGCCGTCGGGGACCCCGGCGCCCGCCGGTACATCACCGCGCTTCCGCTTCGTCGACGTCGCCGCGTCTTCCGGCCTGACCCGGATCCTGCGCGCGGGACGGCCCGGCAAGGACCACCTGCTCGACTCGGCCGGAGCGGGGGCCGCCTTCCTCGACTACGACGGCGACGGCCGCCTCGATGTCTACCTGGTCAACGGCTGGCTGCTTCGCGGATCGAACGTCATGGAGCGCGGCCGCAACGCCCTCTACCACGGGCGACCGGACGGCACCTTCGAGGACGTGACCGACCGCGCCGGCGCCGGCGGCGAAGGACGCTGGGGCGCGGGGGTCGCGGTCGCCGACTATGACGCCGACGGCCGCCCCGACATCCTGGTCACCGACTTCGGGCCGAACCTCCTGTACCGCAACCGGGGGGACGGCACCTTCGAGAACGTCGCCCCCAGGCTGGGCCTCGAAGACCCCGGCTGGAACACGGGAGCCGCCTTCTTCGACGCCGACGGAGACGGCGACCTCGACCTCTACGTCGCCTCCTACATCGACTGCTCGCTCGAGGATGTCCTCAAAGCGCAGCGCACCCTCGACTGGAAGGGGCTCGAGAAGGTCGCCTTCGGTCCGTTCGGACTCACCGGCGCCCCCGATCACTTCTTCCGATCGGAAGGGGGCAAACGCTTCACCGACGCCACCGTCGCGGCGGGGCTCCAGGACCGCGCCCTCGGCTACGGCTTCGGCGTGCGTGCGGCCGACTTCGACGGCGACGGCGACCAGGACCTCTACGTCGCCAACGACTCCGACGCCAACTATCTCTATCGCAACGAGGGGGACGGCACGTTCAAGGAGGTGGGCGTCTGGTCGGGCTGCGCGCTGGACGCCAACGGCAGAACGCAGGCCAGCATGGGGATCGCCGTCGGGGACGCGTTCGGCGACGGCCTGCTCGACCTCTTCACGACCAACTTCGCGGAAGACTACTCGACCCTGTACCGCGCCCTCGGCGGCGGCCTGTTCGAGGACGCGAGCGAGGAGAGCGGCGTGGGACGGATCACCTTTCTGCCGATGTCCTGGGGGACGGCGTTCGCCGACCTCGACAACGACGGCGACCTCGATCTGGTCGTGGCCAACGGCCACATCTACCCCCAGGTCGACGCCCACCCGGGGGTCGCCGGAACCTACCGGCAGCGTAACTTATTGATCGAGAACGCGGGCCCCGCCGCGCGCCCGCCGTTCCGCGACGCCACGGCGGAAGCCGGCCCGGGGTTCCAGGTCGTGGAGTCGAGCCGCGGCCTGGCGGTCGGGGACTACGACAACGACGGCGACCTCGACATCCTGATCACCAACCTGGACGCGCCGCCGACCCTTTTGCGCAACGACAACCCCGGCGGATCATGGCTGACCGTCGTCTGTGAGATCCCGGGCGGGCCGTCGCCGCCTCTCGGCACGACGGTCACGGTGAAGGCCGGCGGCCGCACGCAGCGACGCGACATCGCCTCCGGCGACTCGTACCTCAGCAGCCACGACCCGCGCCCGCACTTCGGCCTCGGCGCGGCAGGCACGGTCGACGAGGTCGACGTGCGCTGGCCCGACGGCACTCATACCATCCGCCGCGCCGTTCCCGCCCGCCGCTTCCTGACGATCGTGAAGGGGGCTTGAGCCCGGCCTATTTTCCGACCCTGGCCCAGGGCGGGTCCAGGCGGAGAACGATCGGGTAGATCGGGCACGAAGGGACGTGCGCGCCCGGCAGGTAGCCGGTGCTGGTCAGGAATTCCCCCGTGATCTCGCCTCCGGTGAAGCGGAACGTCTCCTTGAAGAGCCTCACCCACTCAGCCTTGCTGCGCGGATGGTGGGCGTCGAGCCAGGCCGCGAACGAAGCGTGTCCGGCCCGCATGGCGACCAGGCGCCGGGCGTTCTCGATCGCCGCGTCGACCTTCAGCCGGTTGCGGATGATGCCCGCGTCGCGCAGCAGCCGCGCCCTAGGCGGCGCGAAAGTCTCCCCGCTTCTTGAGGATGGTGAGCCACGAGAGCCCCGCCTGGTTGATCTCCAGCACCAGGCGCTCGAGGAGGGCCGCGTCGTCGCGCAGCGGGAAGCCGTATTCTTTCTCGTGGTAGGGGCCGTGGAACGGATGCCCGGGCGCGACCCTGCAGTAGCTCATCGCCCCGCGCCCGCCGGAAGCCGGCCGTACTTTTTCATGATCGCCGCCAGCCGATCGAGGGGCAGGGCGTAGGCGGTGTTACCGTCGCGCCCGACGGTCGTCGTCGCCATGGTCAGGGCGTTCAAGATCGCTTCCTCCGTCGCCTCCTCGGCCGCCTGGAAGATCGGGTCGAGGTGATCGTCGGCGACGACCGTCAGGGTGTAGGTCAGCGGCTTCGGGTAGTGCGGCACCCGGTTGCCGGTCGAGAAGGCGAGGAAGATGTCGCCGCTGCCGTGGTTCGAGATGGTGCCGGTGCGGGCCAGGCCGAGAGACGCCTTCGACGCCAGTCGCTGCAGCTTCAGGTGATCGAGCGGCGCGTCGGTCGCGAGACCGACATCTTCGGCATCAGTTCGGCGATCTCGCGCCCGTCCGGCACGCCGTCCACGGTGAGCTGCGGCCGTCGCCCCATGTTGGCGTTTACCAGTGCGCCGACGGTCCAGCCCCCCTCCTCCGCCCCGAGGGCGCGCGAAGCGGTGCCGATCCCTCCCTTGAAGCCATAGGAGATCATCCCGGCGCCGGCGCCGACCGCGCCCTCCTCGACCGGACCGCCGCGCGCCTCCTCGATGGCCCGCACCGTGTCCGCGACGGAGACGTGCAGCCCGCGCGCATCGTTGAGCGCCGAATCGTCGCACTCCGCCACCGTCGGGGCCACCACGTCGTCGCCGATGCCGATGTCCGGGTAGCGCTTCAGCATGTAGGACACCACCCCGTCCATCACCCGGCCGATGTTCATCGTGTTCGTGAGCAGCACCGGCACCTCGAGCGCTCCCTGCGTGTTGATCCAGATGCTGCCGGTCATCTCCCCGGTGCCGTTCAGCACCCAGGTCGCCGCCGGCACCTTCTCGCGCCACAGATCTCCACCGTGCGGCAGGATGGCGGTGACGCCGGTGCGAGCCGGCCCCTCGCCCGGGCGCAGCTTCCCGTCCCCCTTGCGGATCGTGACCTGCCCCACCTTGACTCCCGGCACGTCGGTGATGGCATTCAGCGGTCCCGGCCGCAGCGTCCCGATGACGATGCCGAGATCCCGCGCCCGGCGGCGCGTCGCTTCGGGCGCGGCGCTAGGCGCCCCGGTGGCGGTGGGAGCCCCGGTGGCGGCGGACACCTCGGCGGCGGTGGGTACCCCGGGGGCAATGGGTACCCCGGCGGCGAGCAAGGCAAGCACGACAGAACCGCGAACCACCCTCCGCACGCCGCACCTCCCCGTTCCATGGCGGCCCCGGGCCCCGGAAGAGGACCCTCCACCCGCCCCGGACCGCCTGGAGTATACCAAGTGAAGACACGCTCCTCACTGCGGCGCGGGCGCAGCGTCCGACGCCCCTGATCCCTCAGAAGTCCTTGATGGGCGAAGCCGACCGGCGTATAGTCCCCACCAAGAGCCGTCGGTCAATCGCCCCCAAGGGAGTGATCCCATGGAGCCCCTGGCTTCCAAGGACGCCGCCACCTCTGCGCCTTCCGAACCACGAGATACGATGCGGCGCCTGCTTGAACACGTGCACCGCGTCGCTCGCGGCCGCCACTTGAGCCCACGCACCGAACAGGCCTACATCGCATGGGCACGCCGATTCGTCCTCTTTCACGGGAGGAGGGACCCGGCCGGGATGGGAGAGCCCGAGATCACCCGCTTCCTGTCGAGCCTGGCGACGGACGACCACGTCAGCGCCTCCACCCAGAACCAGGCGCTCAGCGCCCTCATCTTCCTCTACGAGGAGGTCCTGGGTCGTGACCTCGCGCGGCTGACCGACGTCGTCCGGGCGAAGCGCCCCGTCCGGCTGCCCGTCGTCCTGTCGCGCGCCGAGGTGGACGCGGTCCTGCGGGAGCTGCGGGGGGTCCCCTGGCTCATGGGCGCGCTGATGTACGGCTCGGGCCTGCGCCTCATGGAGTGTTGCCGCCTCCGCGTCAAGGACGTCGACCTGGCCCGCGGCGAAATCGTCGTGCGCGACGGCAAAGGCGGCAAGGATCGCGTGACCCTGCTACCCGCCAAGCTCCACCAGCCCCTCGCCTCGCATCTCGAGCAGGTCTTCCGCCTCCACCAGCAGGACCTGCGGCGAGGGGACGGCCGCGCGCCCCTGCCGGGCGCCATCGTGCGCAAATACCCCAACGCTCCCAAGGAATGGGCCTGGCAATGGCTCTTTCCGGCGACACGCTTCTATCGCGAACGCGAGACAGGCGTGCGTTACCGCCACCACCTGCACGAATCGGTCGTCCAGCGGTCGGTCAAGGAAGCCGTCCGCGCGGCGAGGCTTTCCAAGCCCGCCAGCTGCCACACGCTCCGCCATTCCTTCGCCACCCACCTGCTGGAGGCCGGCTACGACATCCGTACCATCCAGGAGCTTCTGGGCCACAGCGACGTCGGCACCACCATGATCTACACCCACGT
>QHXZ01000091.1 GCA_003223165.1 Acidobacteriota bacterium
CCATGAGCAGGGCGAAGGGGGAGCGGACCTCGCGCGCAATCTCGGCCGAGATTGCGCGCGAGGTCCGCTCCCCCTTCGCCCTGCTCATGGTCTGGATCGCGACGGGTGTGCTGACCGTCGTCGCGGCGCTCGCCTACGGCGAGCTGGCGGCGATGTTCCCCGGCGCCGGCGGGCAGTACGTTTATCTGCGCGAGGCCTTCGGGCCGCTGCCGGCATTCCTCTACGGCTGGACCCTCTTCCTGGTGATCCAGACGGGGACCATCGCGGCGGTCGCGGTCGCCTTCGCCAAGTACCTGGGCGCGCTCGTGCCCTGGGTCTCGGCCGGCCGCCGGCTCGTGCCGCTTGTGATCGGCGCCGGCCCGGACGGCGCGGGCGGCTGGGATCTCTCGCTCACGTCGCAGAGGCTGATCGCGATCATGATGGTGGCGGTGCTGACCTACATCAACACGCGTGGCGTGAGGACGGCCAAGTGGGTGCAGAACCTGTTCACGGTGGCCAAGATCGCCGCCCTGGCGCTGCTCGTGGTGGTGCCCTTCCTGGGACTGGCGAACGAGCAGGCGATCGAGGTCAACTTCCGAGGCGGGCGCTTCTTCGGCGGCGCGCCCTTCAGCCTGGCGACTCTGTCCGTGTTCGGCGCCGCCATGGTTGGAGCGCTCTTCTCGGCCGATGCCTGGAACAACATCACCTTCGCGGGGGAGGAGGTGAAGGACCCGAGCCGCACGCTGCCCATGAGCCTGGTGCTCGGCACGGGGATCGTGATCGCGCTCTATTGCCTGGCCAATGTCGCCTACCTGATGCTGCTGCCGATCGCGGGATCGCCGCAGGGAGCGGGGCTCATGGAGCGCGGCATCATGGGCGCGGCGGAGGACCGGGTCGGAGCGGCGGCGGTCCAGGTCCTCCTGGGCCCCCGCGGCGTCTTCCTCATGGCGGGCTTCGTGCTGGTGTCGACCTTCGGGTGCAACAACGCGCTGATCCTGTCCGGCCCGAGGCTCTACTACGCCATGGCGCGGGATCGCCTCTTCTTTCGCGGCGCGGGGATCCTCGACCGGCACGGTGTCCCGGCCTGGGGCCTGATCCTGCAGGGGGTCTGGACCGCCATCCTGACGATGTCGGGCACCTACGGCGAGCTGCTCGACTACATCATCTTCGCGGCCCTGCTCTTCTACGTGCTGACCATCGCAGGGGTCTTCAAGCTGCGCCTGACGCGGCCCGACATCCCGAGGCCCTACACGGCCCTCGGCTACCCATTCGTCCCGGCGCTCTACGTGGTCGCCGCCGGGGCGATCATGATCGACCTGCTCATCATGAAGCCCCTCCCCAGCCTGATCGGCCTGGGCATCGTCCTCACCGGCTTCCTGGCCTACGCCGCCTGGCGCTACCTGGAACGCCGCGCGGGATAGGCTAGGAGCCTGTCCGGGAAATGGCAACGGCCATTGCGATTTCCCGGACAGGCTCCTCTACGCGGCCTCGTCGGCCCCCGCCACGCGGGTGGCGTGGTAGATGTAGTGGAAGCCGGAAGCCAGCGTGATGGCCAGCGTCAGCCAGGCCAGGGCGCTCACGAGGATCGGCTGATCCTGCTCGAAGGCGTTGAGCAGCAGGACGCTCCCGATCATCACCACCTGGGTGGCGGTGGTGAGCTTTCCGAGAAAGGTCGGGGTGAACCGGGTGATCCCCGAGGTCAGGTGCACCAGGAGCGCGATCATGACGATGAACACGTCGCGGCTGATGCTGACGATCGTCAGGTAGAGCGGGACGTGGTTGGCGATGTGGAAGTCGGGGGCGGCCCGCGGGTGGTCGGGGAGCGACAGCACGATGAAGCAGGTGGTCATGAGGAGCTTGTCGGCCATCGGATCGAGGAAGGCTCCCAGCCCGGAGCTCTGCTTGTAGCGCCGCGCGAGCACGCCGTCGAGCGCGTCGGTGATTCCCGCGAAGACGAAGACTCCGAAGGCCCAGCCGTGGTGGTTGGAGAGCAGCAGGGTGATCAGGAGCGGAATGGTGATCATCCGGGCGATGGTCACCAGGTTGGCGAGCGTCAGCATGGAGCCTCAGTCGGCGGCCGGCGGCTTGGCCGGGGGCGGCCCGGACAAGAGCGGGCCGTGCTCTTCGCCGGCCGGCCCCTCGCCCGGCGCCTCGCGCCCCGGGGTCCCGCTCCGGCGGCCTGCCTTGTCGAAGTTGATCGAGTTGCCAAAGTTGCGCGATACGCTGATGGTGGCGATGGCGTGCTTGAAGATCATCTGCTCGCCTCCCCGCTCTTCGAGGATCACCGTGTAACGGTCGAACGATTTGATGCGCCCGACGATCTTCTTCCCGCTGTTGAGGAAGACGGTCAGCCAGGCCCGATCCTTGCGCGCCCGGCCGAGGTAGCTGTCCTGGATGTTGATCCCTTCGTGATCCTTGTCCATCGTCCTCACCGGCGCCCGAGGGCGCACGCGGCGTGCGCCATCGGTCCCTCGAAACGGTCCGCGCGGGAGGGGTCGACCTCGAACCAGGCCACCCCTTCCTCCTTCCGGAACCAGGTCCACTGCCGCTTGGCGTAGCGGCGGGTGTTCTGCTGCGTGAGCGCGATCGCCCTCTCCCGGTCAATCGCCCCTCGCAGGTGCTCGACGGCCTCCCTGTAACCCAGGGCCTTGAAGGCGTTCGACGATTCCGGCACGCCGGCCGCCAGCAGGCCCCGCACCTCCTCCACGAGCCCGGACGAGTAAAACTGCAGCACCCGCTCGTCGATCAGGCGGTACAGCGTCCCGCGCTCCATGCTCAGGCCAATTTTGACCGCCGGGTAGCGGTCCGGCCCGAAGGGCGAGGCGCGGATCAGGTCGGAGAGCCGCTCCCCGCCCGCGAAGCGGACCTCCAGCGCCCGCACGATCCGCTGCGCGTCGGCCGGGCCCAGCCCTCGCGCCGCCGGCGGATCGACGCGGCGCAGCAGGCGGTGCAGGTGCCCGGGGCCGTGCCGATCCTGGAGCGCCCGGAGGCGCGCGCGCAGCGCCTCATCGCGGCGCGGAGCGTCGACGACCCCCTTGAGGAGGCCGCGCAGGTACAGGCCGGTCCCACCGACCAGCACCGGCAGGCGCCCGCGCGCGCGGATCGCCGCGATGGCCCCCGCCGCCGAGCGCTCGAACTGTCCGAGCGAGAAGTCCTCCCCGGGGTCCGCCAGGTCGATGCCGTGGTGCGGCACCCTCCGGCGCACCCCGGGAGGCGGCTTGCTGGTCCCCCGATCCAGGCCACGGTACACCTGCATCGAATCGACGCTGACCACCTCCCCGCCGAAGCGCTCGCAGGCCAGCAGGGCGAAGTCGCTCTTCCCCACCGCGGTCGGTCCCACCACGATCAGGAGCGTGTCGCGCGGGACCGGTCCGTCCACGGTGGCCTCAGCGGCCGCTCCCTCGCTGGCGGTCGCGGTACGCGTTGATCGTCTCCTGCAGATGGTCGTCGCAATAGACGTGCCCGCGCGCCACGCGGCGTCCGCAGCGCGGGCAGGAGCGGCCGGCCAGCCCCGCCGCCGCCCTCCCGGCGATCCGGGCGAGCACGCCCGCCGCCAGCGCCACGCCGCCGGCGATCAGGATCGTCTGGACCAGGCGCTTGTCCGCGCCGCCGAACAGGGCGTCTCCGACGACCATGTAGGCGACGCCCGCCACGAGGGCCAGGCCGCCGAGCCGCAGCAGCAGCCGCGACATCAGGCGCTCCGGGGACCGGCCTGGGCCGGCGGCGCGAACAGGGGGAGCGGTCCGGCAAGGGCAGCGGCCCCCGCCCGTGCGGCCGGCTCGATCTCGCGGAAGGCCCGCAGCACCCGCCCTTCGTGCTCCGGCCCGAGCGTCCGCTTGAGGACCAGGAGCTCCGAGTAGAGCAGCTCGTTGAGCCCCTGCACCAAGGCGTCGCGCCGCCGCGCCTCGGAGAGGCCGTTCAGGTTCTCGCGCAGCACCTCCGCGTCGATCGTGCCGTCACCGCCCAGCGTCGCCCGGCTGAAGAGGACGGGGTACTGTTCCTGCATGACGCGCAGCGAACGCAGCAGCAGGTGCTGGGCAATCGGTCCGACCTCCTTCATGAGGTAGCGGAAGAGGTGGGCGAACATGCCGTTGTAGCGCCGGACGATCTCGGGGATCGCCTCCCCCGGGCTCTCCTCGACGACGTCTTCGCCGGAGCGCGACCGGGCCTTGAGGTAGCCGACGAGGAAGAGCAGGAAGACCACGCGCAAGGTCTCCAGCTCCGGGAACTCGGAGAGCGCGGCGATCGTCCCCAGGGCGCGCTGGCCGTCGATGAGCCCCAGGACGTACTCCTCGTGCGCTTGGAGCGCCACCGGGGTCTTCCGCGCGGCCGCCGGGATCGCTTCGAACACCCAGTCGGCCGAGGGCATGCGCTCGCGGAACAGGCGCGCCGTCTTGACCGAGCGGATGCCCTCGACCAGGAGCTCGGTGATCGTCAGATCGACCGCGATCCCATCCTCGGGCGGGGCCTCCCCTTCGACGAAGACGAACTCCCCCGACTCCCATTCGAACAGCGAGAGCGCGATCTGCCGCGCCTGGGACGCCCGCGCCTCCACGAGGTCCCTGGGCGTCAGGCCTCCGCAGGCCACGAGCGCCTTGTTCATCCGCTCGCCGGCGGCGGCGCGGCGCAGCGTCGCCTCGAACTGGTCTCGCGTGATCCGGCCCGAGCGCAGCAGGAGCTCGGTGAGCCGGTCGGTCTCGCGCGTGGAAGTGGCGTGCAGCACCCGCCTGTCTCCGAGGTAGAGGCCGATCGCCGTCCCGTCGGCGGTCAGCGCCAGCAGGCCCCGGCGGTTGAGCCCCCGGAGGAACTCCAGGACGTCGGCCACGCTGAGGGCCTTCAGCTTGCCACGGAAGCCGGTCGCGCTCGTCGTCACGCTGTATCCGTTGGTCGCGGGAGACGCTGCCGGATTATTGTCCGCCCGGGACACGGTGTCAACGATCGCGCCGGGTCAGCTCGACGCCGGTGTAGTAGTGCCGCAGGATCTCGTCGTAGGACTTGCCGCGCAGGGCCATCCCGTAGGCTCCGACCTGGCAGAGGCCGACACCGTGCCCCCACCCCTTGCCGCTGAAGACGAAGGTCTGGACGTCTCCGTCCGGGGCGACCGTGCGGTCGATGGTGAACAGGTTCTCGCGCACCCCGAGGGCGGTCCGGATCTTGAAGCCACGGATGTAGAACTGGCCCCGGCTCCCGGTGATGCGCACCTCCACCACGCGGCCGCTGACGCCCCGCCGCGTCGGCTCGACGTCCTTGAGGCGCCCCACGTCCACCCGGGCCTTGATCAGCGCCTCGAGGTCGGCCCGCGCGTAGCGCTGCTCCCAGCGGTAGGCGGTGGAGTAGCGGTCGTCCGAGACGCCGCGCTGGTTGGCGATGACCTTCAGGTAGTCGAGGGTGCCGTCGCCCGCCAGGTGATACACCACCCGGTCGCCAAGCGTCAGCGGAATGCTGCGCGCCGGGTAGGAGACGTCCCGGAAGGAGCGGTACAGCGCCACGGAGGGCGACAGGGCCAGGCCCTGCACGTCGCGCTTGACCTCCAGGAGCACCTTGTCGCCGTCGCTGCCGCGATAGGTTCCCTGGACCCGTCCGGTGGCCCCGTAGTAGTCCAGGATGCGGTAGAGCGAGCGCAGCACAAGGCCCCGCGAGGGATGGTGCCGCGGCCGCAGCGTGTTGTCGGGGAACGGCTGCAGGAGCCCTTCCAGGATCAGCACGGCGTACGGTCGCTGCGTCTCCTTGGGCACGTCGTCGCGGTCCTTGAAGGCGAGCAGGTACGGCAGGTCCCGGTCGTCGAGGGCGAGCCGCATCTTCTCGTCCCAGCCGAGGGCGCGGGCGACATAGGCGGCCAGGTCGTTCATGTCCATCGCCCCGTCCCTGAGGCCGTTCGCCGGCGGCGCCTTGCCCACCAGGCCCAGGGCGAAGGTCGTCCAGCGCTCCGCCTCGACCGGCCCGCATTGCGCCAGGAGATAGGCGCGCTCGAGCGCCTCCGGCCCGACGATCCCCAGAATCTTGAGGAGGGCGACCTCCTCGTTGACGGGGGCGCCGTCCTCGAGGACGACCGGGTCGGTCCAGGTGCCTGCCGAGATCGTGCGGCTCTCGGCCTCGGCCTCCGGGTAGCAGGTCACCCCCTTGAGGTACGGGCCTTTTTCCTCCGGGAAGACGAGCTGGCCGTCCTCCGTGTGGCCGCCGCAGGTCGAGGTGTAGAGGGCGTTGATCGGGCGGCCCCCGTAGGTCAGGATGACGCTCCGCGTCTCCTCCACCGCCTGGTTGGTGAGCGCCGCCTCGGTGCCGGCCCCCCGGTACACCTGGCACTGCGCGCTGTCGCACACGTCGTAGCCGTCCTCGGAGAACTGCCCGAGGTTCGCCACCATGTAGGTGCGGGCGGCGACCGCCTGGGCCTTGAGCGCCTCCAGCTCGGGGTAGACCCCCGGGCCCATCTCGTTGGGCACCACGCCGCGCAGGTAATCCTCCATGTCGAGCTCGTTGATCAGCTGCAGGTTGCCGGCCTTGTCCACGCGCGCCTCGAGGAGGCCGCGATAGGAGGCCTGGTCGACCCGCAACAGGTCCGCCGAACGCGCCGGCTGCAGGATGACCCGGTCGCTGTCCGTCAGGAAGCTGCGCCAGCGATCGTCCACCAGCCGGACGCGGCGGTGCCCGCGCACCGCCTGGCCCTCCTCGGCGATCCACAGCTCGGTGAACCCCTCGTCGTTCAGCCGCTGCACGAGCGTGGCGGCGTCCTCGCGCGTGCGGAACTCGCCGACCCGCACCCTCCAGGCGCGGCGGTCAGGGTGGTAGACCAATACAACCTTTTGACCCGGCACGAGTGTTTCGACCTCGGCCTTCTTCGCCTCGGCCTGATCGCGGGCGGTGTACGAGGCGACCTGGACCCGGTAGAGCAGGCCGGTCTCGCCCCCCGTCACGTCGCTCACGAGGTACAGGCCGGCGTCGAAGCGCTTCTTCCAGATCGGCGCGCGCTTCAACGGGTCGCGCACCACGACGCCGCCGTCGGCGAAGACGCGCACCTTGACCGGATCGTTCGTGAGGCCGATCCGCACTCTCTGGGTCGGCGCGACCGTGATGACCGGTCCGGGCGGCCCGGCCGCGGGCGCCGGCGAGGGCGCGGGCGCAGCGGCCGGCACCTGTGCCTGGCGCCGCGCCCCCGCTCCCGTGAGGGCGGCGGGGAGCGCGAGGGCGGCGGCGAGGAGGAGCGGCATGCGGAGGGATCGGCTCATCGGGGCCTGGAGTCTACCATCAACCGGCGCGGCGGCGCCGCGATCGCGAGCCCGCCACGGCATCGCTCAGCCGCAGGAACTCGGCCCGCAGGGACGCGTCCTTCAGGAAGGCGCCGGAGTAGGCGGAGGTGACGACGCGCGTGCCCTTCTTGCGCGCTCCGCGGACGGTCATGCACAGGTGCTCCGCCTCCATCCGGCAGGCGGCGCCGCGCGGACGGAGCGCCCGGGTCACGGCGTCCACGACCTGGCGCGTCAGCCTCTCTTGAAGCTGCAACCGTGAGGCGAGCGCGTCCACGGCGCGGGCGATCTTCGACAGGCCGACCAGGCGGTCGCCCGGCAGGTAGGCGACGTGCGCCGTGCCGTGGAACGGCAGCAGGTGGTGCACGCAGACGGAGACGAACGGGATGTCCCTCACCACCACCATCCCCTGCTCTTCCGTGCGGAAGGCCGTGGCCAGGATGCGGTCGGGATCGGCGCGGTAACCGGCCAGGATCTCGTGGTGCCAGGCGTCGGCCACCCTGTCCGGCGTGCGCCGCATGTCGCGCTCGAGGTCCCGCTCGCCGATCGCCGCCAGGAACTCCCGCGCCCCCCGCAGGAGACGGCGGCGATCGGGCCCGGGAGGGCGCCCGCGCGCGCGCCGTCCGCGGCGCCTCTTCACTCAGGCCTCTGCTTCTCGTAGGCCTGGCGCGTGGCCTTGTCGAGAGGGCTCCCATCCGTGGGCGTACAGGCGCAGTGCCCCTTCTTGTCGACCGCGACGTGGCCGCTGCTCTTGCGGCACTTGCCGTCGCAGCCGCCGCAGACGTGATCGGTGCACACGGTTCGGATGATGCGCGGCGGCGGCGCGGGCGCCTCGACGGCCGCGGCCGGCACCCCCTCGGGCGACGGGGCCTGCGCCGCGCCGGGGGCCGGCGCGGCAGAGGGGGCCGCCCCGGCGGCGGGTGGAACGGGCGAGGGCGCGGGTTTCGGAGCGTCCGAGGCGGCGCTCCCCATGGCCGCTCCCAGCGAGGCGAGGAGTCCGGCCAGGAGGACCGCCGGGACGATCGAGGACGCCTGCCATCCGGTGCCGTGACGCATCATTCACCTCCCCATGCTTGCGATGGATACTTGAGACCGGTGCCGGTGTTGAAGACGACGATCGTTTCGTCTCGATCGAGACGACCCGACTCTCGCAGGCGCCGCAGGGCGGCGATGGCCGCGCCCCCCTCGGGGCATGCGTCGATCCCCTCCAGCGAGCCGGCGCGGTGGGCGGCCTCGGCCATCTCGGCTTCGTCCACCGCCACGGCCTCCCCGCCGCTCTGGCGCAGGGCCCGCAGGATCAGGAAATCACCCAGGCTGCCGGGGACCCGCAGGCCGGCCGCGGCCGTGATCGGATCGACCCAGGGATCCGCCGTCTCCCGCCCCTCCCCGAAGGCGCGCACGATCGGCGCGCACCCGGCCGCCTGCACCGCCACCAGGCGCGGCCTGCGCCGGTCGATCCAGCCGAGCGTCTGCATCTCCTCGAACGCCTTCCAGATGCCGATCAGACCGGTCCCCCCTCCGGTCGGGCAGACGACCACGTCGGGCAGCCGGAAGCCGCTCTGCTCGGCGATCTCATATCCCATGGTCTTCTTCCCCTCCACCCGGAACGGCTCGCGCAGCGTCGCGACGTCGAGCCAGCCGCCGTCGCCGGACGGACCCATCGATTCGCGCATCGCCCGGCCGGCGTCGGCGATCGAGCCGGGCACCAGGCGCACGCGCGCCCCGAAGCGGCGCGCCTCGGCGACGAACGGCGCCGGCGTCGTCTCCGGCAGGAAGAGGTGGATCTCCAGGCCGGCGCGGGCGCCGTAGGCCGCCAGGGCGCTGCCGGCGTTACCGGCCGAGGGCGCGCCCGCCACGCGCACGCCGCGCGCCGCGGCGACCGAGACCGCGACCGACATGCCGCGCGCCTTGAACGAGCCGGTCGGGTTCACCGCTTCATCCTTGATGAACAGGCGCCGCAGGCCCAGGTCGGCCCCCAGCCGCGGCGCCGGAACGAGCGGCGTGAACCCCTCTCCGAGAGTGACGGGCGGGACCCCCGGCAGCACCTCCGCGTAACGCCACAGCGAGGCGCTCCTTCCCCGCAGCGAGGCGACGCCGAACGAGGCGCCCGCCTGGTCCAGCCGGTAGCGCGCCAGGAGGGGGGCGCCGCAGCCGCACAGCCCGGCCGCTCGGACCGCCTCCGGCGCCCGGCCGCAGCCGCGCGAGCACTCGAGACGATCGAAGAGGCTCGCCACGCCCTCAGCGGACCTGGCGCAGCCGGGCCAGGAACGCCTCCGGCTCCTCGAAGCCGTACAGTCGCAGCGCGCTCTGGTCCCGGCCGCTCCCGTCGATGAGAACGATGGTCGGGACGCCGACCACGTCGTAGCGGTCGCGCAGCGCCCGCACCGAAGGCGCTTCGAACGAGGTCAGGTCGGCCTTCAGGAGGGCGAAGCGCTCGAGCTCCAAAAGCACGCGCGGGTCGTTGAAGGTGAACCGGTCGAGCTCGCGGCAGGGAAGGCACCAGTCGGCGTAGAAATCGATCAGCACCGGCCTTCCCCGCTCGCGCGCCGCGGCCACCGCCTCGCCGCCGTACGGGGCCCACGCCGCCTCGGCCCTGGCGCTCACCAGCGGCAGAGCCAGCCAGGCCCCGCAGGCCACGACCGCGAGGCCGATCCCCGCCTTCAGGAGCGGGAACCACCCGGCCCGCATGCGGGTGCGCTCCAGGAAGGCGAGGTAGACCCCGGCCGCGGCGGCGAAGGCCAGGGCCAGCATTCCCAGCTGGCGGTCGGACAGGAGCGGTTGCATGAAATAGAGCGCCACTCCGAGCAGCGCCACGCCCATGACCTTCTTGGCATAGATCAGCCAGGCGCCGGAGCGCGGCAGGCTCGCGAGCGCTCCCGAGAAGATCCCCAGCACCAGGTTCGGCAGCCCCATGCCGAGAGCCAGGACGAAGAAGAGCCAGAAGCCGAGCAGCGGGTTTCCGGACGCCCCCACGAAGGCCAGGAGCCCCACCACGAACGGGCCGATGCACGGCGCCGCCACCACCCCCATGGTGAGGCCCATCACCATGGCCCCCAGGGCGCCGCGCCGCCCGCCCCCCACCTGCGACAGCGCTCCCGGCAGCCGCAGCTCGAAGACCCCGAACATCCAGAGCGCCATGGCCACGAACAGCGCGACCAGCGCCGCGACCACCCACGGCTTCTGCAGCGCCGAACCGAACAGGCTGCCCGACAGCCCCGCGATCACGCCCAGCGTGGAATAGGTCAGCGCCATCCCCAGGACGTAGAGCGCGGGCAGCGCCACCCGGCGGCCCCACCCCGCCCCCTGCGCCTGGCCGGCGAAGAAGCCGATGGTCACCGGCATCATCGGGTAGACGCAAGGGGTCAGGTTCAGCGCCAACCCGGCGAGGAAGACCGCCCCGAGCACGAACAGCAACCCTTGCTCCGCCATCAGCCGCGCCAGGCGGTCGTCCCCGCGCGCCACGCCGCCGCCCGGGCGGCGCCGCCCCGATGTGCCGTCCCCCGCTCCCACAGAACCCGCGCCGGCCGTGGCCGCCGCGGAGCCCGGCCCGGGCTCCGCCGGCGACCCGCCGACCGGCTCGCCCAGAACCGTCAGCGGGACCGCGAACTCCACCGTTTCCGGCGCCAGGCAGGATTGGTCGCTGCATGCCTGGTAGACCACTCGCACGGGGACCCGGCGCGCCCCGGCCGGGGCATCGCGCGGCGGGCGCAACGTCGCCCGGATCGTCGTCGCACCCTGGTAGACCGACAGCTTCTCGGCGGCGAACTTGAGCTGGACCATCTCCCCTTCAGGGTAGGCGACCTGGTCGACCGCCGCCGCGGCGGGCTCGGGGAACTCGAGGCGGGTCGGGATCAGGTAAGCCAGGCTCGGCCGGTTCGAGTTGACGTGCCACCCCGGATGGATGTCGAGCCGCAGGGAGATCGTGACCGCCTGCCCCGGCCGCACCTCGCGCGCCGGGACGGTGAGCGCCGCGTCCACCACGCGCTGGGGACCGGGCCGGCCGAGGATCGATCCCGTGATCACCTTCTCGCCGGCGATCGGCGGCCGCCTGGCGGCCGCGGGAGGCGCCGGGGCGATCCCCGGCGCCGCGCCCGCCGCGGCGGGCCGGGCGTCGGCGATGCGGGCGCTCGCGAGGACGGGACGATCGGAGGTCGCCGGCCGTGCCATCGCCTGTGCCGCCAGGATCATGTAGGGCGAGGAGAGGGGCGCGCGCCGCAGCGAGGGCGCGGCGAGAGAGAGGAGGCGCTCGGCGCGCCTCTGGAACGGCCCGCCGCCCGGCAGCCGCCCGAGGCGGATCAGGCACTCGGCCATGACGGCGTTGCCGGACGGCAGCATCGAGTCCTGCAGATCCTTGGTGCGGACGATGAGATCGCCCTGCCCGGCCGCGGTGAAGAAGTAGCCGCCGTCCCCGGGATCGAGGAAACGGTCGGCATCCAGCGTCAGACCGCGGGCGGCCTCGAGGTACGAGGGCTCGGAGGTGGCCTGGTTCAGGTCGAGCAGGCCGCGCGCCAGGAAGGCGGAATCGTCGAGATAGCCCGGCACCTTCGCGACCCCCCGCCTCCAGGTCGCCAGGAGCCGCCCGTCCTTGGCCCGCAGGTGCGACAGGACGAAGCCCGCGGCCCGCTCCGCCGCGGCGCGGTAGCGCGCGTCGCCGGTGGCGGCGTAGGCGCGCGCGTAGGCCGAGATCATCAAGCCGTTCCAGGCGGACAGCACCTTGTCGTCCCGCTGCGGCGGCACGCGGCGCGCGCGCGCTTCGGCCAGCCGGGCGCGGATCGTCCGGAGGCGGGCCCGGAGATCGGGCTCGGCCAGGCCGCGCTGCCGGGCGAACGCCCCCTCCGCCACCGGAACGTGCAGCACGTTGCGGCCGCCGCCGGCGCTGCCCTCCTCGCTCAGCCCGTAGTAGGCGATGGCCAGATCCGCGTCCGTCGGGGCCAGGGCGTCGCGCACCTCGCCGATCGTCCAGAGGTAGTACCGCCCCTCCTCGCCCTCGCTGTCGGCGTCGAGGGTGGCGTAGAAGCCGCCCTGCGGATCGGTCATCTCGCGCGCCACCCACTCGAGCGTCTCGGTCACGACGCGCCGGAAGTCCTCGCGGCCGGTCCGCTTCCAGGCCTCGAGGTAGACGGGGACCAGGAGGGCGTTGTCGTACA
>QHXZ01000092.1 GCA_003223165.1 Acidobacteriota bacterium
CTTCCTGCGCGACCGCCTGGTGACCTACGGCCCGATCACCCTCGACGGGGAGCGCATCGGCACCATCTTCGTGGTCTCCGATCTCGGCGAGCTCGCCACCAGCCTGCAGCGCGAGGGGACCATCTCCCTGTTCGTGCTCGGGCTCTCGCTGGCCGTCGCCTTGGCGCTGTCGGCCCGTCTTCAGGGATTGATTTCGAGCCCCCTCTCCCGCCTGGCGCGCACGACGCGACGGGTCGCCGTCGAGAAGAACTTCGCGCTCCGGGCGGAACCGGGCAGCCGGGACGAGGTCGGGCGGCTCATCGAGGCGTTCAACGAGATGCTGGCGCAGATCCAGGAGCGCGACCGGGCCCTGCAGGCGGCGCGCGACGATCTCGAGGGGCGGGTCGAAGAGCGCACGCGGGCGCTGCGGGAGAACGAGTCGATCCTGCGCAGCTTCTACGACAGCGCCCCGATGATGATGGGGGTGATGGAGAGGATCGGAGACGACTTCCACCACCTGTCCGTCAACCGCGCGGCGGGCGAGTTCCTGGGCGTCCGGGTGGAGGAGGGGCGCACCCTCCGGGCCGGAGAAATGTCCTTCCCCGGCCATGCCTGGCAGGAATGGAGGCACGCCTGCGACGAAAGCGAGCGCACCCATCGATCGGAGCGCTTCGAGATGGTCCTGCCGCGCCACCCGGAGCCGGCCTGGCTGTCCACGACCGTGGCGTACATCGGCGGCGCCCCGGGCGGGCGCCCGCGCTTCTCGTACGTGATCGAGGACATCACCGAGCGCAAGTGGTCGGAGCTCGAGCTGCAGAAGGCGAAGGACGCGGCCGAGGCCGCAAGCAAAGCCAAGAGCGAGTTCCTGGCGAACATGAGCCACGAGATCCGCACGCCGATGAACGGCATCCTGGGCATGACCGACCTGATGCTCGACACGCGGCTCTCGCCACAGCAGCAGGACTACCTCGACATGGTCAAGAGTTCGGCCGAGTCCCTGCTCGTGGTCATCAACGACATCCTCGACTTCTCCAAGATCGAGGCGGGCAAGCTCGACATCGTGCCGATCGACTTCCGTTTGCGCGACAGCCTGGACGACACCATCAAGACCCTGTCCGTCAAGGCCCAGGCGAAGGGCCTGGAGCTGGCCTGCCACGTCGAGCGGCAGGTGCCGGACGCCCTGGTCGGCGACCCTGGCCGCCTGCGGCAGGTGGTGGTGAATCTGGTCGGCAACGCCATCAAATTCACCGAGCGCGGAGAAGTGATCGTGCGCGCCGAGGTCGAGTCGCTCGAGCCGGACCAGGCCGTCCTGCGCTTCAGCGTCCGCGACACGGGGATCGGCATCCCGGTGGAGAAGCAACGGGAGATCTTCGAGGCCTTCACGCAGGCCGACGGCTCCACGACCCGGCGCTACGGCGGCACCGGCCTCGGGCTCACCATCTGCTCCCGCCTCGCGGGCCTGATGGGCGGCCGCATCTGGGTGGAGAGCCAGGCCGGACGCGGCAGCACCTTCCACCTGACGGCGCGGTTCGGGTTGGGGAACGCCGGCGCCGAGGGGGCCCGCCCGGCCCCGCTGGCGCCCCTTCAGGATCTGCCGGTGCTGGTGGTCGACGACAACGCCACCCTGCGCCGGATCCTGGCGGAGATGCTGGCCGGCTGGCGCATGGTGCCGGCCGCGGTCGAGGGGGGCGCGGCGGCCCTCGAGGAGCTGCGGCGTGCGAAGGCCGGCGGACGGCCGTACCGGCTGGTGCTGATGGACGCGGGGATGCCCGGCATGGACGGGTACACCGCCACGCGCCGCATCCGCAAGGAGCACGCGCCGTCCGACGTCGCGGTGCTGATGCTGACCTCGACCGGCCGGCGCGGCGACGCGGCGCGCTGCCGGCGCGACGGGATCTCGGGGTACCTGACCAAGCCGATCAAGCAGTCCGAGCTCCTGGATGCGATCATGTCCATCCTGGGGGCGCCCGAGACGCCGGAGGAGCCGGGGCCCCTGGTGACGCGTCACTCGCTGCGCGAGGAGGGCCGCCGACTGCGGGTGCTGGTGGTCGAGGACAACCCGGTCAATCAGCGGGTGGCGGTCGGAACGCTGGAGCGGCGCGGCTACCTGGCCACGCTGGCCTCGAACGGCCGCGAGGCCCTCGACCTCCTCGGGCGCCGGCGCTTCGACCTGATCCTCATGGATCTCCAGATGCCGGTGATGGGCGGATTCGAGGCCACCGCGGCGATCCGCCGGCGCGAGAAGAAGCGGGGAGTGCGCATGCCGATCATCGCCATGACCGCCCACGCGATGAAGGGGGACAAGGAGCGCTGCCTGGAGGCGGGCATGGACGGCTACGTCTCCAAGCCGGTGCGGTCCGAGGATCTCTACCAGGAGATCGACCGGGTCCTCGGCCGGCCGGCGAAGGCCGGGGCGGTCAAGGAGGTGCCGGGGGCCGGCGCCATCGACCGCCGGGCGCTGCTGCGGCGCTTCGCCGGCGACGAAGTCCTCCTCGACGAGGTGGTGGGAGTCTTCCTCGCGGAACGGCTGCAGGCGATGCGCGCCGTGCGGGAGGCGCTCGACCGCGGCGACGGACGGGCCCTCGAGCGCTCGGCCCACACGCTCAAGGGGTCGATCGGCAACTTCACCGCCGGCGCCGCCTTCGAGGCCGCCCTGCGGCTCGAAACCCTGGGGCGGGCCGGCGATCTGCCGGGAGCCGAGGCGGCCTGGCCGGCCCTGCAGGACGAGATCGAACGTCTCTCGAAGGCGCTGGCGGCCCTGCGCAAGGTGGACGCGGCATGAAGATCCTGATCGCCGAAGACGACGCCGTCTCGCGACGGGTCCTCGAGGCCACGCTCAAGCGCTGGGGATACGAGGTGGCGGTGGCCCACGACGGCGGGCGGGCCTGGGACATGCTGGAGCGTGACCCCGGCCTGTCGCTGGCGATCCTGGACTGGATGATGCCCGGCATGGACGGCGTCGAGGTCTGCGAGCGGGCCCGCAAGGCGCCCGCCACGCGCTCCATCTACATCATCCTGCTGACCGCCCGGGGGCGGCCCGAGGACGTGGTCGCCGGCCTGCAGGCGGGCGCCAACGATTACGTGACCAAGCCGTTCGACCAGGAGGAGCTGCGGGCGCGCGTGCAGGTCGGGGTGCGCGTCGCGGAGCTGCAGCGCCAGCTGGCCGAGCGCGTGCGCGAGCTCGAGGGAGCGCTGTCGCAGGTCAAGCAGCTCGGCGGCCTCCTGCCGATCTGCTCCTACTGCAAGAAGGTCCGCGACGACAAGAACTACTGGCAGCAGGTGGAGGCGTACGTCGGGGACCACTCCGAAGCACGCTTCAGCCACAGCATCTGCCCGGACTGCTACGAGACCATCGTCAAGAAAGAACTGCGCCAGAGCCAGGATCCCGAGCCGACCGGCCCCTGAGCCGGATAGGCTCCTGGGCGGCCGCGCCCTTGCGGTAGGATGGCGGGCATGGATGCGCGCACCCTCCTGGCCTCCGCGGCCCGCCTGCGGCCGCGCGGGACCGCCGCCTTCTGCGGCCCGCGGCGCCTCACCTACCCCGACCTCCTCGGGCAGGCGGCGCGCCTGGCCGACGATCTGGAGAGCGCGGGGGCGCGGCCCGGGGACAGGGTGGCCGCCCTGTTCGCGAACTGCCACCTCTACCTGGCCTGCTATGCCGCCGCCCTGGAGCGCGGCCTGGTGCTCCTGCCAATCAATCTGAAGCAATCGCCGTCCGAGACCCGCGCCATCCTGGAGCACGCCGGCGCCCGGGTCCTGGTCGGCGACCCGGCCCTGGTCAGGTCCCTGGCGCCGGCCGCGCCGGCGACCGCGCCGGAAGGCTGGGCGGCGGCGCCCTTGCAGGAGGGCGCGCCGACCCGCCGCGAAGAGGCGCCCGCGGGGGCCGCGCACCTTTACTACACGAGCGGCACGACGGCCCGGCCGAAGGGGGTGATCCTCACCCGCGAGAACCTGGCGGCGCACGTCGAGATGACCATCGCCGAGCTGAGCTTCTCGGCGCGGGACGTCTGGCTGCACGCCGCCCCGATGTTCCACCTGGCCGACGCCTGGGCGATCCTGACGGTGACCGCCGTCGCCGGGACGCACGTCTTCCTGCCGCGCTTCGACGCCGCCGAGGCGTTCGATCTGATCGATTCCACCCAGGTGACCGTGACCAACCTGGTGCCGGTGATGCTCCAGGATCTGCTTGCCGAGGCGGAGCGCCGCAGCCGCGGCCTGCCGTCCCTTCGCCTCCTGCTGAGCGGCGGCGCGCCGATCGCACCGCGCACGGTGGCGCGCGTCGCCGCGATCCTGGGCTGCGAGTACGTCCAGACGTACGGCCTCACGGAGACCTCGCCCTTCCTGACCTTCTCGATCCTCGACGAGGCGGCGCGGCGCCTGCCGCCGGCGGAGCAGGCGCGCCTCCGCGCGCGGACGGGGCGGGCGGCGCGCGGGGTGGAGCTACGCGTCGTGCGGCCCTCCGGGTCCGGCGCCTTCGAGGACGTCCCCGCGGACGACGCGGCCGTCGGAGAGGTGGTGGTCCGCGGGGCCACCGTCACCCCCGGCTACTGGCGCGACGAGGCGGCGACCCGGGAGGCCTTCCGCGGCGGCTGGTTTCACACCGGGGATCTCGGCACGATCGACGGGCACGGCTCGCTGAACCTGGTCGACCGCGCCAAGGACGTGGTGATCACGGGCGGGGAGACGGTCTACAGCACGGAGGTGGAGCACGTCCTGTGCGAGCACGCGGCCGTGCGCGAGGCGGCCGTCTTCGGCGTGCCCGACGAGCGCTGGGGCGAAGCGGTACGCGCCGCCGTGGTGCCGCGGGAGCCCGGGGCCGTGCCCGTCGAGGATCTGATCGCCTTCTGCCGCGAGCGCATCGCCCACTACAAGTGCCCCCGGGCGATCGACCTGGTCGGGGCGCTGCCGCGCACCGGCTCGGGGAAGGTCGACAAGAAGGCCCTGCGCGAGCCGTTCTGGCGCGGGCGGACGCGACGCATCAACTGAGTTGCCGCCCCTCCGCGGGGAGGACGCCCCGGCGGAAGAAGGCTCGCACCTCCTCCAGCGAGTCGGTGCGGCCGGTGTGGGGGAGGGACTCGAGGAACGCCGGACCGTAGGAGCGGCTGCGCAGGCGGGGGTCGAGGACCGCCACCAGCCCGCGGTCCTCGCGCGTGCGGATCAGGCGGCCGAACCCCTGGCGGAAGGTCAGGATCGCCTCGGGAAGGCTGTCATCGGTGAACGGGTCGCCGCCGCGGGCGCGGATCGCCTCGGCGCGGGCTTCCGCCTGGGGATGATCGGGCACCTCGAACGGCAAGCGCGTGATGATCACGGAGCGCAGCGCGTCGCCCGGCACGTCCACTCCCTGCCAGAAGGTGAGCGTGCCGAGGAGGACCCCGCGGCGCGTGAGGCGGAACTCCTCGAGGATCGAGGAGGCGTCTCCTGGCTCGTGGCGGAGGAACCTCAGGTGCCCGAGCGCCGGATCGCCGGCCAGCGCCGAGTGCACCCGCGACAGGAGCGCGTAGGAGGTGAAGAGCACGAAGGCGCCTCCTTCGGACGCCTCGAGCAGGAGCCGGCACTCGCGCGCCACCCCCTCCTGGAAGGCCGCGGGCTCCGCGACCGGGTCGGGCATGCTCGCGGGCAGATAGAGCAGGGCCTGGCGCTCGAAGTCGAAGGGCGATCCGAGCGCCGCCTCGGCCGCCGCCGTGATGCCGAGGCGGGACTTGAGGTGCGCGAAGGAGCCCGCCGCGGCGAGCGTCGCCGAGGTCAGCACCACGCGCCGCGGCGACTCGAAGAGGCGCGGGCGCAGGAAGGCGGCCACCTCGATCGGCGCCGCGTGCAGGCCGACGTCGGCGGCGCGCCGCCGCGCCGACTCGACCCAGTAGACGGCGTCCGGGAGCGACTGCGTCAGGAAGATCGCCAGCCTGTCGCGCAGGTCGCGGGCCCGCGCGGCCAGCGCCGCCAGGGACTGGGACTCGGGCGGGCCGGCGGACGCAGCCGCCTCGTCGAGCGCCTCCTCGAGCTCACGGAGGGGTCCGCCCAGGCGGTCGTCGACCAGGCCCGCGGCGCGCACGCGCGCGAGGAGCGCCCCCCCGTCCGCCCGCTCGGAGCGCCTGGGGGCGCCGGGGCGCGCCCCGCCCAGCGCCTCCGCCTGGCGCCGCGCCTCCTCGAAGAAGCCCTCCGCCTCCTCCGCGACCCGGGCGCGGGCGTCCCCCAGCCGGCCGGCGCCCGGCCGGCCGGGCCCGCCCGGATCCCGCGACCCGGCGCCCTGCCGGGCAGGAGCGCGCCGGCTGCGGCGGGGCGAGGGACCGAGGTCGTCCAGCAGGCGCGCCACGGAGCGATCGGAGACGGCGACGTCGAGCTGTGACAAGGCCGCCTCCTCGGCGCGGTGCGCCTCGTCCAGCACCACGGCGGCGTGCGGCGGCAGGATCCGTCCGCCGGTCTTGACATCGAGGAAGAAGAGCGCGTGGTTCACCACCAGGAGATGGGCCTCGCGCGAGCGCAGCAGATCGCGGCGGTACAGGCAGTCCTCCCAGAAGGGCCCCCGCGCCCCGAGGCAGACGTCGCGGTCGCGGCAGACCCGTCGCCAGAGCGACTCCGGGACGGCGAACGGTAGGGCGGTGCGCAGCGCCGTGGGAGCGGCGCCGGCGTACCGCCTGAGGGCCCCGAGCGCGCGCGCCGCGGCGTCGTCGCGGGCGAGGGCACCGTCCAGGCCGATCTCGTTCAGGCGCTGCACGCACAGGTAGTTCTCCGATCCCATCAGGAGCGCGTGGCGGAAGGCGATCCCGGCCGGCGCCAGCGCCCGCTCCAGGAAAGGCAGGTCCCTGCGCGCCAGCTGCTCCTGCAGCGCCCTCGTGTGGGTCGAGATCACCACGCGCCGCTCCTCGGGGGGGAGGGGCTCTCCGGGATCGGGACGATTCGCCCAGAGGATTGCGGGGACCAGGTAGCCCAGCGACTTCCCGATGCCGGTGCCGGCCTCGACCAGCAGGTGGCGGCCGGACGCCAGGGCGGCCATCACCTCCGCGGCCATGCGGGCCTGCTGCGGACGCGGCTCGAACGAGGGGAGGGCCGCGGCCAGGGGCCCGCGCGGGGCGAAGATCGCCGCCACGTCGATCATCGCCCTGGCCGCATCAATTCATCCGGGGGGAGAGGCGCCGCAGCTCCTGGACCCGCTCGCGGATCTCGGCGGCGTCGGGCGCGTCGGGGGCCGCCTCGAGGTAGGCGTCCAGATCGTCGGCGGCCTGGGCCAGGAGGGCCAGGCGGAAGCGGATGAGCCCCCGGTCGCGGATCTCGCGGGCGGAGGCGGGGCTGACGCACAGGAGCAGCTCCTGGACCCGCAGCGCCCGGTGGAAGTCGCGCTGGCCCTGGTAGATCGCCTTCAGGTTGTTGAGCATGCGCTCGAGGATCTCCTTGTTGCGCGCCCGGCGCAGGAACTCCGGACGGAAGGCGACCGCTCCCTCGTACATCTCTTCGAGGCGCCTGCGGCACTCGTCCACCGTCAGCATCGTCCCGCGGTTGAAGGGATCGATCAGCACCTCCTCGCTCACGTCCCGTCCCACGTAGCGCACCAGGAAGTGGCCGGGGAAGGCGACCCCCGCCAGCGGCACGCCGACGCGCCGGCCGACTTCCAGGTAGATCGTCGACAGGCTGATCGGGATGCCGATCCGCCGGTCGAGCACGTCGTTGAGGAAGGAGTTGCGCGGGTCGTAGTACTCGTCGCGGTTGCCGCGGAAGCCCATCTCCTCGAACAGCAGGCGGTTCAGGTGGGCGATCCGGCTGGTGGCGACCTCGCCGCCCCGCAGGCGCTGCCGCAGCTCGGCGGCCATCTCGTCCAGCCGGGACAGGTAGCGCCCCACTTCGAGGCCCGGGTACTCCTCGCGCGCGATCAGCAGGGAGGCCTGGGCGAGGTCGATGGCATCGTCGGGGAGGGCGACCAGGGCCGCGAAGGCCCGGCGCGCCGGTTGCGCTTCGGACATCATCCGCTCCTCCAGCGGCGCGGCCGCCGATCATCTATTTTACTCGCCCTGGCGGCGCGATTGACAACCCCGGAGGCCGCCTCTATCCTCGCCCGGCATGAGGTTTCCCGCTCCTCTGTCCCTGAGCCTCTTCTACCTCACTTCCTTCGGCGTTCTGGGCGTCTACCTGCCTTACTTCAACATCTACCTGACGACGCTGGGCCTCGGCGGGCTGCAGATCGGGATCGTCAGCGCCCTGTTGCCGCTGTGCGGCGCCATCGTTCCCACCGCGGGCGGACTCCTCGCCGATCGTCTCGGCCTGCGTCGCGAAATCATCGTGGTTTCCTCCCTCCTCGCGCTGGGCGCCTTCGCGCTGGTGCCGGCCGTGCGAGGCTTCGCCGGCGTGGCCCTGGTCATCGGCGTCTTCGCCGCGGTGCGGGCGCCGGCGTTGCCCCTGGTCGAGGCGACGGCGATGGAGATCTCGGAGGGGGGCGGCCCGCCCTACGGCCGCATGCGGTCCTGGGGATCGGTGGCCTTCATCGGCATGGCGCTCGCGACCGGCGGGGCCATGGGCGCGCGCGGGGCCGGGACGATCCTGCCGATCGTCCTGGCGCTTCTGGCCCTGAACGTCGCCTCGACGCTCCTGCTCCCTCGCGGACCGGGGCGCCTCCCGGGGCGCGGCCGTCTCTCCGCGCTGGCGGGGCTGCTGCGGCGGCCGCGGGTGCTCCTGTTCCTCGCGGCCTGCGTCCTGTCGCAGGTGGCGCACGGGCCCTACTACGTCTTCTACAGCATCCACCTCAAGGACAGCGGCTACGCTCCGGAGGCCATCGGCCTGCTGTGGGGAATCGCCGTGGCCTGCGAGGTGGCCGCCCTGCTGCGCATGCCGGCGATCCTGTCGCGCCTCGGCACCCTGCCGACCATGGCGATCGGGCTCCTGCTCTCCGCCTTGCGCTGGTGGATCTGCGCCGTCACGGTCGCGCCGTGGCCGATGGCCGCGGCGCAGGCGCTGCACGCCGCGACCTACGCCGCCTTCCACGTCGCGGCGGTGACCCACACCCACCGGCTCTTCGGCCAGGACCGCCGCGCGAGCGGCCAGGCGATCTACAACTCGGCCACCTACGGGATCGGGAACGCCCTCGGGATGTGCCTGAGCGGCATCCTGTACGACCGCGGCGGCGCCGCCGCGCTGTTCGCCCGCGCCTCCTGGGTCGCCCTCCTGGGCGGGCTCCTCGTCCTGGCGGCGGCGCGCGCCGAACGCCGGGCCGGCGCGGGGGCGGCCGGGTGAGCGGGACGGGGGCGGCGCGCCGAGGGGCCGCGGCGCTCCTCAGTTTATAATCGCCCGGAGGAGGGATGGCGATGGGCCCTGCGACGAGCGAGGGAGGGCGGCCGCGGACGATCCGCATCGGCCACAGCCCCGACCCGGACGATGCCTTCATGTTCTACGGACTCGCGTCCGGCCGCGTGCCGACGCCCGGGTACGCGGTCGCCCAGGTCCTCGAAGACATCGAGAGCCTGAACCGCCTGGCTCTCGACGGCGCGATCGAGGTCACCGCGGTCTCGATCCATGCCTACGCCTACCTCGCCGACCGCTACGCCCTCCTTTCCTGCGGCGCCAGCATGGGAGACGGGTACGGGCCGATCGTCGTGGCGCGCGCGCCCGTCGCGGTCGAGGATCTGAAGGCCATGACCATCGCGGTGCCGGGACGCCTCACCTCGGCCACGCTGGCGCTGCGGCTGGCGCTGGGCGAGGTGCGCACGGAGGTCGTGGCGTTCGACCGCATTCCCGGGGCGGTGGCGCGCGGGGAGCAGCAGGCCGGCCTGCTCATCCATGAGGGGCAGCTGACCTTCGGCCAGAGCGGGCTCCACAGGATCCTGGACCTCGGAGAGTGGTGGCAGCGCCGCACCGGCCTGCCTCTCCCCCTGGGCGGGAACGCCGTGCGGCGCGATCTCGGCGAGCGCGCCATCGCGGAGATCGGCCGCTTCCTCAAGGAAAGCATCGCCTTCGGCCTGGCGCACCGCCAGGAGGCGATCACCTACGCCATGGACTTCGGCCGTGGCCTGCAGCGACCGCTCACGGATCGTTTCGTCGGCATGTACGTCAACGACTTCACGCTCGATTACGGCCCCCGCGGGAAGCGGGCCGTCGAGGCCTTCCTCGCCGCCGGCCACGAGGCGGGAATCATCCCCCACGCCGTCGCGGTCGAGTTCGAGGCATGAGCGCCGCCGCCGAGGAATACCGCGCGGCCCACCGGGCGGCGATCCTCGTCGACCGCTCCGACCTCGGGCGCCTGGCGTTGCGCGGCCGGGACGCCCTCGACCTGCTGCACCGCCTCACGACCAACGGCATCAAAGACCTGCGGCCGGGGCAGGGCGCGGCGACCCTCTTCACCACCCCCAAGGGACGGATCCTCGACCTGGTGCTGCTGCACCGCCTCGAGGAGGAGACGCTCGCCCTGACGGGGCCGGGACGATCGCAGCCGGTGGCCTCCTGGATCGAGAGCTTCACCATCCGCGAGGAGGTGCGGGTCGAGGACCTGAGCGCCGCGCGCGGCACGCTGGGCCTGTTCGGGGCGCAGGCGGCCCGCGCCGTGTCCGGCCTGTTCGGGGAGGAGGCGGCGCGCCGGCCGCTGCACGACCCGGTGCGCGTCGAGGTGCCCGGCGCGCAGGGCGCGCGGGCCGTGCTCTGCCGCACCTACCCTCTGGTGGGGGAGGGGTACCACCTGACGGCCGAGGTGCCCGACCTGCCCGCGCTCCGGCAGAGCCTCCTCGAGGAGCCGTGCGGGGTGCGCGCGGCCGGGGCCGATTGCCTGGAGGTGCTGCGGATCGAGGCCGGTCTGCCGGCGCACGGGCGCGAGCTGACCGAGGACTACAACCCGTGGGAGGCGCGGCTGCAGGATGCCATCTCGCTCACCAAGGGGTGTTATGTGGGGCAGGAGGTGATCGCGCGGCTCAACACCTACAAGAAGGTGTCGAAGCTGCTGGTGCGGCTGCAGCTCGCGGGGGGCCGGGCGCCGGCGCCCGGATCGGTGCTGGAGAGGCAGGGCGAGGCGATCGGCACGCTGACCAGCGCGGCCGAAGTCCCCGGCGAGGATCGCGTGGTCGCCCTCGGCTACGTGCGCGACGAGGACGCGCAGGCCGGCCGCGAGATCGAGGTCGCCTCCGGCGCCGGGCGGCTGCGCGCCACGATCGCCGGGCCGGCCCGGTGAGGCGGAGCGCGCCGCGAGCCCTCCGGGTCCGCCGGCTCGGTTGCCTGCTGATCGGCCACGGCAGCCGGGTGGCCGGCGCCAACCGGGTGCTCCTGCGCGTGGCGCGGCGGCTGGCGCGCCAGGTTCCCGGCTGGGCCGTCGAGGCCTGCTTTCTCGAGGCGGCGCGGCCCGGCGTGCAGGATGGCGTGGAGCGTCTGGTGGCGCGCGGCGCCCGCCGGATCCTCTTCGTGCCGTACTTCCTGTACCTGGGAGGGCACGTGGGGCGCGACCTGCCGCGCGAGATGGCGCGGGCCCGGAGGCGTCACCGGGGGCTGGCGTGCGCGGCGGCGCCGCACCTCGGGTTCGATGCGCGGCTGGTGGCCGTCGTGGCCGACCGCCTGCGCCGGGGGACGTCCCGGGCGGGATGGGACTGAGAGGCGTGTGCTATCATCGCGCGCCGCGCGCGCCCTGGGGACACGGCGGAGAGCCGTGGCGGGCAGGGGCTTCGGAGGAGGTGGTCACCGCATGAGCAAGGGCAAGGAGTCCCAGTCGGGGTCGCCGGTCAAGAGCGTGGCGATCCTCGGCTCGGGCTGCGCCGGCCTGACCGCGGCGGTCTACGCCGCCCGGGCCAACCTGGCTCCGCTCCTGGTCGACGGGCACGAGACCGGCGGGCAGCTCTCGATGACGACCGACGTCGAGAACTACCCCGGCTTCCCGCACGGCATCCTGGGGCCGGAGCTGATCGAGAACATGCGCAAGCAGGCGGCGCGCTTCGGGGCGGAGTTCCTGAGCGGCGCCGCCACCGCCGCCGACCTGTCGCGGCGCCCCTTTCGCGTCACGCTCGACGGCAAGCGCGAGATCCTGGCGCAGACGCTGATCATCGCCTCCGGGGCCTCGGCGCGCCTCCTCGGGATCCCCTCCGAGAAGCGGCTCCTCGGCCACGGCACCTCGACGTGCGCCACCTGCGACGGCTTTTTCTTCAAGGGGAAGGACATCGCGGTGGTCGGGGGAGGGGACTCGGCGATGGAGGAGGCCACCTTTCTCACCAAGTTCGCGGACCTGGTGCCGGTGATCCACCTCCGCGGGACGCGAACCCGAAGATCCGCTTCGTGTGGGACAGCGCCGTGGACGACATCCTCGGCGAGCACCGGGTCGAGGGGATCCGCCTGCGCAACCTCAAGACCGGCGAGCTCTCGGACGTGAAGCTGTCGGGGGTCTTCATCGCCATCGGCCACGTGCCGAACACCGCCATCTTCAAGGGGCAGCTCGAAATGGACAAGGCGGGGTACATCATCACCCGGGAGCGCAGCAGCAGGACCAGCGTCGCCGGGGTCTTCGCCGCGGGCGATTGCCAGGACCACGTCTACCGCCAGGCGGTCACGGCGGCCGGCACCGGCTGCATGGCCGCCATCGACGCCGAGCGCTTCCTCGAGGCGGAAGGGCACTGAGCCTGAAGGGGCCGCGGAGGAACAGGTGACCATCCAGCTGGACGATCTCCTCGAATCGCTCGATCGGGCGCTCTCCGCCCTCAAGGCGCAATCCGAATCGCGCCACAAGGGAGACATCGAGAACCTGGTGCGGATCAAGCGCATCCTGGAAGGGCTCGACCCGGACGAGATCGATGCCCTCCTGGAGGACGAAGACGAGTAGCGCGCCACGAGCATCCCCGGCGCCGCCGCGCCGCCCGGCGGGGCGGGCGCTGGCGTCCCTGGGCCTCGCGATGGTGGCGGCGGCGCCCGCCTTCGCGACCGAGCACCCGGGCGATCACCCCGGCCGGTCCATGACGGTGGGGGCGGCCCGCCTCTTCGTGGAGACGGAGGGGAGCGGCCCGCCGCTGGTCCTCCTGCCGGCCGGGCCGGGGCTCGACCACGGCTACTTCCACCCCTACCTGTCCGCCCTGGCGCCCTTCGCCCGCGTGATCTACCTCGACCCGCGCGGCTGCGGCCGGTCGGTCCTCGCCGGTCCGGCGGGCTACAGCCTCGACGCCATGGTGGCCGACCTCGAGGACGTGCGCCGCGAGATGGGCCTCGAGACCATCGACCTCCTGGGGCACGGAATGGGAGAGGCCGTGGCGGCGCTCTACGCGGCGCGCCATCCCGAGCGCGTCGGACGACTGATCTTCCTCGGCGCGGCGCTCGAGGTCGTCTCCCTGCCCGAGAGCCCCGGGCTGCTGTCGGCGGCGACACCCGGCATGCGCGAGGCGATCGAGGCCCTGCCAGGGAACCGCTACCTCTCGGAGGACGGCCGGATGCGCGAGCGGCTGCGCATCCTGGCCCCCTTGATGTTCCACCGCCTGACGGATCGCTCCTTTCACAACGCCTTCGCGGAGCGGATCACCACCTCGGCGGAGGCCCACGACGCCCTGGCGCCCGGGTTCGCCGGGCCGGAGCCCGCCGCGGCCCTGGCGGCGGCGCTCGGCCGCCTGAAGGCGCCCGTCCTGATCGTGGCCGGGCGCCACGACCGCACCTCGTCACCGGAGGCGGCCGAAGCCGTACGGCGCGCCGTCCCGGGCGCGCGGCTGGTGATCCTGGAGGAGAGCGGATCCTTCCCGTTCGCGGAGCAGCCGGTCGATTTCCTGAAGGCGGTGAAGGCGTTCCTGACGGGGGATGCGAAAGTCGGGGCCCCCGCCGGCCGCGTGCCGGGGGAGGGGGGTGCTGGTGCCGGAGGCGGGATTTGAACCCGCATGCCTTTTGGGCGCCACCCCCTCAAGATGGTGTGTCTGCCAGTTCCACCACTCCGGCACGGAAGGAGCGGACGGGGCCGCTCCGCTAGGGCGTCTTCTTCGGCTCCGCGGGCTTCGCCGGCGGAGGGCTCCCCTTGGCGCCGGCGGCGGGGGCCGCGCCCTGCGGCGCCGCGGCCTCCTTGCCGGCAGGCTGGGCGCTTGTGGCCGGGGCCGCCTCGGGCGCCGCGCCCTGGGGGGCGTTCCCCGGAGGCGCGGGCGCCTGCGTCGCGGGCGGAGCGCTCTCCAGGACCGACCCGCTGTGGCGCGATCCCAAGAGGGCCAGCCCCAGCGAGGTCACCATGAAGAGGATGGCGGAGATCGTGGTCAGCTTGGTCAGGACGGTCGCCGCTCCGCGGCTGCCGAGCGCGGTCTGGCTGCCGCCGCCTCCGAAGGCCCCCGCCAGATCAGCCGCCTTGCCGCTCTGCAGCAGGACGACCCCGATCAGCACGACGCAGACGAAGATGTGCAGGATCAGCAGGAGCGTGCCCATGTCTCTCCACCTCGGACGTGACGCGCCGCGAGGCCGTACCGTAGCACAGGCGAGCGCCCCGGGGCAACTCCACGCGGCCCTCCGCGCGGCCCGGCCCCGCGCGGCCCGGCGGCCGGTGCGGCGGGACCCGGGGGACGTAACCGGGACGGCGGAGCGCGCGTTGAACCATTGATGGGAACGCGGTAAGGTTAGCGGGGCGGGCCGGAGCCTGGGCAGGCAGGGTCCGCCGGAGGCAGGCATGCGCCGTCGCAGTATCTGGATCGGAGGGATCCTGCTGGTGGCGGTCGCCCTGGTGGCCGCCCTCGGCCGCGGCGGCGCCCGCAAGGAGGCCGACTCGCTTTACCAGACCGCCCGGGTCGAGAGCGGGCGGATCGTGGCGCGCGTCACCGCCTCGGGGACCCTCTCCGCCCTGGTGACCGTGCAGGTCGGCAGCCAGGTCTCGGGCCGCATCCAGGCGCTGCACGCGGACTTCAACAGCTCCGTCCACAAGGGAGAGATCCTGGCGACGATCGACCCGCAGATCTTCCAGGCTTCCGTGGAGCAGGCCCGCGCCAACCTGGCCGCCGCGGACGGCAACCTCGCCCGGGCGCGCGCCCAGGCGCTCGACGCGGCGCGCCAGTACGAGCGGGCCAAGGCCCTGTCCGAGCAGGAGCGGCTGATCGCCCAGGCGGACCTCGACACGGCGGAGGCCGGCGCCCGCGCGGCCGAGGCCCAGGTGCAGGCGATGCAAGGGGCGGTCGAGCAGGCGCGCGCCTCGCTGCACGAGGCGGAGATCAACCTGGGGTACACGCGCATCGTCTCGCCCATCGACGGCATCGTGATCTCCCGCAGCGTGGACGTCGGCCAGACGGTGGCGGCCTCGCTCGCGGCGCCGACCCTGTTCAGCATCGCCCAGGACCTCAAGAAGATGCAGGTCGACACCGACGTGGCCGAAGCGGACGTCGGCAAGCTGCGCCCGGGTATGCAGACGACCTTCAGCGTGGACGCCTATCCCGCCGAGCGTTTCCACGGGATCGTCCGCCAGATCCGCAACGCGCCCCAGTCGTTGCAGAACGTGGTCACCTACGACACCGTCATCGACGTGGAGAACCCCGACCTGCGGCTCAAGCCGGGCATGACGGCGAACGTGACCTTCGTGTACGCGGAGAAGGACGGCGTGCTGAAGGTCCCCAACGCGGCGCTCCGCTTCCGCCCACCCAAGGAGCTGGCCGCCGGGCCTCCCGTCCGCGGCGGCCCCGACCAGCGCACCGTCTGGCTGCTGCGCGACGGGCGACCCCTGCCGGTCGTCATTCGCGTCGGCCTTTCCGACGGCAGCGTGAGCGAGGCCGTTGACGGCGATCTGAAGGCGGGCGATGCGCTGATCGTCGAGACGACCGGCCAGGGCTCCTCGTCGGTACCGGCGGCCTTCCGCCGGGGGCTCTAGGCGCAGGGCCTCGGAAGGGATCGTCGCGCGACCATGGAACCGCTCATCGTCCTCGATCGCGTCACCCGGATCTACCGCATGGGGGACGTGGAGGTGCGGGCGCTGGACGACGTTTCGCTCTCGGTCGAGGTGGGCGGCTTCGTCGCCATCATGGGCGCCTCCGGCTCCGGCAAGTCGACCCTGATGAACCTCATCGGCTGCCTCGACCGCCCCACCTCCGGCCGCTACCTGCTCGAGGGGCAGGAGGTGTCGCGGCTCGGGCGCGACGCCCTGGCGGAGATCCGCAACCGCATGCTCGGCTTCGTCTTCCAGAGCTTCAATCTGCTGACCCGCACGAGCGCGGTCGAGAACGTCGAGCTGCCTCTGATCTATGCCGGCGTGCCGGCGGCCGAACGCCGGCGCCGCGCCGCGGAGGCGCTGCGCCGGGTCGGCCTCGACGGGCGCCTGGATCACCACCCGAGCCAGCTTTCGGGAGGGCAGCAGCAGCGCGTGGCGATCGCCCGGGCCCTGGTCACGCAGCCGCGCGTCATCCTGGCCGACGAGCCGACCGGGAACCTCGACTCGCGCACCAGCGTCGAGGTGATGGCCCTGCTCACCGATCTCAACGCGGCCGGGCTGACGGTCGTGCTGGTGACGCACGAGCCGGACATCGCGGCCTGCGCCGGGCGCGTGGTGCGCATGCAGGATGGGCGGATCCACTCCGACGAGCGCCGCGCGGCCGCGGCGGTCGGCGCGGCGGCTCCACGCGAGGCCCGTCCATGAGCCTGTGGGAGACGGTGCGCATCGCCGTGCGGGCGCTGTCGCGCAACACGCTGCGCTCCTTCCTGACCGCTCTCGGGATCATCATCGGCGTGGGGGCGGTGATCGCCATGGTGGCGATCGGGGAGGGGGCGAAGGCGCGCGTCGAGGAGGCCTTCGCCTCGATGGGCACGAACCTTCTGGTCCTCATGCCCGGATCCAGCGCCAGCCGGGGGGTGTTCGGGGGCTCCGGCTCGCTCCCGACCCTGACCTGGGCCGACCTCAAGGCGATCCAGGAGGAGGTCACCGACGTGCGCCAGGCCGCTCCCTACCTCAGGACCACGGCCCAGGTGGTCAGCGAGGAGCAGAACTGGACCACCTCGGTGTGCGGCACCACGCCCGAGTACTTCGACATCCGCAGCTGGCCGATGAGTTCCGGCGCGGCCTTCACGTCCTCCGACGTCGACACGGGCGCCAAGGTGGCCGTGCTGGGCCGCACCGTGGTCGACAAGCTGTATGGACCGAACGCCGATCCCGTCGGACAGGCGGTGCGGATCAAGAACATGCCGTTCCAGGTGGTCGGGGTGATGGTCCGCAAGGGGCAGTCGCCCACGGGTCAGGACTACGACGACGCGGTCCTGATCCCGGTGAGCACCTACCGGGCCAAGATCCAGGGCGGGCTGCAGAACTACATCGCCGGATCGGTCTTCGTCAGCGCGGTCTCGTCCGATGCGACGGCGCGGACCGAGCGCCGCGTCCGGGCGCTGCTGCGCGACCGCCACCACCTGAGCCCGGAGGCCGAGGACGATTTCCAGATCCGCAACCTCACCGAGATCGCCAGCGCCCAGCAGGAGGGGACGCGCACGCTGACCACCCTGCTGGCCAGCATCGCCGCCGTGTCGCTCCTGGTGGGAGGGATCGGCATCATGAACATCATGCTGGTCAGCGTCACCGAGCGGACGCGCGAGATCGGGGTGCGCATGGCCGTCGGCGCCAAGCCGCGCCACATCCTGGCGCAGTTCCTGGTCGAGGCGCTGTCGCTCTCCGTCCTGGGAGGGTTCGCGGGGGTGGGGTTGGGGCTCCTGGCGGCCAACCGGCTGGCGGCGCAGTTCGGCTGGCCGATGCTGATGCGCGCCGACATCATCCTGATCGCGCTGGGATTCAGCGGCCTGGTGGGAGTCGGGTTCGGGCTGTACCCGGCCCACCGCGCCTCGCGGCTCGATCCGATCGAGGCGCTGCGCTACGAGTGAGCCTCGAAGTCGGCGATGCGCGCGAACTCCTGCGCATCGAGCGACGCGCCGCCGACCAGCACGCCGTCCAGGCCCGGGGCGGACATGAAGGCGTCGATGTTCCGGGCGCTCACGCTGCCGCCGTACAGGATGCGGATCGCCGCGCCGGCCTCGCCGAACAGCCGGCGCAGCTCGGAGCGGACCAGGTCGTGCATCTCCGCCGCGGCGGGCGGGTCGGCCGCCCTGCCGGTGCCGATCGCCCAGACCGGCTCGTAGGAGATCGCCAGACGGTCGGCGTCGGCGCGCGGCACCTCGTCGAAGGCGCGCAGCACCTGCGCCCGCACGATCGACGGCGCGCGCCCGGAGGCCCGGGCCTCCTCCTGCTCCCCGACGCAGACCACCGGCCGCAGCCCCGACTGCAGGGCGGCGCGCACCTTGCGGTTCACCATCAGGTCGGTCTCCCCCAGGTGCAGCCGCCGCTCCGAGTGCCCGATCAGCACGTAGGTCACGCCGAGCTCCTGCAGCATGAGAGGCGAGATCTCCCCGGTATAGGCGCCGCCGTCCTCCCAGAAGACATCCTGCGCGGCCAGGGCGACGGGGCCGTCGCCGAGGACCGCCCGGGCCGCCGGCAGCGACGTG
>QHXZ01000093.1:0-18813 GCA_003223165.1 Acidobacteriota bacterium
CATGTCGTTCAGCCCTTCGCTGCTGTGGCTGGTCGCGCCGACCGGGCAGACCACCTCGCACGGGGCCTGCTCGCACTGCATGCACATCACCGGCTGGTGGTGGGCCTCCGCCGTCTCCGGGGGGCCCTCGTAGTAACGGTCGATGCGCAGCCAGTGCATCTCGCGGCCCCTCTGCACCTGCTCCTTGCCGACGATCGGGATGTTGTTCTCCGACTGGCAGGCGACCACGCAGGCGTTGCAGCCGGTGCAGGCGTTGAGGTCGATGGCCATGCCCCAGGCGTTCCCTTCGTACGCGAAGCCTGGGTAGAGGTTGCGATCGCGCGGCGGGGCCTCTTCGATCTTGCGCGCGAAGGCCGGGTCGCGGCGGTACTCGGCGAGGGTGCCGGTCCGCACCAGGTTCCGCCCCTCCATGCCGAAATGCTCCTGGGTGCAGGCGAGAGCGCGCCGCTCGCCGGTGCGGCGCAGGGTCGCGCCGCGCACCAGCCAGGGGGAGGCCGGATCGCGCAGCGGGTACGCGTCGAAGCCCGTCCCCGACGCCACCCGGCCGCCGCGACGGCGCCCGTATCCCAGGTGGACCGTGGCGGAGCGCTCGGGATGCCCCGGCTGGAGCCAGACCGGTCCCCGCACGCTCCTTCCTCCGGCCGACAGCTCGACGACATCCTGGGCGGCCAGACCGAGGTCCGCCGCCGTGGCCGGGCTCATCAGGACGGCGTTGTCCCAGGTCAGCTTGGTGAGCGGCTTCGGCAGCTCCTGCAGCCAGCCGTTGTTGGCGAACCGCCCGTCGTGCACCGTCGGGTCGGGCCGCAGGTTCACCTCGATCGTCGCCTGGCCCGCGGCGCCCGGGGTCGCGGCGCCGACGGTCGCGGCCAGGAGGGCGGCGGCCTGGTGGACGTTCTCGATCCGCGGCGTGACGCCGCGCGCCGGTAACGCGGTGCCCGGCACGACGCCGTCGTGCAGCGCCTGGCGCCAGAACGCCTCGAAGTCGGCGGCTCCTCCGCGCGTCCGCCAGAAGGCGCGCACGATGTCGTGCCCGCCGAGCGGCGCCTCGTCGAGGAAGACCGACAGGACCTCGTGCGCAGATTTCCCGCCGTACAGCGGCTCGATCAGCGGCTGCAGGATGGTCGCCGTGCCGTCGTAGGCGCGCGCGTCGCTCCAGGTCTCGAGCTCGTGCGCCTGCGGGACGTGCCAGTGGCAGTACTCCGCGGTCTCGTCGTCCTCCAGCCCGAGATGGACACGCAGCGGCACCTTCAGGAGGGCGTCGCGGAAGCCGAGGTCGGCGGGAGCGGTGAAGATCGGGTTGCCTCCCAGGATGGCCAGGAGATCGACCCGCCCCGCCTTCATGTCGTCGACCAGGGCGTGCAGCGACGCCATCTGGTCGGCCGGGCGCGCTTCGACCGGATCGGTGTAAATGGCGGTCGTGGCCGCGTTGCCCAGGGCATGGTTGATGGCGTGCGTCAGGGCGTGCAGCGACGCCGGCGCGTACTCACCCGCCGCCACCAGGCCCCGCCCGGCGTGCTGCCGCAGATCGGCGGCCGCCGCGGCGATGAAGCGGGCCGCACCCGCGGGCAGCAGCGGCGCCGCCGGGCGCGGCACGCCGGCCACGCCCACCTCGGAGGCGAGGGCCAGGGCGATGGCCGGAAGCGCCGAGGCCGGGACCGCCAGCCTGTGATCGGCGAGCGTGCCGGTGCCGGTCGGGACGCTCTCGACGACGTACAGCCGGCTCATGCTCGCCTGCCCCTCGCGCACCCGCCGCCGCGAGGCGAAGTCGCGCGCGTAGCGCACGCTTCCGGGGCCGGCGACCAGAAGGTCGGCGTCGAGGCAAAGGACCACGTCGGCGCGCGTCAGGTCGTAGCGCGTCTCGATCCACTCCCCGAACGCCAGGCGCGACCCGAGCCGCGCTCCGTCCCGGCCGGCCGGCTCGTGCTGGTGCCAGCCGGCCTTCGGGAAACGCTCGAGCAGGCGACGCAGCTGGTCGGCCAGCGTGGGCGAGGTGACCGTGCCGGTCAGGATCCGGATGCCGGCCCCCCCGAGCGCCTGCTGCGGGCGGAGCCGCGCCGCCAGCGCCTCGGTGAAGTCGCGCCAGGTGCGGATCTCTCCCAGCTCGGTCAGCACCTGCGAACGATCGGGATCGTACAGCCCCAGCACCGAGGCCTGCGCGAACAGGTCGGTGGCGCCGAGGCTCGCCGGGTGGTCGGGGTTCCCCTCGATCTTGGTCGGCCGGCCTTCGTGGCTCTCCACCAGGATGCCGGTGGCGTACCCCGCGAGCGTCGCCGCGCTGGCAAAAAAGCGCGGCCGTCCCGGAATGATCTCCTCCGGCTGCTTGACGTACGGGACGATCGACTCCAGCGGCTGGCGCGTGCAGGCGCCCAGCCCGGCCAGCGCCAGCGAGGCCCCCGCCAGCTGCAGGAAGCGGCGCCGGTCGAGCCCCTCGTCCCACTCCGACGCCTGGCGCGGGAACTCGCGGTGCAGCATCTCCGCGAAGGCGGGGTCCTGCGCCAGCTCCTCCAGGCTCCTCCAGTACGCGGGGCCGCGCGCCCCGGCCAGGCGCCGGCGCGCCGTTTCAAGATCGAGAGGCGCGGAGCGCCGCGCTGCGGAGTCGCCGCCGTCCTCGCCGCCCTTCCGGTTCCTGGGATCGTCCGGTTCGCTCATCGTGCGATCTACCTGTGACAGGTGGAGCAGGACGTCAGGTCCGCGGCACCGCGGATGCGGTACGCCTTCACGAGGCGCGGACCGAGGTCCTGCTGGTCGTCGGCCCGGTAGGCCATGTCGAAGACCTCGGAGCGCGGTCGCACGTGGCGCTCCGGATGGCGGTGGCAATCCAGGCACCACTCCATCTGCAGGGAGGCCGTCTTGCGCATCAGCGGCATGGTGTCGACGCGCCCGTGGCAGGAGGCGCAGCCGATCCCCTTCGCCACATGGATGCTGTGGTCGAAATAGACGAAGTCCGGCAGGTCGTTGACGCGCGTCCAGACGATCGGCCGTCCGCTGTGGAAGCTGGCGCGCGCCGGCTCCAGCATCGGGCTGTCGGCCCAGATCATCTTATGGCAGTTCATGCAGGTGGAGGTCGGCGGGAGGCCGGCGAACGCCGAGGTCTCGACCGACGTGTGGCAATAGCGGCAGTCGATCCCCAGCCCCGCCACGTGGTGCTCGTGGCTGAAGGGGACCGGCTGCCTCAGGACGACCCCCTGCCCCGTGGTGTAGGGCGCGCGATCGAGCGCCATCAGGACCCAGGTCAGTCCGGCGATGAAGAACACGGCCGCGTAGATCGTGACCCGGGAGATCGTATTCGTGCTGCGATGAAAGATCTGCGACATGGCGTCAGGATGTTCGCAAGGAGGAGAAGCCTAGCACCGTTGGGCGGCCCGCCACAACGTCATGCCCGACGCTCTTGACGGCGGCCCGACGGCCGGGTATTACTGGACCGCACAACTTCCAAGGAGGAGAGATATGAGACGCACGCGGGGATGGATCGTTCTGCCCGGCCTGCTGGTCTTCTGCGCCGCCCAGGCATTCGCCGACGCCAAGCCGGCGCCGATGAAGCCGAACCCCGGCTTCGACAAGCTGAAGGCCCTGGTCGGCGCCTGGCAGGGGACGTCCAAGGATGGGAAGCCGGTGACGGTGTCCTACGCGCTGGTCTCGGACGGCTCGGCGTTGATGGAGGACCTGGGGCACGGAACCGAGATGAACATGATCACCATGTACCACCCCGACGGCGACCGGCTGATGATGACGCACTATTGCGCCTCGCACAACCAGCCGCGCATGCGGGCCGAGGCGTCCCCCGACGGCAAGAGCATCAAGTTCGCCTTCGTGGACGCGACCAACCTCGCCTCGCCCGACGCCGGCCACATGGACCGCCTGGTGGTCAGCTTCCAGGACCCGGATCACTTCACGCAGGAGTGGACCTGGACCGACAAGGGCGCGTCGAACACCGAGGTGTTCCACTTCGCGCGAAAGAAGTAGGGCGGCTGGCCGGACGGACGGCGGACTAGCCCGAGGGCAGCGCGGTGAGGGCCCGGCGCAGATCGTCGATCGGCACCGGCCCGGCCCAGGCCTTGACCTCCCGGCCGGCCCGGTCGTACAGGACCGAGTACGGGATCGGCCCGGGAAGGTGGAAGGCGTTGACGATCGGGTCCTGGTCCCCGCGGTAGATCAGGTTGGGGTAGGCCACCCCTGCCGTGGCGAGGGCGCCTAGCACCTTCGCCCTGGTCTCCTCCCCCTCGCCGGTCACCCAGGCGTCGAGCGACACGCCGACGAAGTCGGGCCCCCTGCCGGCGTACTCGCGAGCGAGCGCCGCCAGCCCCGGCATCTCCTCGACGCACGGCGCGCACCAGGTGGCCCAGAAGTTGACGAGGACCGGACGCCCGCGCCGGCGCGCCAGGTCGGCGTGCAGGCCATCCAGGTCGGCGAACGAGACCGTCGCCGCCGGGCCGGCCGCCGTTGGGGCGCCGGTCGCCGCCCCGGAGGCCGTCGGAGAGGGAGGCGCGGCCGCGCGCCCGCAGCCCGTGGCCAGCAGGAGAAGGCCAAGCCCCGCCAGCCGACGCTTCATCCCGGTCACCGTCGCCTCGCGCATGAGGCGCGATCTTACAGTAGAATCCGACCCATGATACGGCGCCATCCCTGGGGTGGTCTGGCCGATCCCGCGCTTCCGTTGCCTTCGGACGTCACGATCCTGGGGCTTCCGTACGATGGCGCGGCCTGCTACCGCAAGGGAGCGGCCGAGGCGCCGCGCCGCCTGCGCGAGATCTCCGGCAGCTCCCCCGCCATCTCGGAGGAAGGGTACGTCGTCGACCCGTCGCTGCTGCGCGTGCGGGACCTCGGAGACGTCGCGCCCGGCGCCGCGGACGCGGGCGGCGACCCCGAGGCGGCGCGCCGCGACTACTTCGCGCGCGTCGAGGCCGCGGTCGCGGATGCCTTCCGGATGGCGGCGATGGCCGGCCGCGACGCGTTCCTGCTTTCGATCGGCGGCGATCACTCGGTCAGCATCCCGCTGCTGCGCGGCTTCTCGTCCGGATTTCCCGAAGGGTACGGCCTGGTCTCGCTCGACGCGCATCCCGACCTGTTCGACGCCTACGACGGCTCGAGCCTCTCGAACGCCTGCCCGATGCGGCGGGCGCTCGACAGCAGCCGCCTCAGGCCGGATCACTTGTTGATCCTCGGCACGCGCTCCTACAACCAGGTCGAGCTGGAGTTCATGAAGGAGAAGGGGATCCGCTTCGTGCCGGCGCGGGAGATCGAGCGCCTCGGCGTCGCGGGCGCGATCGACCTGGCGAAGGAGCGGCTGGCCGGCGTCGGCAACGTCTACCTGACGATCGACATCGACGTCGCCGACCCCTCATGCGCCCCCGGCACCGGCGCCCCGGTCGCCGGCGGCCTGAGCAGCCGCCAGCTCCTCGACCTGGTGCGCGGCCTCGTCGACGGGTTGCCGGTGCGCGCCATGGACCTGGTCGAGATCGCCCCACCCCTCGACCCGACCGACGTCACGCTCTACCTCGCCCTGCAGATCGTCTTCGAGACCTTCGCGGTGCTCGCCGAGAAACGCAAGCCGAAGCCGCGACGTGCCTAGAAGAGGGACCGGCTCTGCCCGCCGTCCACGCTGAGGCAGGCGCCTGTGATCAGCGAGGCGCGCGGCGAGGCCAGGAAGACGATGGCGGCCGCCACTTCTTCGGGCCGGCCGAAGCGGCCCAGCGGCAGCTCGCGCTTCACGAAACCGTCGATCCCCTCGGGATCGGCGCGCCGACGCCGATCCCACGATCCGCCCGGAAAGAGGACCGATCCCGGGGCGACGCTGTTGACGCGCACCCCGGCGGGCGCCAGGTCGCGGGCGCAGGACTTGGTGTAGGCGATCAGCGCCGCCTTGGCCGCGTTGTAGGAGACCGCGCCGCCCCACTCCCGCCCGAAGATCGACGACACGTTGATGATGGCGCCGCTGCCGCGCTCGCGCATCCCGGGCTCCACCAACCGGGTCATGCGCACCGCCGCGCGCAGGTTGGAGGCCAGGACCGCGTCCCAGTCGGAGTCGGGAGCGGCGATCCCCGGGTCGCCCCGCGAGCCGCCGACGAGATTCACCAGCACGTCGATCCGTCCCAGGCGCTCGAGGGTCTCGCGCACGGCGCGCGCCGCGTCCTCCTCGCGCGTCGCGTCCCCCGCCACCGCCAGGGCGGCGCCGGCCTCGCGCGCCGCGCTCCGCAGCCCCTCCGCGTCGCGCGCCATCAGCGCCGTGCGGCAGCCCTCGGCGGCGAACGCCTTGGCGCCGGCCAGGCCGATGCCACGGCTGGCGCCGACGAGCAGCACGCTCTGGTCCGCGAGTCCGAGATCCATCGGCGGGGTCAGCGGGCCTCGATCTCCAGGATGTAGTCCTTGATCTGCCGGGCGTCGGGCGCCTCGGGCCGCAGCTTGAGGTACAGCCGGAAGGCGGCGAGCGCCTTGTCCCGCTCGCCGGCCTTGTAGCGCAGGAGGCCGACCGCCTTGAAGGGATCGGCGTACGTGGCGTCGAGCCGCATCGCCTCCTCGTAGGCCTTCATCGCCTCTCCCGTCAGGCGCTTCGCCTCGGCGGGATCCTTCGTCTCGGCGGCGCGCTTCTCGTCGAGCTGGCCCAGAAGAAAGTGCGCCACCGGGTCGTTCGGCGTCAGATCGAGGACCTTCTTGATCTCCGCCTCGGCGTGCCCGAAGCGGCCGGCCTCGAGGTTCTGGGCCGCGTCGTCGCGCACCAGGACGCGGGTGCGCATCTGGAAGGCGCGCGGGTCGGAGGCGGGCTTCGGCTCAGCGCGCCTGGATCAGGCCGCCGACGTCCTCGATCCGCTCGTCCAACCGCGGGTGGCTGCCGAAGAAGAAGACCTCCGCCTTGGAGTCGTCGCCGTGGTCCTCCTTCAATAGCGCGAAGACACGCGGCGCCTGGCGGGGGTCGTACCCGGCGTCGGCCATCCGCTGCAGGCCGACCTCGTCCGCCTCGCGCTCGAGGTCGCGGCCGAAGCCGTTCACCGCCGCCAGGAAGGCCAGCTCCATGCCGAGCGACACCAGGATGTTACCGATCTGGCTGAAGACGTAGGCGCCGCTCCAGTCGCCGCCCTGCGCCCTCTTGCCCGCGGTGTTGGCGATGGCGATGCTGGCCACGAGCGAGGCGATCGAGAAGCCGATCTGCTTGTTGCGCGCGCTGCGCTCGAACTCCAGCGCATGGCGGTTGGTCGCGTGCGTGATCTCGTGGCCCAGGACCATCGCCAGCTGCGACTCGTTCTCCATGCGGGCCAGGAGCCCGGTGTGGACGTAAACCGACCCCGTGGGGAAGGTGAAGGCGTTGAGCGTCGGGTCCTTGATGGCGCTGACCCGGATCTTCAGCACCCCCTGGCGCGCCACGTCGGGCGGCACCAGCTTCTGCGCCACGCCGTTCAGGTAGTCGCTCAGAAGCGGGTCGTCGTAGATCGGCGCCTTGTCGCGGAGCTTCCTTTCTTCTTCCTCGGACTGCTTCCAGAGCCGCTGCTCGTCCCGGGCCAGCGCGAAGGCGGGGCCCTCGGCCCCGACCGGCTCGACGTGCGACGGCCCGAAGCAGGCAAGCGGCCCGCCCAGAAGGAGCGGCAGGAGAAGCGCGCCGGCGACGGCGCGCCGGGCGAGGGCGAGGGTCATCTTCGGACACCGGACGGTGGAGAAGCCACCGGTTCAGGGCCGGATCGTATCACGCCCCTCGCGGCCGGACGAAGGTCATCCGCCCGGCTTCGGGCGCGTGCCGCCCGTTCGCCGGGCCCTCTACTTCTTCTTGAACAGGGCGTCGAAGGCGGCGCGGGCGCTGGTTTCCTTGTCGGGCTCGGGGGCGGGGGCGGGGGTGACGATGCGGCGGCCGGTGGCGTCGAGGACAGTCTCGGGGCGGAAGAAGGTGCAGGCGTTGGCGGCGGTCTTGGAGAGGATCTTCGCCGGGATCGGCTCGCGGCACTGGAAGCGGGCGGCGGGGTCGAAGTGGACGCAGTTGCGGCAGCAGTGCAGGGGAGCGTTGCAGGAGGGGCAGAGGGCGCCGGGGTCGAGGCTTTCGGGGGCCGGCTGCTGGTGTCCGCACTGGAAGCAGCGGGTGACCAGGCGCGCCTCGCGCGCCATGCCCCGGGGCTCGCGGGGTCCGCGCGGGCCGCGGTCATTCTCCTTGCGCTTCTCGCGCTCGTCCTTGTAGTCCTTGTCGTGGTACCCGGGCTGACGGTACTTCATCGACGCACCTCGCCGCTGGGGCCTCTCCTGGGGGGTTGGCTCGGGAGGCCCCTATTGTAAACCCATCCGGCCCTTTTCAAGTAGAATGCAACGCTTCGAGGCCAATCTACGTATGACCTCAGGGTGCCCGGTGGGGAGGCCCCCCTTCGGGCCGGGTCCATCCCGAACCCTGAGAATGGAGGGGACGATGTCCGATCATCTGTCGCGCTCCCGGTCTCTCTGGATCTCCTTCGTCGTGGCGCTGCTCGGCCTCGCGCCGGCCGCCCCGGCCACGGCCTCCGCCGACCTGCCCGGCCGCGCCCCGGCCCTCGGCGTGCCGCAACCGGGCTCCCGGGATCCTCGCGCGGGAGAGGCGGCCTTCGGCCCCGCCCAGGACAGAAGGGACAAGAAGGACAAGAAAGACGCTGCCGAGGCCAAGGATGACGGCGACAAGAAGGATGGAGACAAGAAGAAGGACAAGGACGAGCCGAAGGAGCCTCCCTTCGAGAAGGCCGTCAAGGGGGCCAGGGAGCTGAAAGGACTGTTCAACCTCTACGTCAAGGAAGACGAGGGACAGTACCTGCTCGAGATCACCCCGGACCAGCTCGAGACGCCCTTCCTGTTCAACCCGACGCTCGTCTCCGGCATCGGCCAGAACTTCATCTACCCGGCCGACATGCTGCCGGAGTACGTGGTCTCCTTCCACCGCGTCGGCAAGACGATCCAGCTGATCAAGAGGAACACCCTCTTCCAGGCGTCGGCCGCTTCGTCCATGCACGCCCCCGCGCGGGTCGCCGTGCCCGATGCCGTGGTCGGGCAGGCGAAGATCGAAAGCCAGCCGCACCCCGACCGCAAGAGCCTCCTGGTCGATCTCTCGTCGTTCGTCGTGGACGACCTCGAAGGGATGTCCCTGGCGCTGCGGACGCTGTACGAGGTCCCCTACCAGCTCGACAAGGATGGCAGCAGCATCGCCTTGTGCAAGGCGTTCCCGCAGAACGTCGATTTCGAGACCGTCCTGCACTTCAAGACCCCGGAGGTGAAGCGCTCCCTGCTCTACGCCGCCGACTCGCGCAGCCTCCTGGTGCGCTTCCACTACTCGATCTCCCGGCTGCCCGAGACCGGCTACCGGCCGCGCCTGGGCGACGATCGCGTGGGGCACTTCATGACGCTCCTGGACGATTACAGCGACGACCGCGCGGACGTCCCGACGCTGCGCTACATCACCCGCTGGCACCTCGAGAAGAAGGAGCCCGCGGCGGCGCTCTCCGAGCCGAAGCAGCCGATCGTCTTCTACCTCGAGAACTCGATCCCGAAGGAGTACCGCGAAGCGGTGCGCCAGGGGGTGCTCGGCTGGAACGCGGCGTTCGAGCCGCTCGGATTCAAGAACGCGCTCGTGGCGAAGGACCAGCCCGACGATCCCGACTGGGACGCGGCCGACGTGCGCTACGCCTCGCTGCGCTGGATCGTGGCGCCCAACGCCGGCTTCGCCCAGGGGCCGTCGCGCATCAACCCCTACACGGGGGAGATCTTCGACGCCGACATCCGCTTCAGCGCCGACATGATAAGGCGGGTCCGCCGCGAGTTCGGCGAGCTGGTGGCGCCGGTGGCACTCCCGGCGCGCTCCGGATCGGGCGCGCAGGGGGTCGTGGCGCAGGCGCTGGCCGGCTGGACCTCCGGCCTCGGGCCGCTGCCGATCGGGCTCCTGCTCGACGGCCCCGGTGACGGGTCGGTCGCGCAGGCGGCCTGGCCTCCCCTGGGTGCGGGGCGCCGCGCGGGCCAGCCGCGCGCGGCCCTCGGCTACTGCGATTACGCCCAAGGGTTGCAGCACGAAGCGGCCCTGGGGTGGAACGTCCTCCAGGCCCGGGGAGCGCTCGATCCCGCGTCGGAGGAGAAGTACATCAACGACTTCATCGTGCACGTGACGCTGCACGAGGTGGGCCACACGCTCGGCCTGCGCCACAACTTCAAGGCGAGCAACCTGTACCCGTTCGACCGGCTGCAGGACGCGGCCCTGACGTCGCGCACCGGCCTGACCGGCTCGGTCATGGACTACATCCCGGTCAACCTCGCCCCGGAAGGGAAGCCGCAGGGCCAGTACTGGCAGACGAACGTCGGCCCGTACGACCGCTGGGCCATCGAGTACGCCTACAGGCCGATCGCTTCCGACACGGTCGAGGGCGAGAAGCCGGAGCTGGAGAAGATCGCGGCGCGCTGCGCCGAGCCCGCGCTGGCCTACGGCACCGACGAGGACACCAACACCGGCAGCCCGCGCGGCATGGACCCGACCTCGAGCATGTTCGACCTCGGGGGCGACATCCTGGCGTTCTACAGGAGCCGCGCCGACATCGCCCGCGAGCTGTTCGCGAAGATGGAGTCGCGCTTCGGCGAGCCGGGGACGCGCTACCAGAAGCTCCGACTGGTCTTCTCGGAGGGCATCGGCGAGATCGCCCCGGCGGCGATCAACGTTCCGAAGTACATCGGCGGGATCAGGCATTACCGGGACCACATCGGCGACCCGAACGGCCGCCTGCCGTACGACCCGGTGCCGGCCGCCGAGCAGCGCGCCGCGCTGGCCCTCCTGAACGACGAGATCTTCGGTCCGCAGGCCTTCAAGTTCCCGGCCCACCTGCTCAACAAGCTGGCGGTGGAGCGCTTCCCCGACATCGAAGGGACGATCTACCAGATCGACAGGAACGACCCGCCGATCCACGCCCTGGTACTGGCCATGCAGTCGGGGTCCCTCGACCGTCTGTACCACCCGATCACCCTGAACCGCCTGAGCGACCTCGAGACCCACTACGGCCCGAAGGAGCAACCGTTCACCATGGCCGAAATGTTCTCCTCGCTGCGCAAGGCGATCTGGAGCGAGGTGGACGCCCGGGGCAACATCGACTCCTTCCGGCGCAACCTGCAGCGCAAGCACCTGCAGACGCTGGTCGGCCTGGTGGTGCAGCTCGACCCGGCCGCGCCCGAGGACGCCCGGACGCTGGCGCGGGCCGACCTGCAGGCGATCCGCCGCGGCATCGACGCCCTCCTCGGCCCGACCGGACGCCCGGCACCGGCCGGGGCGCGGCTGGACGAGGTCACGCGGGCGCACCTCGACGAGACCCGGGCGCGCATCACCGCGGCCCTCGATGCGGGGCTGCAACGCCAGCTGCCGGCGCCACCGGCCGGCCCGGGCCGCCCCGGCGCCTAGGAGCCGGTCCGGGAAACGGCCCGAGCGCCCTTTACGGAAAGGGCTGATGGCTGTAGAATCCACGGGATTCCATCAACCCAACCTGCGGCAAGGAGGCGGCATGGCACTTTCGATCACGAGGCTCCTGGCGGTCGGCGCCACGGTCTGCGCGGCGGCGACCTTCGCGTGCGGCGCGGCATCGGGCGACGCCTCAAAGGACAGCGGCAAGAAGAAACCGGCGGCCCCCGCGGCGTCCACGCCCGCCTCGTCCGGATCGACCGTCGCGATGGTCGGCGACAAGGCGATCACTGTCGACGAGCTCGACTCCCAGGCGGCCGGGGCGCTCTTCAAGGTCCGCCAGCAGGAGTACGAGGCGCGCAAGCAGGTCCTGGACGGCATGATCAACGACGCCGTCCTCGACAAGGAGGCGGCGGCCAAGGGCGTCCCGAAGGAGAAGCTGATGGACGCCGAGGTCAACTCCAAGGTGACCGACCCGGCGCAGAAGGAGATCGACGACTGGTTCGAGCAGAACAAGGCGCGCCTCGGCGGGCAGACCAAGGAGCAGGTCGGTCCCCAGGTCACCGCCATGCTGAAGAACCAGAAGCTGCAGGACACGCAGCGCTCCTACCTCAAGGGGCTGCGTGACAAGTACGGCGTGAAGGTGATGCTGGAGCCGCCGCGCATCGAGGTGGCCCAGGACGACGACCCGTCCAAGGGACCGGCCAAGGCCCCCGTGACCATCGTCGAGTTCTCCGACTACCAGTGCCCCTTCTGCAGCAAGGCCGAGGGGACGGTGCAGGACGTGCTCAAGAAGTACGGCGACAAGATCCGCCTGGTCTACCGCGACTACCCGCTGAGCTTCCACCAGAACGCCCACACCGCCGCCGAGGCCTCGGAGTGCGCCAAGGAGCAGGGGAAGTTCTGGGAGATGCACGACGCCATGTTCGCCAACCAGCAGAAGCTGGCCGCGACCGACCTGGTCGAGACTGCCTCCGGGATCGGCATCGACAAGGCCAAGTTCAAGACCTGCCTCGACTCGGGGAAGTTCAAGACCGAGGTCGACAAGGACTTCCAGGACGGGTCGAAGTACGGCGTGACCGGGACCCCCACCTTCTTCATCAACGGCATCATGATGGTGGGGGCGCGCGACACGCAGAGCTTCGCCGATATCATCGACCAGGAGTTGGAGCGCCGGAAGTAAGATCCGGCAGCTCGATCCCGAAGCGCTCGGCCAGAGAGGCGATTTCGGCCATCAGGTCGTCGAAGGCGGCGATCGCCTCCTCGTCGCCGGCCTCGACGGCGTCGTCCCAGGCCCGCGAGGCCCGCTGCTGCAGCCCCGCCAGCCGCTCCGTCGCCCGCGACAGGGCCATCGCATCGCGCGGCGGGTGCTCCACCAGGCGCACCTCCTCGGCGTCGAGACGCGCCAGCATCTCCTCCCGCGCGCTTCCCAGGCCGGGGGGCGCCCCGGGAGATCCCGCGTCGATCAGCCTCCGGCGCCGCTCCAGGCGCGCCGCGGACTCCTTGCGCAGCTTGGCGATCTCCTCGCGCGCCTTCAGCGCTTCCTCCCGATCCTCGACCCATCGAAGGGCCTGCTCGGCCCGCCCCACCCAGGAGAGCGCCTCCTCGTAGCGCCCCCGCTGCAGGAGCGCCCAGGCCGCGATCAGGAGCACCCACGGATCCTCCGGGGCCTCGCGCGCCGCGGCCTCAAAGAGCCGCACCCCCTCTTCGATCCGGCCCGACAGCACCAGCACCGAGGCGCGCTCCTCCCGGCAGGCGTCCTTGAGCGCGGCATCCTCCTGCTCGACGCGCGCCAGCACGGCGAGCGCCTCGTCATAGTCGCCTCGATCCTTCAGCAGCTCCTCCAGGCGCAGCAGGATGTCAGGGTACGACAGCGCCGGGTGCGGCGAGGCCGAGGCGGCGATCCGCTTGAGGCAGGCGACGGCGTCCCCGCCCCGCTCCAGCTCCTCGAACGCCTGGGCCGCGGCCCAGAGGACGTAGTCGCTGGCCCGCGACAGGTCGAGGCCGTCGAGGTCCTCCTCCTCCAGGTCGTCGAGGATCGCGCGGTGCAGGTCGTACTCCTCCTTGGGCAGCCGCCGCTGCTGCGTCTCGAAGTCCCAGGCGTAGCCGATCGGCACTTCCTCCGGCAGGTCCTCTCCCCGGTGCTCGCTCACAGTCCCTCCTCGTACTGGTGCCAGGCGCTCTCGAGTGCCGCGAGGTCGGGGCCGAAGAGGCGCGCGAAGGCGGCGGCCCCCCCTTCGCCCTGCGCCTCCAGCCGGGCGTAGTCGCGCAGGGCCGGCAGGCGGCGCCCCCTGTCCCCGTCCAGCAGGAAGTGCATCAACGTCCAGGCCGCGCCGTAAGCCCGGGCCGGGCGCTCGCCACTCCAGAGGGTGTCCGACGTGCCGGCGCGCAGCAGCTCGAGGAGGGGGACCGGGCCGCCCTCCCGCAGGCCGCGCAGGTAGTCGTGCAGCCGGGTCCGGGGATCGAACTGCAGCCGGTCACCCCCGGCCACGATGGTCCCGGAGCGGCTGATCTCGCCCGGCTCGATGCGCAGCCGGCTGTCCACGTGCGAGAAGCCGAAGTAGTAGGCCAGACCTTCCTCGAACCACTGCGAGGGGGTGGCGTTCGCCCCGTAGACCCGCTCGAAGTCGAGCATGTGGACCGCCTCGTGGATCAGGACCGGGACCGGAAGGTGACCTCCCGATGCCTCGCACGGGATCGCCAGGATGCGCGACGCGGGCACGTATTCGCCCGCCGGACGCCAGGAGATCGCCCCTTCCCGCGTCTGGCCGGCGGCGCCGCCCCGGGGCTCCGGCGGGGACGGCCTGCCGGTCAGCCAAAGGGCGTGCAGGCGGTCGTGGTCGCTTCTGTGCGCGAAGGCGTAGACCAGGACCTGCTCCTTGAACGGACGCAGCGGCACGATCGGCCGCCAGAACTCCTCGTGCGCCCGGATGGTCGCCTCGACGATCTGCCCCAGCATGCGGATCTCGTTCTCGTCCAGCGCGTCGGTGTGGATCAGCAGCCGCCCGACCGGCACCCGCGTCTGGTGGATCCCCATCAGCCGGGCCGCTTCGTTCATGTAGGTCCGGCGGCGGCTGTCGGCGGTGAACCCTGCGATGTCGGCCTCGATGGCGCGCCGCAGTGCCTCGCCCTCCGGGCCGTTCCGGTCGTGCAGGATCCTGTAGGACACCTCCTCTCCTTCGACGGCGTGCAGGGCGTAATAGACTTCGCCGAGCTTGCGCAACAGGTAGTGCCGCCCGCCGGCCTCGACCGGTCCGGTGAGGCCTCCCACGGTCGCCTCGTGCAGCGCCCGGCGCACCGCGGGAGGCAGGCCGGCGGCCGACACGAACCCCCAGTCGCCGCTCTCCTCCCCGTCCGCGCCGCCCGTCGCGCCCGCCCCGAGGGCGGCCGACACCTCCTCGAACCGCTCCCCCGCCTCCAGCCGGCGCCGCGCCTCCCCGGCCGCCGCCGCTTCGGAGGAGACGATCGCCTGCACGTGGAACAGCGCCCGGTGCACCCAGTCACGCATCCCGGGAGGGAGCCCTTCGAAGGTGATCTCGAGAGGAGAGAAGTAGCGCATCGCCTTGCCCGCCAGCATGGCCGGCTCGAAACGCCAGCGCAGCACCGCTTCGATCGCGGCCCGCCGCATCCCCAGGTCGGGATCGGGGCCGCGCAGCGGGCGGGCCTGGAGCGGCACCCCGGCCGGCGAGATGTCCACCAGCAGCTCGACGTGGGCCTCTCCCAGGAGGCGCGCCCTCCCCGCCTCCTCGGGATAGGCGGCGCGGCTCTCGCGCACCGCCCGGGGGGGCACCGCCGCGTCCATCGGGGTGCCGGTCGTCCGCGCCCCCTCGTTGGCCGGTGGAGGCTCGATCCCCGGGACTCCGGCCGCCGGTCCCGCCGCGACCGCCCTCTGCGGACGGGACAGGCCCTCCAGCCTCAGGGCCAGGTCGAGCCGGCCGCGTTCGGCCTCGAACCCCTCGGCCACCTGCCAGACGCCCTTCCCCTCGCGGGTCATCAGGACCGCCTCGAGATGGCGCAGATCCTGCCCGCAGGCGATGTCGTACTCCACCCGCAGGGCCTGCGGCCAGCGTTCCAGCAGCCGGACTCCCGTCGGCGGGCCGCAGTCGTTCCCCCGGGGATGGGCCCAGGACAGGAACTCGCGCAAGGATTCGGAGACGGGGAGGGCCAGGCCGTCGGCCGGCTGACGCGGCGCCGCCGGAAGGTGACCACCCTCCCGAGCCGCGCCCGACCGGGCCACGAAGGTCGCGGTCCCCAGGACGCAGAGCCCCGCCGTGGCGAGGGAGCCGGCTCGGTTACGAGCGCGCACGATGATCTCCAGACGGGCGTCGTCGCTGCCCGGGAATTATATTCCTCTCCCTCATGCGCCTTCTCCTGCTCCCTCTTCTGCTACTCGCGGCGATCGTCCCGCCGATCCTGCCGGCGGCCGCCCCGGGGCCGGCCTCCGGCCCGGCGCGCGCCGCGCCGACGCCCTGCGCCGAGCCCTGCCCGGACGTCCTGCCTCGCGCCGTCATGGAGGCGGTGTCGAGCGTCGTGCGGGTGCGCTCGCGCGAGGTGTTGACGACCCCGGTGTTCCACAACAGCCGGTTCCGCCAGGAGCCGGTCGAGGGTCAGGGAGCCGGATCGGGCGTGATCGTATCGGAGGACGGCCTGGTCCTGACGAACGCCCACGTCGTGGACGGGAGCAAGGAGATCACCGTCGAGTTCCTGGGTGGACAGACGTCCGCGGCGCGCGTCGTGTCGATCGATCCCGCCTCCGACCTGGCGCTCCTGCGGGTCGCGGCGTCCGATCTCCATCCTATCCCTTTCGCCGACGGACCTCTCCCCGAGGTCGGCACGGCCGCCTACCTGATCGGCAACCCCGGCGACGTCGGGCTTCAAGTGACCTGGGCGCGCATCGGGCCGCACCGTCGCGTGCGGGTCGGCACGCGGCCGCTCGAGTTCTGGTGCGAGGTCGAGGCGGCCATCGGGCCGGGGGACTCCGGCGGAGCGCTGCTCGACGCCTCCGGGCGCCTGCTGGGGATCCCCGGGCTCCAGGTTAACTACTCCGCGGAACGTGCGCCCGGGCCGTTGCGGTCGGCGGGGCTCTTCATCCCGGCGGCGCACGCGGCGCGCTCGATGGGGAAGATGCTCGAAGGACCCTCGGCCTCCTGGCCCTGGGTGGGGCTGCTGCTCGAGGATCCCCTGCTGGCGGCGAGCGACGGCGGCGCCTGGAACGACGCGGACGCCCCACGCGTGCGGCACGTCTTCCCGGGCGGCCCGGCGGCCACGGCCGGCGTGCGGGCCGGGGATCGGATCGTGGCGATCGGAGGGCGCACGGTGCGGGACAACTTCGAGGCGCTCGACGCCGCCCTCGACCTCGAGGCCGGAAAGGACATCGTCCTCACCCTCGATCGGGCCGGCCGGCGGCTGTCGCTCGGCATCACCGCCGCGGTCCGGCCGGACGACCCGCGCCCCGGGCCGTTCGACGACTTCGCCCTGCACACCGGCCTGCGTTTGCGGGTCCGCAGCGAGGCGCGCAACGGCCATTCGAGGCTGGCGCTCGCCGGACTGTCCGCGCCGGCCGTCGCCGCCACCTCCACGATCGAGGCCGGACTCCTGGCCCAGGACCTGGTCCTCGGATCGCTCGTGCCCGGCCAGGACCTGCTCGCGGGACAGGGGCGTCCGGTCAGGGTCTTCTCCGACGACGACCTCGCCGCGCTGTTGCCCCGATGCTTCGTCCGCGACCAGTTCGTGGCCCTGGCCCACTGGTCGAGGCCCGGCAGCGCCACGGTCGACCGGGCCCACGTGCACCGCAAGATTTACCCCGTCGTCCTCTAGAAAAATGCCGGACAATAGCGGCGCGGCGCAAGCACGCCGGGGCCCGAGGCTATGCTTGACCAGGACACGAAGAGGCGGGTGGTGCTCCCCTGGACGGCGGGCCGGACGGCTATCGCCCTCGTGGCCGCGGCGGCCGCCGCGGCGGCCCTCGCGGACGGCACGGCCTGGATCGCTCCCCCGGAGGCGGCCGCGCTGCGCAACCCGGTGGCGCCCTCGCCCCTTTCCTGGCAGCATGGAGGGAGGCTCTTCGCCCGGCATTGCTCGGTCTGTCACGGCGAGGCAGGGAAGGGGGATGGCCCCGAATCGGGCGAGCTGAAAACCAGGCCGGCCGACCTCACCGACCCCCGGCGCCTCGGCCGGATGCACGACGGCGAGATCTTCTGGAAGATAGGCCACGGCCGTGATCCGATGCCGCCGTTCAGCCGCATCCTTTCCGACCAGGCGATCTGGCACCTCACCAACTTCGTCCGCACCCTGCCGGAACGCTCCAGCGACCCCGAGCGCTTTGCCCGCCTCGAGACTCCCGCCGTTTCGTTGCCGACCGTGCTCTCCTGCCCTTGAAGGACGGTCTCAAGCGTCTAGCGAGACTCTCCTTGAGACTCAGGCTAGAAAATACTTGGAAGGCAGCATCTTAGCCATGCTTCTCCGCCGCGCATGCCATCGCCAGACAGTCTCAGCGACTCGATAAGTGGTGTCAGGCGATACGGGCCACGCCGCAGGATTTCCGTCTCAAGCCTGTGCAGGACCGTGACTTTCTCCCCGCCCCCAGTAGCGACCCCGAACCATCCCAGTGCAGGGCATGGGGCTTGCAATGTTCGCGCGTGACCTTTGGAAATCTGCCGGGCCACCCCGGGCCGGGGATTGCCTCCAGCAGGTTTCCAACGCCCGCCGCCGGTCCACCCCCCCGTTCACTCGGGCACCGGCGGCGGGCGTCATTTTCTCGCGCCGCTTCGCCCCGCGGCCCGTCGCGTCGCACCGCCGCGCTGCGGGCCTCCGCGGGGCGACCAAATTGACCGCGGGACGGCTCGCGGCATAGAATCCACCCCTGCCATGCATGGAACGGTCTTCTGGGACGTCGACACGCAGCATGACTTTCTCATGCCCGACGGCAGCCTCTATGTCCAGGGAGCGGAGACCATCCTCCCCAACTTGAAGGTCCTGACGTCGTTCGCCAAGGAGCGGGGCATCGCCATCCTGGGATCGGTCGATTATCACGGCCTTGAGGACAAGGAGATCTCGCACAAGCCTGATTTGCGCGAGACCTACCCGCCACACTGCCTGGCCGGCACGCCGGGCCAGGAGAAGGTCGAGGCGACCCGTCCCTTGAGCCCCCTCTTCATCGACAGCCGCCCCGAAAACAAGGGAGCGCTCAAGAAGAAGGTGCGCGAGCACCTGGCCGGCGGAGGGGAGATCTTCTTCCGCAAGCAACGCTTCGACGTCTTCAGCAACCCCAACGTCGACACCGTGCTCGACGCGGTGCGTCCGGGCCGGGTGGTGGTCTATGGCGTGGCGCTCGACGTCTGCGACCGTTACGCGATCGAGGGGCTCCTCGACCGCAAGCGCTACCGCGTGGCCCTGGTCCAGGACGCGGCGCGCGCCATCCGGCCCGACGAGGCGCCGCGGCTCCTCCAGGAGTG
>QHXZ01000093.1:18839-29753 GCA_003223165.1 Acidobacteriota bacterium
CTGACGACCGGCCAGGTGATCGGCGGAGCCCTCGGGGTGTAGATGGCCGCTTCCGACAAGAAACACCGGTCCTTGCGGCAGATGCGCGTGGTGGCGATTCGCCCGCGCGGCACGCCGCGCGATCTCCCGCCACCGCTCCCCCCGAGGGCGCCCGGCACGGAGCGCTCCGCCTTCCCGGCCGCGCCGGTCCCCTTCACGTCGCTCGACCTGCCGGAGCCGATCCTGCAGGCCCTGCACGCCATGGGGTACGGCCAGGCGACCGAGGTCCAGTCGCGCGCCATCCCGCTGGCGCGGGCCGGCAAGGACCTGATCGTCCAGTCGCGCACCGGAACCGGCAAGACCGCGGCGTTCGGGGTGCCGATCGTCGAGAAGATCGGCAAGGACCTCCCCGAGGTGCAGGCGCTGGTGCTCTGCCCGACGCGCGAGCTGACGGTGCAGGTGACCGACGAGCTGGGCCGCCTGGGGGCGCCCAGCCGCGTGCGCGTGCTGTCGATCTACGGCGGCGACTCGATGCCCCGGCAGATCACCGGCCTGCGCCAGGGGGCGCAGGTGGTGGTCGGGACGCCGGGCCGCGTTCTCGATCACCTGCGCCAGGGGACGCTGCGCCTCGGCCGCGTGCGCACCCTGGTCATCGACGAAGCCGACCAGATGCTCGACATGGGCTTCGAGAAGGAGATGAAGCAGATCCTCGAGCAGGTGCCGAAAGAGCGCCAGACCCTCATGTTCTCGGCCACCATCCCATCGTCGATCGAGGCGATCGCCAGCCGCTACCAGAAGGACCCCGAGCGTCTGATGCTGTCGCAGGACGTCCTCTACGTCACCGACGTCCAGCACCTGTTCTACATCGTGACGCGCATGGACAAGGCGAGCGCCCTCTACAAGCTGATCGAGTACGAGGATCCCGCCTCGTCGATGATCTTCTGCAACACGCGCGCCGAGACCCGCACCGTCTTCGGGTACCTGGCGATGCGCGGCCTGCCGGTGGCGATGATCTCGTCCGACCTGCCGCAGCGCAAGCGCGAGCAGGTCATGCGCCGCTTCAAGAGCAAGGAGCTGAAGCACCTCGTGGCCACCGACGTGGCGGCGCGCGGCATCGACATCGAGGATCTGTCGCACGTCTTCATCTACTCCTCCCCCGAGTCGTCGGACCAGTACATCCACCGCGCCGGGCGCACCGGCCGCATCGGCAAGACGGGCAAGGCGATCTCCCTGGTCTCGGGGTTCGACCTGATGAACTTCAACCGGCTGGTACGGGCCAACAACCTGAAGGCCTACGAGTGCGACGTCCCCTCCGACGAGGAGGTCGCGCGCAGGAAGGTGAGGCGGATCGTGGACACCCTCAAGGAGCAGGCGGCGAAGCTCACGCCCGACGAGCGCGCCGAGTACGAGACGATGGCGCAGGGCATCCTGAACGAGGAGGAGCGCGTCGCCATCGTCGCCTACCTTCTGCGAGCGCATTTCCGGGAGGAGGCGGCCCGCGGCGTCCTCGACGAGGCGGGCGAAGGGGAAGGCGGCGGGGAAGCGGCCTCCTTCGAAGGCGGCGGCTCGTTCGGCCCCGCCGGCAGGGGACAGGGCGGCGCACCGTCGGGCGGGCCGGCCCAGGCCGGCCCGGGGAGCGCTCCCGGGGCGGGGGGAGGGGGAGGGCGGCGGCGGCGCCGGCGGCGCCGCGGCGGGGGCGGCCACGGAGGGCCATCGGCGGGCGGTCACGGCGGAAGCTGAATGTCCCCTTACGCGCTGACGCCGCGGAACATCCAGATCCGCGACAATTTCGATGCCATCGCGCCGCGTTACGACCTGACGAACCGGGTCATCTCGCTCGGGATCGACCTGCACTGGCGGAGAGTGGCGGTGCGGCAGCTGCGGGAGGCGCCGGCCGGCGGCGTGGCGCTCGACCTGGCCTGCGGGACCTGCGACATGGCGCTCGAGGTCCTGCGGCAACGGCGGGCGGCGCGGGTGGTGGGCGCCGACCTGAGCCGCGTCATGCTGGGGCTGGCCCGGAAAAAGCTGGACCAGCGGCTCGGGCGGCGAGGCGGCGACGGCGCGGTCGACCTGGTGAACGCGCCGGCCGAGGCGCTGCCGTTCCGGGACGGATCGTTCGATGCCGTGACCATCGCCTTCGGCCTCAGGAACGTGCCGGACTACCGCGCCGGGCTGGCGGAGATGCTGCGGGTGCTGCGCCCGGGCGGCCGTGCCTGTATACTCGAGTTCTCGACCCCCCCGTCGAAGCTCTGGTGGAAGGTGTACAACTACTATTTCTTCAACGTCCTGCCGCGCATCGGCGGGCTCATCACGGGGCGCGAGGCGGCCTACCGTTACCTGACCGACTCGGTGTCCCGGTTTCCGGACGCGCGCGCGCTGAAGGCCGCGATGGAGGAGTCGGGCTTCGCGCGCGTCTCCTTCATGGCGATGAACGGCGGGATCGTCTGCGTCCACACGGGGATCAGACTTTGAAGAAGCTGTTTGCGGATCGGATCGAGGGGCTGGCGCAGTCGGACATCCGGCGGATGTCGATCGAGTGCGCCAAGGTGAACGGCATCAACCTGGGGCAGGGGATCTGCGACCAGCCGATCGAGCCGATCATCAAGGAGGCGACCATCAAGGCGATCCGCGAGGACCGCTCGATCTACACGCGCCTCGACGGCATCGACGAGCTGAGGCAGCGGATCGCGAAGAAGGTGCGCGAGTACAACCGGATCCCGTGCGACGCCGACGGCGAGGTGATCGTCAACGTCGGATCGACCGGCTCGTTCGTCACCGCCTGCCTGGCCTTCGTGGACCCGGGCGACGAGGTGATCCTCTTCTCGCCCTTCTACGGCTATCACCTGAACATCCTGAAGGCGTGCGGCGCCGCGATCAAGTTCGTCACCCTGCGCCCGCCCGACTGGTCGTACGACGCGGCCGCGCTCGAGGCGGCCTTCTCGCCCCGCACCAAGTTCATCCTGGTGAACACGCCGAGCAACCCGTGCGGCAAGGTCTTCACGCGGGAGGAGCTGGCGCACATCGCCTCCTTGTGCGCCAGGCACGACGCCCTGTGCGTCACCGACGAGATCTACGAGTACATCCTCTACGATGGGCGGCGGCACATCAGCCCGGCGACCCTTCCCGGCATGGACGGGCGCACCATCACCATCAGCGGCTTCTCGAAGACCTACGCCATGACGGGGTGGCGGCTGGGCTACACCGTGGCGCGCCGGCCCCTGGCGGCCAAGATGGCGATCCTGAACGACCTGATCAACGTCTGCGCCCCGTCGCCGCTGCAATACGGCGTCGTCGCCGCCTTCGACCTGCCGGAGTCCTATTACGAGACGATGCGCGCCGACTACCAGACCAAGCGCGACATGACCGTCGAGGCCTGCCGCGAGGCCGGATTCACTCCCTACCCGCCGCAGGGCGCCTACTACATGCTGTGCGACTTCCGCGAGCTGGGGTTCAAGGACGACCAGGAGGCGGCGCGGTTGATCCTCGAGCGCGCCGGCGTCGCGGTGATTCCCGGCTCGTCCTTCTACGTCGACCCCAGGGACGGCCGCACCCAGGTGCGGCTCTGCTACGCCAAGAAGATGAACGACCTGGAAGAGGCCTGCCGCCGCATCCGGGCGCTGCGCACCGTCCTGGCCTGAGGCCCGGCCGACAGGAGACGCCGCATGAACGGATCCACCCCCGATCCCCGGCGCATCGAGTCGTACACCCAGAGCATCCGCGGCCGCTTCGAGGACTGCCTCGGCCGCATGGTCGAGATCCCGACCATCAGCATGGATCCGGCGCACAAGGCGGACATCGAACGCGGCGCGCAGGCGGCCGCCGAGATGCTGCGCGCCTGCGGGGCGGCGGCCGAGGTCGTGCCGACCTCCGGCAACCCGGTCGTCGTGGGAGAGTTCAAGGCCGGCGACGCGTGCCCGACGATCACCGTCTACAACCACATGGACGTGCAGCCGGCGCAGGAGCCCGAGTGGCGCCAGGATCCGTTCCGGTTCAGCAAGCAGGACGGCCGCTACTTCGGCCGCGGATCGACGGACGACAAGGGGCCCGGGATCACCGCTCTCTTCGCCGCCAAGTACGCCGCCGAGAACGGCGTCCGCCTGAACATCCGCTTCCTCTGGGAGCTGGAAGAGGAGATCGGCAGCCCGCACTTCGAGGAGTTCATCACCAAGCGCCTGCCATCGCTTTCGACCGACTCGGTCCTCGTGTCCGACACCATCTGGCTCGCGCAGGGGAAGCCGGCCATCCCGTACGGACTGCGCGGCCTGAAGCCCGCCCGCCTTCTCCTGCGCACCGGCGGGAAGGACGCGCACTCGGGCCTCACCGGCGGCGCCGCCCGCAATCCGATCGGCGAGCTGGCGCAGGTCCTCTCGAAGCTTTATGACGCCCGGACCGGCAAGGTCCTCATCCCCGGCTTCTACAAGGACGTCGTGAAGCCGAGCGCCGCGGAGATCAAGAGCTTCCTGGCGTCCGGCTTCAACCTCAAGACGTTCCAGGCGGCCCACGAGCTGAAGTCGCTGCGCACCACGAACCCCCGCGAGGTGATGCTGCGCATCTGGGCCAGCCCCACCTTCGAGGTGCACGGCATCGCCGGCGGCTACCAGGGCCCCGGCGTCAAGACCGTCGTGCCGCCCTGGGCCGAGGCCAAGGTCAGCATGCGCCTGGTCCCGAAGCAGGACCCGAAGAAGGCCTTCAACCTCCTCAAGGCGGCCGTCAGGAAGATCAACAAGGACGTCGAAGTCGTCGAAGAGTCCGGCCTCGAGCCCTACCTCGGCCCGTTCACCGGCCCGTACGCCGACGCCGCCCGCGAGGCCATCACATTCGGCTTCGGCAAGGCGCCCGCCTTCATCCGCGAAGGAGGCTCCATCGGCGCCGTGGTCACCATGCAGAAGCACCTCAAGGCCCCCATCATGTGCATCGGCCTGAGCCTCCCCGAGCACGGCTACCACGCCCCCAACGAGAACTACGATTGGGGCCAGGCGAGCGGCGGCATCAAGAGCTTCGTCGCGTACTTCGGAAAGATCGCGGGATTGAGGTAGGAGCGCCGGCTCACCGGCGGCCCGCCCCGCCCGGGTTCCCGGAAGGCGTGTCCCGCGCGGAACCTCGAGGCCCGGCCAGGAACGCGCGGATGAGGGCCTGTTCCTCCTCGTCCTTGATGCGGGTGAAGAGGGCCGTCCCGAGCAGGCGGATCGTCTCCGGGCGGTCGAAGGGCAGCTTGGCATACATCGTCCCCCCTTCGAAATGACAGGGGCGGCAGCGCGCCTCGAGGAGCGGCCTGATGTCGTGCTGGAAGTCGACCTCGGATGAAGGCGGGGGGGTCGGTTCCAGGATTGCCGGCGGTGTGGATGGAGGGGCCACAGGTACGGGCGCATCGACGGGGCTCGACGCGGGCCGTGCCCGCACGCACGAGAGGCAAATGGCGGCGCCGAGCGCGAGAGCGACGATGGGAGCCCTGGAAGACATGACCGGGGCTATTCTAGCAGTGGCGTGATGGAGGTGCCCGGATGAACGCAAGCGGGGCGCTGGCGTTCGTCAAGAAGCATGGGGTGGTGCTGGTGTCCGCGCGGGGCCCCGTCCCCAACTTGGCCCAGGCGCTCGCGGGCGGGCCGATCCGGGGCAGCTGGTGGGGCCACCCGAAGGCCCGCCTCATGTACCGGATCTTCGGCGCGGTCAGCGACTCGCGCCAGGTGCTCGTCTGCCGCCTGGTCGGCGGCAAGGTGACCCTGGTGCACCGGCGTTCCTGGCCGGCACTGGTGCGCCTGGCGGACCGCCTTCCCAAACGGGGTCTGGCCGCCATCCGCGAGGAGCACACGGCGCTCGGGAAGCACCGTGTCGTGGTCACGCCGTACCCGCGCTGGGTCCCGAAAGAGGTGCGGCGGCAGGCCGGGCGATTGAGCGAAGCCCAGGCGCTGGCGCGCCTGGGTCCCGGCCTCTTCGAGAGGATCGCGCGATGAAGAACAGGGGAGCGGGCCCGGTTGGCGACATGTCCCCCGATGAGCTGCGCGAGGAGGGCCGCCGCCTCGTGGAGTGGGTCGCCGGGTACCTACAGTGGTCGCTCAAGAACCCCGTCCTGTCGCGCGTCCGGCCCGGGGCGATCCGCGCCGCGCTGCCGGCCGCCGCCCCGGAGGAGGGCGAGCCGTTCGAGCGCATCCTGGCGGACTTCGAGCGGATCCTCGTGCCGGGGCTCACGCAGTGGAACCACCCGGGGTACTTCGCCTACTTCCCGTGCGGCTTTTCGACTCCCGGGGCGCTGGCCGATTTCCTGTCCACCGCCGTGAGCCAGCAGGCGATGCTCTGGCGCACCTCGCCCGCCGCGACCGAGCTCGAGGACGTCGCGCTCGCCTGGCTGCGGCGCGCCCTCGGGCTGCCGGACGCGTTCGAGGGAGTCATCTACGACACGGCCTCGACGGCCGTGGTGCACGCCCTCGCCGCGGCGCGGCACGAGAAGGCGCCCGAGGTCCGCACCCGGGGCCTGGCCGGGCACGGTCTCCCCGCGTTCCGGGTCTACTGCTCGGAGCACGCGCACTCCTCGGTGGACAAGGCGGCGATCACTCTGGGACTCGGCCACGAGAACCTGCGCCGCATACCGGCCGACGGGGAGTTTCGCATGCGGCCCGACCTTCTCGCGGCGGCGGTGGACGAGGACCGCCGGGCCGGGTACCTGCCCCTGGCCGCCGTCGCCACGGTGGGGACCACCTCCGTCACGAGCGTCGATCCGCTCCCGGCGATCGCCGAGGTCTGCGCCCGCCAGGGCCTCTGGCTGCACGTGGACGCCGCCTACGCCGGGGCGGCGGCGATCCTGCCGGAGTGCCGCTGGGCGATCGAAGGGATGGAACGGGCCGATTCCTTCGTCCTGAATCCCCACAAGTGGATGTTCACGCCGTTCGACCTGAGCGCCTTCTACTGCCGCAAGATGGACCTTCTGCGGGCGGCCTTCCAACTGACGCCCGAGTACCTCAAGACATCGGAGGCCCCCGAGGTGCGGAACCTCATGGACACCGGCTTCCAGCTGGGCCGGAGGTTCCGCGCCCTCAAGCTGTGGGTGGTCCTGCGTTACTTCGGCCTGGAAGGGATCAGGGCGCGCCTGCGCGAGCACCTTAGGCTGGCGCGCCTGTTCGCCGGCTGGGTCGACGCGGACCCCGGCTTCGAGCGCGTCGCTCCTGTGCCGTTCAGCGTCGTCTGCTTCCGCGCCGTTCCCCGGGGCATGGGCGAGGGCGCGTCCCTGAACGCCTTCAACGAGCGGCTCTTGGCCGACTTGAACGACTCCGGCGAGGTCTTCCTGTCGCACACCAGCCTGGGCGGCCGCTACGTCCTGCGCTTCGCCGTCGGCAACATCCGCACCACCGAGACGGAGGTCCGCGGCGCCTGGGACAGGCTCCGCGACCTGGCCCGCGCGCTGCGCTAACGATTCCGACCGTCCCGCCGGGAGAACTCTGGTAGTACACTTCGCTTCCCGGCGTCGCGGGCCGCCCGGTCGCCGCGCGCCTCGGGACCCAGGGAGCCGCCGATGACCGTTCGCGCCCGTTCCTGCCTCGTTGCCGCTGTTTTCCCCCTCTGCCTGGCCTCGGCCGCGCTGGCCGCCGAGAGGACGCAGAAGCCGCCCTTGCACGCGCGGCACTGGATCGCGATCACCGGCAAGCCGCTTTCGGCCGAGGCCGGTGCGATGATGTTCCAGAAAGGGGGCAACGCCGTCGACGCCGCCTGCGCGATGCTCGGCGCGGTCACGACGATGTGGGACGTCCTCGCCTGGGGGGGCGAGACGCAGGCCCTCATCTACCATCCGGGGCAGAAGAAGGTCATCGGGATCGACGCGCTCGGCGTCGCCCCGACGGGCGCGACGGCCGCGTACTTCCGGTCGAAGGGGTACCGCTTCCCGCCCGAGTACGGGCCGCTCGCGGCGGTCACCCCGGGCACGCCCGGCGGTCTCATGACCATGCTCGCCGAGTACGGCACGCTGTCGCTCGGGGAGGTCCTCGCTCCCGCCATCCAGATGGCCCAGGGGTATCCGATCGAGGCGGAGACCGCGGACAGCATCGAGCGCTCGAAGGACGCGATCAAGAAGTGGAAGTACTCGCGCGAGGTCTTCCTGCCGCACGCGGGCCAGGCGCGCGAGGCGCCCGAGGCCGGCGAGGTCTTCGCGCAGAAGGATCTCGCCGCCACGCTCGGCAAGCTGGTCGAGGCGGAGCGGCAGGCGCTGAAGCAGGGGAAGAGCCGCAAGGAGGCGATCTACGCCGCCTACGATCGCTTCTACAAGGGGGACATCGCGCGCGAGCTGGTGCGCGGCGTCCAGGAAGAGGGAGGTCTCATCACCGAGCAGGACCTGGCGCGCTGGAAGGTGAAGATCGAGGAGCCCCTGAGCACCACCTACAAGGGGATCACGGTGTACAAGCTGCCGATCTGGCAGCAGGGTCCGGTGATGCTGCAGGCCCTGAACATCCTCGAGAACGCCGCCTTGAAGGAGATGGGGTACAACTCGCCCCGCTACATCCACGCGCTCTACCAGACGATGAACCTCGCCTACGCCGACCGCGACTTCTATTACGGCGACCCGTATTTCCCGCCCGAGGAGCCGGTGCGGGGCCTTCTTTCGAAGGAGTACGCCAAGGCGCGCTACGCGCAGATCGACTGGTCGAAGAACGATCCCCAGGTGAAGCCGGGCGACCCGTACCCGTACCAGGGCGGCAAGAACCCGTTCGCCGACCTGCTGGCGAAGTGGACCGTCGCACCGGCGCCCGAGGCGACGCCGTCGCCGGCGGCGACGCCGGGGGAGATCCCGGGCGCCCCGCACGCCCGCCTGCGCCTCCCGCCCGGAACGCCCCCGCCCGCCACGGCGCGCACCGAGGAGGCCTTCCGCGAGCAGTTCCTGCGCGGCACGACGTCGATCGAGACGGCGGACGAGGCGGGGTGGGTCGTCTCCGTGACCCCCAGCGGCGGCTGGATCCCGGCGGTGATCGCCGGGCGCACCGGCGTGGGGCTCAGCCAGCGCATGCAGAGCTTCGTGACCCGCCCCGAGGACGGACCGTACAACGTGGTCGAGCCGTCGAAGCGCCCGCGGGTGACCCTGACCCCGACGCTGGCGCTCAAGGAGGGTCTCCCGTACCTCGCGATGGCGGTGCAGGGCGGCGACACCCAGGACCAGAATCTGCTGCAGTTCTTCCTGGACATCGTGGAGTTCGGGATGACGCCGCAGGAGGCCGCCGAGGCGCCGAACATCAACAGCGAGCAGATGCGCTCCTCCTTCGGCGCGCACGAGGCCCGTCCGGGCCACCTGCTGGTCGCGGTCTCGACCCCCGAGAAGGTCCGCAACGCGCTGGGTGAAATGGGCTACGCCCTCGAGACCGCCGAGCGCACCTCGGGACCGATCAACGGCATCCTCTTCGATCGCCGCCACGGCACGATGTGGGGCGCGTCGAGCAACTACGGCGAGGACTATGGCATCGCCTGGTAGCGCCGCCCCAAGGGAGGCTCCGATGGGGACGAGAGATCCCCGCGTCGACACGTACATCGCACGCTCGGCCCCCTTCGCGCGGCCGATCTTGAAGCACCTTCGCGGGGTGGTGCACGCCGCCTGCCCCGAGGTGGAGGAGACGCTCAAGTGGAGCTCCCCCGCCTTCATGTACAAGGGGATGCTGTGCGGCATGGCGGCCTTCAAGGCGCACTGCGTGTTCGGCTTCTGGAAGCACGCCCTTCTCGAGGAGAGGCTCGAGGGCTTGGCCTCGCCCGACCAGGAGGCGATGGGGCAGTTCGGGCGCATCACGGCGATCTCGGACCTGCCCGTCGAAAAGGCCCTGCGGCGGCTGGTCAAGGCGGCCGCGGAGCTGAACGACCAGGGAGTCAAGAAGCCGGTCCGCGTGACCCCGAAGGGCGACCGGAGGGTGGAGGTCCCGGACTATTTCCGGAACGCCCTGCGCAGGAACAGGAAGGCCCTGGCGACCTTCGAGGAGTTCAGCTACACCAACAAGAAGGATTATGTGGAGTGGGTGACCGAGGCCAAGGGCGAGGAGACGCGCCGGCGCCGCCTGGAGACGGCGATCGCCTGGATGGCCGAGGGCAAGGCCCGCAACTGGAAGTACATGAGAAAGTGATGCAGGGGGCTTCCCCCTTGCGGCGGCCGCGGCGCGCGGGGATCCACGGGGAAACCGATCGTCACAGCCAGCCCGCCTCGAGCCGGAACAGGACGCGGTTCACGCTGTACCGGAAAGGGTCAATGCTCGAGCCACCGACGATCTCCTCGACGTTCGATTCGCGGCGCTCGCCCTCGTAGCCAAGATAGGCCCGCAGGCTGCGCAGGAATTGGTACCCCGTGCCGAACCCGAGCCGCACCGAGCGGTCCCTGCGGGCCGTCGTCCCCTGCGGCGCGGCATAGAGGCTTTCCTGAAACGTCAGGGTCGCGTCCAGGTAGGCGGCGCGGCCGATCTGGCGCGTCACGTGCGCCCGCCCCTCGGTGGCGATGTAGTAGCTCTTGTTCGTGTAGACGGATGGGTAGGGCTGCCGCAGGGCGGCGACCTCGATCCGCGTGACATCGTCCAGGCGCTGGCTTCGACGATCAGGCCCCCGAAGTTCTGGCCGCCCCCTCCTTGGAAGTCGAGGGCCTGGTAGCCGACCGACATGAGCGTGACGACCTTCTCGTTGACCATCCTTCTGATCCCGAGACCGAAAGAACGGGAATGGATTCCGAGATCCTCGAAACCCGCCTGGTTCTGGGTGGTCCTTTCGACCCCGTAGTAGCCATACAGGGTCGACGCTTCGCTGACCCTGTAGTTGTAGCGCCCCTCGAGCTTGCGCGTCGTGTAGCCGTAGCGGACGCTCTCGCTGATCCCCGTGAAGCTGGAGCGGGAGTAGCTGGGAATCAGGGAAAACCCCTGCCGTCCCCCGGAGTTCACTCCGATCTCCATCTGCGGCGTGTGGGTCGAATAGCGGCCCAGGCCGAACGTCAGG
>QHXZ01000094.1 GCA_003223165.1 Acidobacteriota bacterium
CGCCGGGCGGGGCGAAGGAGCCGTCCTCGTCGGGCGCGGCGTCGATTCCCCTCGCGACCTCCGCTCCCGCACAGGACAAGGACACGAAGGGGAGCGTCGCGCGGCCGCGCCGCGAGCACGCGCCACGGGAGGCGCTCGGCGAGGACCAGGAGCAGCCCGCACCGACGCCGCGCGCGCGCCCCTCGGCTCGGCCGAGGCCCGTGGAATCGCCGGGGGCCCGCACCGGCTCGGCGGGCCGCAAGCTTCTGGTCATGCTCCTTCTGCTCCTCCTCGCCGGCGGTGGGGCATGGTTCTTCTTCAGGCCCCAGGTGATCGCGGGCCTCGCCGCCATCCAGTCCATGCTGCCGATCCGATCGGCGGGCGGCCCCGGCTCTCCGGATCACCCGGTCGCGCCGCCAGCCGGCTCGTCATCGGGACCCACGCTGGATCCGGGGCAGTCCGCCATCCCGACGCCGATCGGGGGCGGGAACCGGCAGGGAGGCCAGGCCGCCCCATCGCCCGAAGGGCAGAGCGCAGCGGCCGCAGGCGCGCCGGGCCCGGGCGCGCAGGGACCGGGCTCGCCGGCCGCCGGGGCGGCCGCGCCGGCGCCGCATCCCTCGAGCGCGGCGGCCAGGAACGCCGGGTCGGACGAGGCGATCCCGAACGGCGCGCCGATCAAGCCCGAGACGCATCCGACCCTGTCGAAGGAAGAGATCCATCGCCGCGTCAGCGCCTACGCCGCGGACGGGCGGCGGCTGGTGGCCGCGGGGAAATGGCGCGAGGCGCGTGCCAAGCTGAACGCGGCGCTGGCGCTCGACCCGGCCAACCTCGAGGTGAAGGACCTCGCCGATCAGGCGCAGGGCAAGCTGGAAGACGAGCAGCGCCTGCAGGACGAGTTCGACTCGATGAAGAAGCTCTTCGAGGAGAAGGACTTCGAGAAGGCGCTCTTCAAGCTCTACCGCATGCCGCGCGACCGCGGCTTGGGCGACATCGATCTCTACATCCGGAACGGCTGGTACGATTGGGCCGCCGTCCTGCTCAAGGCCGGCAATCCGACCGACTGCCTCAAGAAGCTTTCCGAGGCGCTCGACCTGCATCCCGAGGACGACGAGGCTCTCAAGATGCAGGAGGTCGCCGAGCGCTATCGCACGCGGGCCAAGGACAAGACCTACTGGGCGTACTGCGAGAGCCTCAAGCTGCGAGCCTTCGACAAGAAGTGAGGCTGAGGAGCCTGTCCGGGGAATCGCAATGGCCGTTGCCATTTCCCGGACAGGCTCCTGGCTCCTCCGCAGGGCCGCCGCGTCTCAGTGGCGGAAGTGCCGCACCCCCGTGAAGACCATCGCCAGGCCGTGCTCGTCGGCGGCGGCGACGACTTCCGCGTCCTTCTGGGAGCCACCCGGCTGCGCCACGGCCGTCGCGCCGGCGCGGGCCGCCTCGTCCAGGCCGTCACGGAAGGGGAAGAAGGCGTCTGAGGCGAGCACCGTCCCGGCCGTGGGCTGCTGCGCCTTCATCACCGCCAGGCGCACGGAGTCGACCCGGCTCATCTGCCCGGCCCCGATGCCGACGGTCCGGTCGGCCCGCGCCAGGACGATGGCGTTCGACTTGACATGCTTGGCGACCCGCCAGGCGAAGTCGAGCGCCTTGATCTCATCCGGCGCGGGGGCCCGCCGCGTCACCACGCGCGCGCGCGCCATGTCGGTGCCGGCCAAGTCCCAGTCCTGGATCAGCACCCCGCCCGTCACGCGCCGCAGGTCGTATCCCTGGAAGACTTCCTCGGTCCCTGGCGCCTCCATCACCCTCAGGTTGGGCCGGCCCGCCAGGATGTCCCGCGCGGCGGTGGCGTACCCCGGTGCGATCACGCACTCGAGGAAGATGGACGCCGCCTCGTTCGCCGCCGCGGCGTCCACCTCGCGGTTGAACGCCACGATCCCTCCGAAGGCCGAGGCCGCGTCGGTCTGGCGAGCCTTGACGAACGCCTCCTGGAGCGTGCCGCCGGTCGCCACGCCGCAGGGATTATTGTGCTTGACGATGACGGAGGCGGGGGCGGCGAACTCGAGGACGAGGCGCCAGGCCGCGTCCAGGTCGAGGAGGTTGTTGAACGAGAGGTCCTTGCCGCCTATCTGGCGGGCTCCCGCCACGGTGGCCGACCCGGGGCTCCCCTCGACGTAGAGCGCCCCCCGCTGGTGCGGGTTCTCCCCGTAGCGCAGCGTCCGGGCCAGGCGCAGGTCCAACGCCAGGCGCTCCGGGAGGGGCCGCGGGGCCTCCGCGCGGCTGGCGGCGGCCGCCGTCTCGCGGCGCGCGGTCGCGCCGAAACGCCGCGTCAGCGCGTCCACGATGGCGGCGTCGTACGAGGCGGTGTGGGCGAAAGCCTTGAGGGCCAGCGCCGAGCGCGTCTCGTCCCGCAGCGAGCCCAAGGACCCGATTTCCTCGAGGACGCGCCCGTAGTCGGCGGGGTCGACCACCACCCCGACATTCCGGTAGTTCTTGGCGGCGGAGCGCACCATCGCCGGGCCCCCGATGTCGATCATCTCGATCAGATCCTCGAGGCCGGCGTCGGGGCGCGCCGCCACCTCCCGGAAGGGATAGAGGTTCACCACCACGAGGGCGATCGGCTCGATGCCGGTGCGGGTCATGTCGGAGCGGTGGTTCTCTTTCGTCGCATCGGCCAGGATCCCGCCGTGGATCTTGGGATGGAGCGTCTTGACCCGGCCCTCCAGGATCTCCGGGTGGCCCGTGTAATGCGACACCTCGACGGCCGGGATCCCTGCCTTCTTCAGCGCCGCGGCGGTGCCCCCCGTCGACAGCACGGTGAAGCCGAGGCCGACCAGGCCACGGGCCATGTCGACCACGCCGCTCTTGTCGTACACGCTGACCAGGGCGCGCTTCTTGGCGTGCATCAGGCCCCCTGAGGGATCGCCGAGGACGACGCCGGCGGCGAGGGCGAGGCGCCGGGCGAAGGTGACGCGCCTGGCGACGGCGAGGAGCTCGGGGGCGGCGACCCGCTCGGCGACGGCGGGACGGAGGGCGGCGGTTTCTTCTTCTTCGGCCGTGGCGGCAGCGTCGTCTTCTCGGGCGGCGGCGCGTGCAGGTAGGGCGTGCCCTCGAGGTCGCCGTTGAGCGACTCCCAGAGGTGCATCCAGACGCTCACGATGTCGCTGGTGGCGTGCGAGTAGGACAGCGATGCGACACCGAACGGCACCGAGCGCTCGTCGAGCGCATCCTTCGAATGGGGCGTGCCGTCATCGTTGAAGGCCGGACCGATCAGCGCGTAGTTCTTCTCGGCCCGGCGCGCGGCCTCCATGATGAAGCCGCGCAGGTCACCGGCCTCGAGCGTCTTCGAGGGCGACCGGTCGTACACAAAGGGTATCTTGTCCAGGCTCTTCTCGATGTAGGCGCGGTACGCCTCGCGGTAGAGCGGCTCGCGGGGGTCTGCGTCCGACGCGTTGAGCGGGAACTCGACGTCCGCCACGAGGTGCGCCAGGACCCCCATCTGGTAGGTGAAGCTCCGGAACGGCATCCGGCTCTTCAGGCCGGCGCGTATCTCGGACTCCTTGCGCACCACGGCCGAGGCACCCATGCCGCGCCGCCCGTCGGCGTTCTGGAAGTGCACCTCTTCGTCCTCGTGCCGGGATGGGTCGAGCATCCCGCGGTACAGGTCCTTTTCGTAGCGCAGCAGGATGGAGCGCAATGCGGGCGGCGTCACCTTCAGGGCGTCCCGTATCATCCGGGTGCGCGTGGCATCGGTCCACGCCCGGGCCTGCGCGGCGGGCCAGAGCGCGAGGATCGAGAACACGATGACCCGTGCCCGGCGCGGCGGCATGGGCGGATTCTAGCAGCGGGTCCCCGCCTTGACAACGCCGAAAACCGTGTGCTGGTTTCCCGGCCCGATTTTTGGCGGGGAGACCCGCGATCGAATCACGTCAGGAGAATTCCGTGAGACTGACAGGCCGCGTGAAATGGTTCAACAACACCAAGGGGTACGGGTTCATCCAGCAGCTTCGCTGCGGGAGATCGCCGGGGTGGCCTCGGGGCCTTGCGCGCGCGCGGCGGCCGCACGCCGGGCCTTGAGGCGCTCGTCCACCCAGGACCCGGCGATCACGGCGAAGAGCATCAGGAAGTAGCACAGGAAGAAGCCCGTGGTGAAGCCGCGCGAGTAGTAGGTCCCGATCTGGCGATAGTATTCGGGATACTGCGTCAGGCTGGGCCCGCCGTTAACGTTGTTGTGCACGACCGACCGTACGAAGCGGAGCAGCGCCGCGCCGCTCGCCAGCGCCCCCGCCCCCGCCACCGCCAGGCCGGCGATGCGGATGACGGTTTTGCGATCGGCCGCTTTTCCCATACCATCGGAATATACCGCTCCGCTCGGGCCGGAGCCATGGCTGAATGGGTCCGCGGGGCCGATCCCCGGCCGCACGGCGCTGCAGCGCCGGCATGGTAAGATTCGATCCCCATGGACAACCTCTGGCGCGACGACGAGGCGGCGGGCCTCGAAGGCCTCGATCTCCTGGTCTACCGCTCCCGGCTCATCGGCCGCGATGCCAACCTCGTGGTGTGGGGCGGCGGGAACACCTCGATCAAGGGGACCGAGATCGATTTCCGCGGCCGCGAAGTCCGGGTGATGCGGATCAAGGGGAGCGGGTCGGACCTCAGGACGATCGAGCGCAAGCACTTCCCCGGCATCCGCCTGGACGACCTCGAGCCGCTCTACGATCGCGAGGCGATGTCCGACGACGAAATGGTGGCGTACCTGGTTCACTGCCTCATGGAGCCGGGCGCGCCGCGCCCCTCGATCGAGACCCTCCTGCACGGCTTCGTGCCCCGGCCGCACATCGATCACACCCACGCAGACGCCATCCTCGCCCTCACCAACACGGCGGACGGGAGGCGCCACGTGGAGGCGGTCTACGGCCAGGAGGCGATCTGGATCCCGTACCGCCGGCCGGGTTTCGTGCTGTCGCGGGAGGTAGCCGAGGCGGTCCGCCGGCACCCGAAGGCCCGCTGCGTGGTGCTGGAGAAGCACGGCCTCATCACCTGGGGCCAGTCGGCCCGGGAGTCGTACGACGCCACGATCGAGATGAACAGCCGGGCCGAGGAATACGCGCGGGCGAAGGGGAAGGGAAAGGCGGCCTTCGGCGCGGCGGCGCGCCGCCCGCTCCCGGCTCCGGCCCGGCGCGCCGTGGCCGCCCGCGTCGCGCCCTTCCTGCGCGGCCTGCTGAGCGGGCGGCCCCACTCGGGCGAGGAGCCTGCTACGGGGGACGGCGCCGCGGCCGTGGGGCAGCGCGTCGTCCTGCGGTTCGACGACGGTGAGGACGTGCTCGACTTCGCCGGATCCGAGGCGGGCCCGCAGCTCTGCCTCGCGGGGCCGGCGACCCCCGATCACCTCCTTTATACCAAGCCCCGTCCCCTCTTGGTCGCCGGCCACGCTCCGGAGGACCTCGAGACGGCCGCGGGCCTCGCGGATCTGAAGCGGGCGATCGAGGCCGGGCTGCTGAAGTACGCCGCCTGGTACGACCTTTATTTCAAGAAGAACAGCACGGGCTCCGAGCCGCGGCTCGATCCCTTCCCGCGCGTCGTCCTGATCCCGGGCGTCGGCATGCTGACCGCGTGGAAGGACGCCAGGCACACCCGCATCGTCGCGGACATCTACCACCACACCATCCGGGTGATGCGCGCCGCCCAGGGGATCGGGGAGTACCGCTCGCTCGGCGTCAAGGAGACCTTCGATGTCGAGTACTGGCCGATGGAGCTCTACAAGCTGACGCTCGCCCCTCCCGAGCAGGACCTGGCGCGGCGCGTGGCCCTCGTGACCGGAGCGGCCAGCGGCATCGGGCGGGCCGTGGCGCGCCGCCTGGCGGCCTCGGGGTGCCACATCGTGGCGACCGACATCGATGTCGAGGGGGTGCGGGCCCTGGCGGAGGAGATCGCCGCGCGCGAGGGGATGGATCGGGCGATAGGCCTGCGGCTGGACGTGACCGACGAGGCGAGCGTCAAGGCGGCCTTCGAGGAGGCATCGCTCGCCTACGGCGGCCTCGATGTCGTGGTCTCGAATGCGGGCATCGCGCACGTGTCTCCGGTGGACCGGATGTCCCTGCGGGACTGGCAGCGGTCGTTCGACGTCAACGCCACCGGGCACTTCCTGGTCGGGCGCGAAGCGATGCGGATCCTCGAGGAACAGGGGATCGGCGGCAGCCTCATCTTCGTGGCATCCAAGAACGTGCTGGCCCCCGGCAAGGACTTCGGGGCCTACAGCGCCGCCAAGGCCGCGGAAACGCAGCTGGCGCGCGTCCTGGCGATCGAAGGAGGGGAGCACCGGGTGCGCGTCAACATCGTCAACCCCGATGCGATCTTCCAGGACTCGGGCCTCTGGTCATCCGCGGTGCGTGAGGAGCGGGCCCGGGCGCACGGCGTCCGTCCGGAGGAGCTGGAAGAGTTCTACCGGCGCCGGAATCTCCTGCAGGTCAGGGTGGGCGCCGAGGACGTCGCCGAGGCGGCGCTCTGGCTGGCGTCGGACCGGTCGGCCAAGACGACCGGATGCATCATCACGACGGACGGCGGCGTGCGGGAGGCGTTTCCGCGCTGAAGGGCCGGCCCGAGGCGGGACGCGGGAACCGCTGCGTCAGGGGGCCGTCTTGCGGCGGGGCGCGGGGTAGGCCGACTGCGACGGCAGAAGCATCGAGCCGCCGCGGTCGATGTAGGAGCCGATCAGCACCGCGGCCAAGTGCCGGTTCGAGACGATCTGCGGGTTGCGCCGCACATCCAAAAGGCCCGGGTCGAGCTCGATCGCCTTCTGGTACTGCTCGATGGCCGCATCGTAGACCCCCTGCGCGTCATAGACCCGTCCCAGGTTGTAGTGCGCCAGGGCGTACAGCGGTGACATCTTGATCGCCTTCCTGTAGGCCGACTCGGCGTCCGCGTGGCGCCCCATCGCCTCCTCGACCACTCCCAGGTTGTTCAGGGCCACGACCATCTCAGGCTGGATCTCGACCGCCGTCCTGTACTGCTCGGCGGCCTCCCCGAGCCGGCCCTTCTGCGCCAGCAGATTGCCCAGCTCGTTGCGCAGGAACGCGACGCCCGGATAGCGCGCCACCTTCTCGGACATGACCTTGAGATCGAGCGGCCGCGCCGCGTTGGGAGCCCTGACCACGTCCGGGCGCGCCTGCGGCTTGGGGGCCGGCTTCGGTGACGGAGTCGGCGCAGGAGTCGGGCTCGGCGTGGGCGTCGGGCCGGGCGGCGGTGACGGGGGAGGCGTGGGTGTCGGAGTCGGTGTCGGCGTTGGGGTCGGGCTCGGCGTCGGCCCCGGTGGGACCGGCGGCGGCGTGGGTCCCGAAGCAGGCGGAGGAGCCTGCATCTGGGCGACCGCTCCCGCCGACATTGACGGGACGGCGCACCACGCCATCGCCACCGCAAGGACGGCCGCCGAGGCCGCCGGACGTCTCCTCAAGGTGCTCCCCTACTTCGAGGGCTTCGCCTTGATGCTGACCTTGTTGTCCTTGCAGTATATCTTAAAGTCGATGGCTTCACAATCTGCCTTGCCCTTGAGCACCGCCGTGTGGCGGGCGATCTCGCGGGCGAAGGCGTCGAAGGTGGGCTTCTTGGCGTCGCCGACCTGTTCCTTGGCGGCGATGAACTGCTGATACATCTTCTGCAGATTGGAATGATCGCCTGCGACCGCCGGCAGGCGCCACGACGCCACCTCTCCGTCGGCCGGGCGCCCGCGGTGATGGCCGGCGCGTGCCCGGGCGGCGGCCCCGGCCCCGCCCGCGCCGCCGGGAGACGCGCTCCCGGCCTGCTGCTGGGCCGCGGTCAGCGCCCCCTGCGCGTTGGTCCCCCCCAACTGCGCCAGCGCCCCCTGGTGCGCCTTGTGGATCGCCAGCGGGTGCACCCTCACCCCTTCCTCCTTGGCGCGGATCGACTTGTTCCACAGCTCCTGGTAGGCGTTGAACTTGTTCACCAGGCTGTTGTAGAGGAAGCGGTCGCCGACGTTCTTCATGTGGACGTTCTGGTACTTCTTGATCAGCTTCTCGACCGCGTCACGCTGGTCGTTCGGCGGCTTCGGGTTGGCGCCGACGAAGTACAAATCGAACTGGATCTTGAGCTTGCGAATCTCGTGGTCGATGCGGTGCAGTTCGTCTTCGAGGCTCAATCTCTGCCGCCTTTCAGGGCGCCTCGCGCCGTCCGGGACACACGAAATATAAGGTGGCGCCGAGGCGAATTCAAAGGCGGAACTTTGACAGCCCTCGCGGACGTATGGTGAAATGGCCACTTCGCCGCGATTGCAGTTTCGTGCTCTCGCCGACGCGGCACCCTCCGGGGGGCTGGATGATGGCGACGCTCAAGGCCGCACGCTCCAAGGCACAGACGAAGACCACCGCCACCCGCGCGGCGCTGCGCACGCTCCCGCAGATGAGCCTGCTGCTGGAGAGAGACGACGTGCGGGCCGTGGCGGCCCGGCACGGTCGTGGGCTGGTGACCGCGCTCCTGCGCTCCCGCCTGGAGGAGATCCGCCAGCGCCTTCTCGGCGGGAGCCTGCCTTTCCCCGGGTTGGCCGACGTGGTAGGCGACCTGGCCTCCTGGCTGGAGCGCGAGGCCCGGGAGAGAACGACCTCGACCCTGCGGCCGGTCGTGAACGCCACCGGCGTCATCCTGCACACCAACCTGGGACGCGCGCTGCTGTCGGAGGAGGCGGTGAGGCGGGTCGCGGAGGTGGCCCGCGCCTACACCACCCTGGAATACGACCTCGCGAGCGGCCGCCGCGGTTCGCGCTCCTCCCACCTCGACCGCATGCTGGCGCTTCTCTTCCCCGGCCGCGCGTTCCAGGTGGTCAACAACAACGCCGCGGCGGTCCTCCTGGCCTTGAACACGCTCGGGGAGGGGAAGGAGGTCGTCGTGTCGCGCGGCGAGCTGGTGGAGATCGGCGGCTCGTTCCGCATCCCCGACATCATGCGCAAGAGCGGGGCGGTGCTGCGCGAAGTGGGCACGACCAACAGGACGCGCCTGAGCGACTACGAGCGGGCCATCGGGGCGAAGACCGGCCTCCTCCTCAAGGTCCACCCGAGCAACTACAAGATCGTCGGCTTCACGACCCAGGCCCCGCTCGAGGAGGTCGCCACGCTCGGCAAGCGGCGCGGCCTGCCGGTGCTCATGGACCAGGGAAGCGGGAACCTGCTCGACCTCGAGCCTCGCGGCATCCGGGACGAGCCTGCCGCGCAGGAGGCGCTGGAGGCGGGCGCCGACGTCGTGTGCTTCAGCGGCGACAAGCTGCTCGGGGGGCCGCAGGCGGGGCTGATCGTCGGACGTCCCGATCTCATCAAGATGATGCGGGACAACCCTCTCAGCCGGGCCTTGCGGGTGGACAAGATGACCTACGCGGCCCTGGAGCAGACGCTCCTGGAGCACGCGCGTGGCGCGGCGGCCCAGGCCCTTCCCGCGGCGCGCATGCTGTCGCTGAGCCCGGAGTCGATCGAATCGAGGGCGCGGAGGCTGGCGGAGCGGCTGGCCGCGGCCGGCCCGGGGGGGCCGACGCTGTCGATCCGGCCGGGCCTATCGCTCCTGGGAGGCGGCTCGGCTCCCGAGGAGGGACTCCCGACCGCGCTCCTGGCCGTCGAGGCCGACGGGCTCTCGGCGAGCGCCATCGAGGAGCGACTGCGCACCTTCGATCCGCCGGTGATCGCGCGCACCGGCGCGGGACGGGTCCTGATCGACTTGCGCACAGTGCTCGAGGACCAGGAGAGCGTGGTCGAGCGGGCGCTCCTGGCGCTCAGACGTTGAAGCGGAAGTTGATCACGTCGCCGTCCTGCACCACGTACTCCTTGCCCTCCGAGCGCAGCTGGGCCCGCTCGCGGGCGGCGGAGAACCCGCCGGCCGCCACCAGGTGCTCGTACGACACCACCTCGGCCCGGATGAAGCCACGCTCGAAGTCGGAGTGAATCGTCCCCGCCGCCCGCGGCGCCTTCGTGCCGCGCCTGATCGGCCAAGCCCGGCATTCGTCCTCGCCGGCCGTGAAGAACTGGACCAGGCCGAGCAGGGAGAAGGCCGCCCGGATGAGCCGGTCCTTGGCCGGCTCGGCGAGCCCGAGGTCGGCCAGGAAGGCGGCGGCGTCCGCCGGTTCCAGCGCGGCGATCTCCTCCTCGACCTTGGCGGAGATGGCGGCGATCACCGTCTGCCTCCGCCCCGAGGCGTTTCCCAGCCCGGCGCTCTCCACGTAGCGGGGGATGAGGGCCGCATCCTCCTCGTCCAGGTTCGCGATGATCAGGAGCGGCTTGGCCGTCAGGAAGGCGAAGCCGCGGATCTTGCGCACGTCCTCCTCGGAGAGGTCGAGCTCGCGGATCGGCGTTTCCCTTTCGAGCGCCTCCAGGCAGCGGCGGACGACGGGCAGCTCCGCCTCGTCCTCCTTGCTCTTGCCCTTCCTGAGGTTCAGCTCGAGCCGCTCGATCCGGCGCTGCGCCACGTCGAGGTCGGCCAGGATCAGCTCGGTCTCCATCGTGGCGATGTCGCGCTTGGGGTCGATCGGGCCCTCGCTGTGGACGATCTCCGGGTCGCGGAAGGCGCGCACGACGTGGGCGATGGCGTCCACGTTGCGCATCTCCTTGAGGTTGACCGACTCCTTCGCTTCCCCCTTCTGCAGCCCCTGGATGTCGAGAAAGTCGACGTGCGCGTACGTCGTCTTCTTCGGATGGAACATCTGCGCCAGCCGGTCGAGCCGCGGATCGGGGACGCGCGCCACGCCGACGTTGGGCTGCGCCTTCCCCGAAGCGTACTTGTCCACGGCGATGTGGGCGCCGGTCAGTATGTTGAGCAGGGTCGTCTTGCCGACCTTGGGGAAGCCGAGCAGGCCGAATTTCACGCCAGGTCCGTCCGAGAGCGCGCCTTGGGGTGCGGAGCCTACTGCGCGCCGCCGCGCGGCGCCTCCGCGGAAGAGCGCGGAAGGCCGATTCTATCAGGGCTTCGCGGCCAACGGGTGTAGAATAGTGCGCAACCAGATCGCGCAGGAGGGCGCACCATGACCCCACGTCTCAACTTCAGGCCCGTCCTCATGGCCTTCGTGGCCATGCTCTTCCTGGCTGCGCTGTGCGCGGCCGCCGCCCCACCCAAGCCGCTGTCGGTCGACTACGTCATCGGGATGCTCGAATCGGGCCTGGACCAGAAGGTCATCGTCGGGCGCATCGCGGACGGCAACCTCACGTTCCGCCTGTCCGAAGGGGACCTCGACCGCCTGCGAGCCGCCGGGGCGGGCGAGGATCTGGTCAAGGCCGTGACGCGCGAGGGGGTCGTGCTCGAGAACCGCGAGAGCGCCCCGGCGCGGGTGCCCGCCCCGCGCGCGGAAGCGACCGGGCAGCAGGGCGCGGCGCCCAGGCCGGGGGCGCCGGCGCCGGACGGCTGGTCCCGCCCTCAGAGGATGGGGGCGCAGCCCGCGCCGGAGGCGGAGGGCCCGCGAGGCGGGATCACCACCCTGGAGGAGGGCGAGGAGGAGGAAGAGCAGGAAGGGTACGACCAGGGCTCCGGCGAGGACGATTGGATGACGCCGCGCTACGGCATGACCTACTACGCTCCCGGCTACGCCCCGGATTATTACCCCTGGGCCTACTGGTACGGTTATTACGGCCCCTACGCTTCCTTCTACTACTACCCCCACTACTACTACTATCCCTACTGGACCACCGGACACCCGGGCACCTTCTTCCACGGGCACGGCGGCGGCTTCCGCGGCACCCCCCGGGGCTCTCCGGGCGGCCATTCCGGCGTTCGGGGCGGCGGCGCTCCCCGGACCGCGCCCCGTGGCGCGCGCCCTCCCCGCGGCCACTGACCCTTGCGCCTCGCAGGTCAGATCGGCGACAATCCCCGCCCTGAGGCCTTCATCGGGGCGTAGCGCAGCCTGGTAGCGCATCTGCTTTGGGAGCAGAGGGTCGGTGGTTCGAATCCACTCGCCCCGACCATGTCGAGGCTTCAGCGAACGCGCCTGTAGCTCAGCTGGATTAGAGCACCAGCCTCCGGAGCTGGGGGTCGTAGGTTCGAATCCTATCAGGCGCGCCATCCATGATCGTGCGGGCCCCGGTGGCCACCTGTGGAACGGTGGCCCCGGGGCCTCGGCGTTCCTGGGAGGTCACTGCATGGAAGGCGAGGAGCGTCGCCCGGCCGCCCTGCGGCTGCAGGTGGCGACCATGGCCCTTGCGGCCCTGCTGCCTATCGCCTGGCTGATCGGCAGGAGGACCGCGCCTCCTCCGGGGCCGCAACCACTCCTCGTCAGGGAGGACGACGACGGGGTCACGCTTCAGGAGACCCATCGGGGGCTCGCGGGCGGACCGGGGGCTCTGCGGCTCCCTCGCGCCCCCGGCGGTGGCGCGCCCTACCGCCTCAAGATCCTTCTCGGGGGGACGGGCGAGGTCCCTCGCTCTCCCTTCCGCCTGCGGCTCGAGGGTCCGCGCGGGGACGATCTCTGGCAGGGGACCCTTGAGCTGCGGGAAGGCGAGCGTCCGGCGTTCGATCTGCTGGTCCCCGCAGCCATGCTCCGACCCGGACGTCACGCCGTGCGGGTGGAGGACGCGGGCGGCATCGTGCGTTCCTACACCTTCATCGCGCCCTGAGAAGCCGCCCCCAAGGCTCGCTCCTAGAAGCGGTGGCGCAGGGTCACGAAGTAGCTTCGTCCGTCCTGCGGGATCTGGTCCTCGGGGTGCTCGTTGGCTCCGGGGTCGCCGAATTTCTGGTCGAGCAGGTTGCGCAGGCCGATCGTCAGGTCGATCCCCGGCCAGGCCGACCCCGAAGTGAAGGTCAGGTCGAAGGCGTGGACGCTGCGCGTCCGCTCGCGCATTAGCGTCAGGCGTCGGGACAGGAAGCGGGCCTGGAAGGCCAGGTCGGATCGCCCCCCGAAGAGCGGCAGCGCCAGGCTGGCGAGCCCCGTCTGCTCGGGCGAGTTGGTCAGCCGCAGGCCCGTGCCTTCGTCCTCGGCCCGTTCCTGAGTCATGGCCCCGCGCCAGAGGATGCCGCCCGCGGTGCGCCCCGAGACCTCGAGCTCCAGGCCCGTCGCGCTCACCTGCATGACGTTCTGGTACTGCAGCAGGCCATCCGAGGGATCGAGGACCTGGGTGATCAGCCCCTCCATGCGGTAGTGGAAGGCCGAGGCGACCAGCGAGGCGTGCTGCCCGAGCCCTTGTTCCCAGACCAGCTCGGTGGTCTTGATGTCCTCGTGCTTGAGGCCCGGGTTAGGCTTGATCGCCAGGCCGCCGTCGTCGTAGAAGATCTCGTAGATGCTGGGAACGCGGAAGGCCGATCCGTACAGTGCCTTCAGCGTGGTGGTCCGGCGCGGCGAGACGATGAACGCCAGGCGCGGGTTGGTCGAATGCCCGAAGCGCTCGTAGGTGTCGTGCCGCAGCCCCAGGTT
>QHXZ01000179.1 GCA_003223165.1 Acidobacteriota bacterium
CCAGGAAGCCGAGGCTCTCCAGGCCGCGGGCGGTCATCAAGGAAAGGAGCGCGCCGCCGCACAGGATCGCCGCCAGCACGCCGGCCTGCTGGGCGGCTCCGCGCAGGCCGAAGAACCAGCCGTGCCGCGCGCGCGGCACCACGCCGCACACCAGCGCGGTCCAGGCCGGCACGGTGATGCCGCCGCACCCCCAGGCCAGAAGGGCCAGGAGGCACAGGACGGGGATCGGCCAGGGATCGGGGAGCAGCAGGCAGAGGCCCAGCAGGGCGTACCCGACCGCCTGCGCCGACCAGGAGCGCGCCAGGAGCTGCCGCGCGCCCCCCCTCCCCGCGCGCGCGCGGCGCGCCAGCACCTGCGCCAGGGAAGTGGAGGCGGTCGGCAAGGTCGCCACCAGCCCGAGCGCCATGCCGCCGGCACCCAGGAGGAGGGCGAAGGCACCGAGGTAGGCCTCCCCCAGCCCCTGCGCCAGGGCCTGGAAGGCCCCCTCCGCCGCCAGGGCGCGCACCCCGGGCGCGGTTCCGGCGTTGGAGCGGGCTAACGAGGCGGGACGGGTCTGGACCTGTGCTGCGAGGCTCCTATCCAAGGCTCCCTCGAGAGAGGGAAAAGATAGGATTCGGGGGGCGCCGGGGCAAGCGGCTCCACGGCTCGACCGGCTATAATCCCGGCTGCTCCGAGGAGATCCCCCATGCACACTCCGTCATCCCCGTTCACGCGCTTCCTGCTGGCCTCCCTCTTCCTCCTACCGTTCGGCTGCCGCGCTGCGCCCCAAGGGAATGCCTCCGGCAGCCAAGAGGGCGGCGGGCCCGGAGCCGCGGCGGCGACGGTGGATGCCAGCGTCCCCTCGGCCGACGGTATCTTGATCCACTACCACGCCGAAGGGCAGGGGGAGCCGGTGCTCCTGTTCGTCCACTGCTGGTCGTGCAGCAGCGCCTTCTGGGAGGAGCAGGTCAAGTACTTCGCGCCGACGCACCGCGTGGTGACGTTCGACCTGGCCGGCCACGGCGCCTCGGGGATGGGGCGCAAGCGCTACACCATCGAGGCGTTCGGCCAGGACGTGCGCGCCGTGGCGGAGGCGCTCGACTTGAGGAAGGTGGTCCTGATCGGGCACTCGATGGGCGGCCCGGTGGCGCTCGAGGCGGCGCGCTTGATGCCGGATCGGGTGGTGGGGCTGGTGCCGATCGACACGCTGCAGGACGCCGACATGCACCCCACGCCCCAGCAGCTCGATTCTTTCCTCGACGCCTTCAAGAAGGACTTCCCCACTGCCACGCGGAATCTCGTCCGCCAGATCGTCCCGCCCACGGCCGACCCGAAGATCGTCGCCTCGATCGCCGACCACATGGCCGGCGCCTCCTCCGAGGTCGGCATCAGCGCCATGCGGGAGATGTTCGCCTACGACGTCGCGGCCGCCCTGCGCGCCGTGAAGATGCCGATCAAGGCGATCAACTCCGGCATGCGCCCCACGCGCCTGGAGGTCAACCGGCGCTACGCCCCGCAGTTCGACGCCCTCATCATGCCGGGCGTGGGGCACTTTCCGATGCTCGAGTCGCCCGACGCCTTCAATCGCACGCTCGAGCAGGTCGTCCGCGAACTGGCGGGACCCGCCCCCGCCCGCGGATGACCGCGGAAGGGCATCCGATCGGCCTCAAGCGCGGCCTGACCGTGCTGACGCTCGCCGGCACGATCTTCATCTTCGCCTCCTCCGGGCCGTTCGGCCTCGAGGCGATGGTGCGCGACGCGGGGCCGGGCGCGGCGGCGCTGATGCTGGTCCTGACTCTTCTCTTCTGGGGGCTGTCCCACGCGCCGGTGGCGACCGAGCTGTCGAGCGCCGTGCCGGAGGAGGGCGGGTTCGTCCGCTGGGTGGAGATGGCCTTCGGGCGCTTCTGGGGCTTCCAGGTCGCCTGGTGGTACTGGATCAAGATGCTGGCCGACACCGCCATCTATCCGATCCTGCTCAGCAAGTATCTCGGCTACTGGCTGCCCGATCTCGGTCCGGGGGCGCAGCGGATCGTGCGTGTGGCGGTGATCTGGATCTTCGTCGGCATCAACCTGCGCGGCATCCGCACCGGCGGACGCCTGGCGGTCGCCTTCACCCTCTTCATCCTGACGCCTTTCGCGGTCTTCGTCTGGCTGGGGCTGCCGCACTTCAGCCTGTCCGCCCTGCGGCCGCTGGTGGCGGAGGGACAGAGCACCGCGGCGGGGCTCGGGGCCGGGCTGATCTTCGGCATGTGGTGCTACAACACGCTCGACTCGGTGTCGATCGTGGCCGGCGAGGTCGAGGACCCGACGCGCGCCTACGGCCGCGCCTACGCTCTGGCGATCCCCGCCATGTTCCTGGTCTACTTCCTGCCGGTCGTCACCGCCATCGGCGTCGACCCGAACTACGCCGCGTGGAACGAGCGCCACTTCACGACCCTGGCGTACCGGCTGGGGGGCGAGTGGCTCGGCGGCTGGATCGGCCTCGGCGCCCTGGTCTCGAGCATGTCGCTCTTCCACGGCGCCCTGATGGTCAACACGCGCGTGCCGCTGGTGCTGGCCCAGGAGCGCCGCTTCCCGGCGTTCTTCGCCGCCATCGGCGCGCGCTACGGGGCCCCCTGGGCCTCGCTGATCTTCGACGGCGCGGTCTACACCGCGATCGCGCTCTGGGTCGACAACTTCGTCAGCATCGTGGTCTGGAACCAGTGGCTGAACGCCGGGATCTACACCCTGCTTTACCTGTCGTTCCTGCGGCTGCGCCTCACGCGCCCCGATCTGCCGCGCCGCTTCAAGGTGCCGGGCGGCTGGCCGGGGGCCCTGGCGATCTGCGCCGGGCCCTTTTTGGTCTGCTGGGTGGGCGTGCCGATCGGCGGGCGCGACAAGTTCTGGCTCGGCCTGCTCGGCCTCGCGAGCGGGCCGCTGGCCCTCTGGCTCTTGGAGCGGTTCCTGCCGCGGACGCGAGATTCCCTGGAAGGGCGATCCTTGGGAGGGCGATCATGAAGATCCTGGTCAGCGGCTCGACGGGGTTCATCGGCTCGGCGCTGGTGCCGTTCCTGACCAGCGACGGTCACTCGGTGGTGCAGCTGCTGCGCAAGCCGGTGGCGACGGTGAACCCTACCCTGACCTGGGATCCCGCCGCCGGCCGGCTCGACGCCGCGGCGTTCGAAGGATTCGACGCCGTGGTCCACCTGGCGGGCGAGAGCATCGCCAGCGGGCGCTGGACGGCCGCGAAGAAGGAAC
>QHXZ01000074.1:0-21192 GCA_003223165.1 Acidobacteriota bacterium
TACCGGTGAACGGCGCTGCTTTCTTCTATCTGGTTCGCGCCGAGAACGCCTGCCCGAACGGCCAGGGCCCGCTCGCATTCGGCCCGACCGGCGCTTCGATAGCGGGGCGCGCCTGCCCGTAGCGTGGCTCGCTCGCCGAGGCGGGCCGCCGGATGAGCCGGCCCGCCTCACGATGAAGACTCAGCAGGCCTGGGTCACGCAACCCGGAAGGCACTTGGTCCCGCCGCCGTCCAGGCAGGCGTGCGCCGGCGCGACGAACTCGCAGGCGGTGTTCGGGCAGTGCTTCTTGGCGGCCAGCGCCGGAGCGGCGGCCAGATCCGAAAGCGCCGAAAGATAGGGCGAATGCGATGGCGACTGCGACACCGGGGCGAAGGTCATGACGGTGGCCATGACCACGGCGGAGAGGACGAAGAAGCGGACAGCCATCTTGAGCGGTCTGCGCATTGCGACAGCCTCCTTTTCGAAGTGACACCCGGACCGTAGCGTCCCTTTTGAACCATCCTGCCGGATGATTCTCCCCCCATTCTGCCCCGGGTGCCAACCACGGGATCTCCGTGTGTTCGAGATCGCACAGGGAGGCCATGCGGTCCGCGCGCCGTCGGGCGGCTCGACTTCCTCGGCAGGTGGGCGTAGGCTTCCGGCATACCCATCCAAAAGAGGTCGCGGCCGGGATGGCGCATGCCGCGGCCGGCAGGAGGGAGGCGACCGAGATGAGCGAGACGCGAAGAGTCGAAACGATCGTCGAACCGCAGTCGGTGCTCGAGGGAGCCGGCGTGAAGCTCCAGCGGAGCATCGGCACGAGGGCGGTCAATTACCTCGACCCGTTCCTGCTGCTCGACGACTTCGGCTCGCACGACAAGAGGGACTACGAGGCAGGCTTCCCGCTGCACCCCCATCGGGGGATCGAGACCGTCACCTACATCCTGTCAGGGGCGGTGAACCACAAGGACACCCTGGGGAACTCCGGCAGCATCGGCGCCGGCGACATCCAGTGGATGACGTCCGGGCGGGGCATCCTGCACGAAGAGATGCCGCAGGTCCGGCCGGAGGGGATCGTCGGGTTCCAGCTCTGGGTCAACCTCCCGGCGAAGGTCAAGATGACCAGGCCGCGCTACCAGGACGTGCGGGCGGACCGCATCCCCGAGATCCAGGGCAAGGATGGGGCGCGGGTCAAGGTGATCGCGGGGAGGGTCGGCGAGGTGCGCGGGGCCGTGAGCGACATCGCCGCCGATCCGACCTACATCGACGTCCTGGTCCCGCCCCGGAGCGCCTACCGCGCGCCGATCCCGCGGGGGCACACGGCCTTCGCCTACCTCTTCGAGGGACGGGCGACCTTCCCCGGCCCCGGCCACGAGGAGGTTCTGGTCGCGCGCCCGCGGCTGGTCGTCCTCGGCGACGGGGACGAGGTCCGCGTCACGACCGGCGACGAGCCGGCCCGCTTCCTGCTGGTCTCCGGCAAACCGCTGCACGAGCCGATCGCGCGCTACGGCCCGTTCGTGATGAACACCCGCGCGGAGATCGAGCAGGCCCTCGAAGACCTGAGGCGCGGCACTTTCGTCCAGTGAGGAAGGGGCCGGCGGTGCCACCGGCCGCCAGATGCGAGTATCCTGATCGCCTCCGGCCCGCCGGGTGGCGGCCGGCCCTTGCGGAGGGTGCATGAGACATGTCGCGTCGAGGCGGTGGCTCGCCCTGTCGGTATTCGTCCTGGCGCTCCTCCCGGCACTGTACCTGATGGGCGTGGGGCAGGCCGGCGCCGCCGGACAGGCCCCGGCCCCGGGACAGGCCGCGTACGATCGTCTGGTCGATCGGTTCTTCGACGAGGCCCGCTTCCGGTTCCATCCGACGGCCGGAACGGAGGCCGGGTTCCACAAGTACGACCGGCAGCTCGAAGACTATTCCCGCGCCGCCGTCGAGGCGCAGGTCACGATCCTGAAATCGTTCCTGTCACAGTTCGAGTCCCTCGACGTCAAGCGACTGACCTCGACGAGCGCCGCCGACCGGGACCTGGTGATCGCGCAGATCAAGGGTGACCTCCTCGAGCTCGAGACCATCAGGATGTGGGAGAAGGACCCCGACCGGTACGCGAGCGGCGTCTCGAACAGCATCTTCCTGCTGATCAGCCGGAAGTTCGCGCCGCCCGCGGATCGGCTGCGCGCGGTCGTCGCCCGCGAGCGGCTCATCCCGAAGGCCTTCGAGGCCGCGCGCGCCAACCTCAAGGCCCCGCCGCGCGTCTACACCGAGGTCGCGCTGGAGCAGATTCCCGGCATCATCGGTTTCTTCAGGAACGACGTGCCCGCCGCCTTCGGCGAGGTCAAGGACGCGGCCCTCCTGGCCGACTTCACCGCCGCCAACAAGGGCGCCATCGCCGCGCTCGAGAGCTACGGGACCTTCCTGAAGGACGACCTCCTGCCGCGCTCGACCGGCGACTTCAGGCTCGGCCGGGAGAACTATGCCCGGAAGCTCGCCTACGAAGAGATGGTCGACATCCCCCTCGACCGGCTGCTGAAGATCGGCTACGACGATCTGCGGCGCAACCAGGAGCGGGTCAAGGAGGTCGCCGCCACGATCGACCCGCAGAGAGCGCCGCAGGAGATTCTCGCCGACCTGGAGAAGGACCACCCGCCGCCGGACAGGCTCCTCCAGACGTTCCGCGACACGCTCGGCGGCCTGCGCGACTTCATCGTGACGCACCGCATCATCACGCTGCCCTCGCCCCGGCCGCCGATCCTCGAGGAGACGCCCCCCTTCGCGCGCGCCCTGACCTTCGCTTCGATGGAGACCCCGGGCCCGTACGAGAAGGTCGCCAAGGAGGCGTTCTTCAACGTCACGCTCCCCGACCCATCCTGGCCCTCCCGGCAGATCGAGGAGCACATGGCGGGGTTCAACCGCGGCACGATCATCAGCACCGCGATCCACGAGGCCTACCCCGGCCACTACATGCAGTTCCTCTGGCTGCAGCGCGTCGACTCCAAGGTGCGGAGGCTCCTCGGCTCGGGGACGAACGGCGAGGGGTGGGCCCACTACTGCGAGCAGATGATGCTCGACGAGGGTTACGGCGGCGGCGATGCGAAGCTCCGACTCGGCCAGCTCCAGGACGCCCTCCTGCGCAACGCGCGCTACATCGTCGGCATCGAGATGCACACCGGCGCGATGACCTACGAGCAGGGGGTCGACTTCTTCGTCAAGGAGGGATACCAGACGCGCGCCAACGCCGAGCGCGAGACCCGGCGCGGCACCTCCGACCCCACCTATCTGGTCTACACCCTCGGCAAGCTGCAGATCCTCAAGCTGCGCGACGACTATCGCGCGCTGCGCGGGGCCGCCTTCACCCTCCAGGAGTTTCACGACCGCTTCCTGGCCCTGGGCTATCCGCCGCTGCGCATGGCGCGCAAGACGCTCCTGGGGGACGATTCGCCGACGCTCTAAGGGACCCGCGGCTCGCGGTCCGGCGTTCTCAGGTTCCGCTGAACGCGCGCGTGCCTCGAAGGCGGTCCCAGGCGCGCCGAAGCGGCGATCGTCGCGCGCGCGCGATCCGCAGGCGGTCCTCGAAATCGCGCTGCGCCCGGAGCAGGTAGGCGGACGCGGCGCTCCCTTCGGCCTGCGGATCGGAGAGGCCCAGGCGGGCCTGCTCCGCGATCACTTCCTTGTACAGATCCACCAGGGCCTCGACGGCCAGGTCGCGCCCGGCGAGCGAGCGGATCCGCCGCGACACCTCGGCCGCGTCGGCCGCGTCGTAGCGCGCGATCTCGCGGGCCAGGACCTCCGGCGTCACGGGCTCCGCGAGGGCGCGCAGGCCGAAATTGAGCGGCCGGAGCCGATCGAGGCCGCCCACGGTCACCAGAGGGCCGGCCCCGGCCTCATCGCAGAGCACGACGGCGCAGCCGACGGTCAGCGCCTCCAGGGCCGACCGACCCTTGGCGAAGACGAGATCGTATCTCCCCAGCAGATCCTCCGGGCGGGCCGCGACCTGGCCCGATCTCTGCCCGACGGCGTCGACGGCGATCCCGGCCTTGGCGCAGGCCGCGCGCGCCGCGGCGAGACAGGTCTGCTCGGCGGCGTAGTTGCTGAACACCAGCGCCCGCCGCGGCCGTTCGGGGAGCGGAGCCCGCGGCTTGAACCGCTCCAGATCGACGAAGTTGAGCAGGACGCGAAGGCGCTCCTCCGGGATGCCGTTCTCGAGGAGCAGGCGGTCCCTGCAGGCATGATCGACGGCCACGTAGCGCCGGATCCGGGGGTGTTTCGGGGGCGCCTCTGCGGGGGGCAGCCATCCGTGGCAGACGAAGATGGCCGGCACGCCCGGGAAATGCAGCAGGGCGCTCATGGTCTCGAGGTGGTGCTGGCCGTGAATCAAATCGAGGGGCGCCGCCACGGCCGCGAGGTCGTCGACCACCGGCACGGTCGCGCTTCGCAGGTCCCGGGCCACCTCCCCGAGGCGGGGGCTGAAGGCGATGGGGGCATGGCCGCGGCGCAGCAGCGCGGTCGCCAGGTCGCGGACGTACAGCTCCGAGCCGGTGCGCTCGGCGAGCGCATGGTTCGTGATCAGGATGCGCAGCGGGGCCATGAGATGCGTTCGTCCGCGTGCCGCCCCAGGGCGGCGGCGAGCGGATCGAGGTGCTCCCGCCGTCGTATCAGCCGGCCGTAGGCGCCGGCCGCGACGCGCGCGGCGCCGAACTGCTCGTAGAAGGGAAGCGCTTCGGACGTCGTGAGTTGCCGGGCGCCGTGGGCCGGGGCCCCGATCGCCGGCGGCTCGACCGGCCGGAGACACTCCGTGCGGAAGAGATCGGCGCCGTGCGCGCCGAGGGCCGCGTCGACCTCTCCGGCGAGCTCCGGATAGGATCGCGCCGCCCGGACCTTCCGCTCCAGCTGCGCGTCGTCCAGCATAAGACGGACCGCCGTGTCCCGGAGATGGTCCGGGCAGGAGTCCGGGGGGCCGTCGAGCAGGAAATCGAAGTTCGCCGGCGCGACGCCGGCCGTGCGGCCGGCGATCTTCACCGCGGTGTCGATCAGGAACCGGCAGGCGTCGTGTGTCGGGTTGAACCCCTCGGCGGCATCGCCTGCCACGCACTCGAACCGGCCGCCCGCCAGGAGGTCCGCCAGCTCCTCGGCCAGGTCGATGAAGAGCCCGAAGCGATGATCGAGGAGGGCCTGGTAGATGGCCCTGTCGGTGAAGCGCCCGAAGAGCAGGTCGGGAGTGGCGCCCGCATCGTCCAGCACCCGGGCGGTCGAGGCGAGGCGGGGGGGACGGCCGTTCCCGGAACCGTCGGTCAGCACGACGACGCGGGGGCGCGACAGGCGCAGCCAGTGGTGAACCCGAAGCTCGTGGCCTGGATGGGCGACGATCAGAACCGCCCGGCACGGGCCGGCCGCGGCACGGACGTCAGGCAAACTCTCAGAATGAACCCGGGCCCCAACCGGGTGTTCGCCCCTTGCCATCGGGCGGGAGGATACCACGCCGGGGTCCCATCCAGGCTCCTAGCTCCTGCCGAACGCGCGATCCTTCTTCGCCTGGCGGAAGGCTTGCCAGCCGGGGATGCCGTTGACGCCGCCGCCCGCATGGGTGGCGCACGATCCGTGGTACAGGCCCTTGATCGGCGTGCGGTAGTCGGCGTATCCGGGGGCCGGGCGCATGTGGAAGAGCTGGTCCGCCGACAGCTCGCCGTGGAAGATGTTGCCGCCGATCAGGCCGAGCTCGCGCTCCATGTCGTAGGGGCCGATCACCTGGCGGTCGATGACGGAGCGCTTGAAGTTGGGAGCCAGCTCCGTGTAGAGGTCGATGCAGCGGTCGGCGTAGGCCTCGAGCTCCTGGCGGTGCGGCTCGCGGTTCCAGTCGTCGGGCACCCACTGCGAGAACATCGAGAAGATGTGGACCCCCTTGGGGCAGAGCGTCGGGTCGAGCGAGGTCGGGATGGTCCCGTCGACGAACGGCGCGGTGGCGGCCTTGCGCTCGATGTGGGCGTCCTGGAAGGCGCGCTCGGCGTAGCGCGGCGAGAAGCACAGCTCGACCGAACCGGTGTGGTGCTCCTGCAGGTTCGTCCCGGGGTCGGCCTTGAAGGAAGGCAGCTCCGAGAGGGCCACATTGATCTTCACCACGCCGGAGCGCGTCTTCCAGCGCTCGATGTCGGTGACGAAGTCGGAAGGAAGCTCCTTCCGATCGAGCAGCTCGAGGAAGGCGATCTTCGGGTGGATCGTGGTGACCACGCAGGGGGCGTGGATCTCCTCGCCGCTCGCGAGCGCCACCCCGACGGCGCGGCCCTCGCGCGTCAGGATCTTCCTGACGCGGGCGTTGGTGCGCACCTCGCAGCCGAAGGCCTCCGCAGAGCGCCGGATCGAGTCCGACACGCCGCCCATGCCTCCCTCCTGGAACCCCCACGATCCGAGGTGCCCGTCGCCGACATCGCCGATGGAGTGGTGCAGCATGACGTAGGCGGTCCCGGGCTCGTCGGGCCCCGCCCAGGTGCCGATGACGCCGTTGATGGCGAGCATCCCCTTGATGGCGTCCGACTCGAACCAGTCGCTCACCAGGTCGGTGACGCTCATGGTGAACAGCCGCGTCACGTCGGCCACGCCGCGCAGGCCCAGCTTGCGCACCTTCCATCCCGTCTCCGCCTGGGCCAGGAGATCGCCCGGGGCCAGCGACCCGAGCCTGGGCGGAACGTGCAGCAGGAGCGGCCCCAGGACGTCGGCGACGCCCTTGAGCCAGGCCTCCCACTTCGGCATCGTCTCGGCGTCCTTCTTGGAGAACTGGGCGATCGACGCGTGGCTGCGCTGCGCGTCGCTGGCGAAGACCTTGATCGACCGGCCGTCCGGGTAGGCCTGGTAGTAGGGGCCGAAAGGCGTGACCTTGTAGCCGAACTCCTTCAGCTTCAGCTCGCGGATGATGGTCGGGGGCATCAGGGACATGACGTAGGAATAGGTCGTCACCTTGATCTCGGGATGATTGGGAAACGGAGCGCTGGTGTCCGCGGCGCCCCCCGTCTTGTGACGACCCTCGAGCACGACGGTGCGCGCGCCGGCGCGCGCGAAATACGCGCCGCTCACCAGCCCGTTGTGCCCTCCACCGATGATGATCGCGTCGTACGTCTTGGCCGGCATGCCGCCTCCCCCCTCTCTCCTCGGTCGATGCGCCCGGAGCCTCTCGCGGGCCGTCCCGCCCCGTGCAACAGCCACGCTGTTCATTGAGCGCCGCGGATTATGGCCCGGGCGAGCGCCGCTTCGCAACAGTCCCGGCGCCGCCATGCGTGCTATGCTCAAATGAATGAGCCGCACAGGCAGCGACCTCCCACCCGACGAGCTCCTGCCCGCCGTCGAGATGGAGACCGGCGGTCCGGTCACGAGCGCGGTCATCTGGCTGCACGGCCTTGGGGCGGACGGCCACGACTTCGAGCCGATCGTCCCGTACCTGGGCCTCCGGGACCGCGGCGTGCGCTTCGTCTTCCCTCACGCGCCGCGCCGGCCGGTGACCATCAACATGGGGCTGATCATGCGCGCCTGGTACGACATCGGGGGGGCGGACCTTCAGGGCGGAGTGGACGAGAAGGGGATTCGCGCCTCGGCGCAGGCGGTCGAGGCCCTGGTCGCCCGCGAGCGCGGCCGCGGCGTCGACAGCCGGCGCATCGTCCTGGCCGGCTTCTCGCAGGGAGGCGTGATCGCCCTGCACGTGGCCCTGCGGCACGAGGAGCCCCTGGCCGGCGTGATCGCGCTCTCGACCTACCTTCCCGACGCGAGCGCGCGCGAAACGGAGCTCGTCGCGGCGAACGGCGGCACGCCGATCTTCCAGGGCCATGGCACGGAGGACCCGCTCGTCCCCCTCGAGCGCGGCGAGCAGGCGCGCGACCGGCTCCGAAGGCTCGGGCACCCGCTCACCTGGAAGACCTACCCGATGGAGCACTCCGTCTGCCCCGAGGAGATCGACGACGTCGGTGCCTGGCTGCGCGAGCGCCTGGCCGGCTGATCGGCCAGGGGTTCGGTGCAGGCTCCGCGCGCTCCGCTGCCTTCGGGCTCAGTCCCGGCCCTGCGGCGGGCGCCGGCCACCCAGCTTCTCGAGCTCCGGCTTGACGACGGTGCGGTAGCAGTCCGGGCAGATGCTGTGGCTGAACTCGGCCTCGGTGTACTCGCCGACGTAGGACTCGACCTGGCGCCAGTAGTTCTTGTCGTCGCGGATCTTCTTGCAGTAGGAGCAGATCGGCAGGAGGCCGCGCAGCTGCTTGATGTTGGAGAGGGCCGTCTCGAGGTCGATCACGCGGTGGGCCAGCGCCTCCTGCAGCTCGACCAGGCGGATGCCGACCTGCAGGCGCGCCTTCAGCTCGCCCTGGTCGAACGGCTTGGTCACGTAATCGTCGGCGCCCGCGTCCAATCCGGCGATCAAGTCTTCCGTCTGATCCCGCCCCGTGAGCAGCAGGATGTGCAGCGCCCGGCGCTCCGGCTCCTGCCGGACGCGGCGGCAGACCTCGAGGCCGTCGATCTCCGGCATCATCCAGTCCAGGATCGCGAGCGACGGCGCTCCGGGCCGGCGCAGCTCCTGCAAGGCTTCCGCCCCGTCGCGCGTCACGACGACCTCGTGCCCCCACCCCAGGAGCGTTTCTTCGAGCAGGGCGCGCGAAACGTCGTTGTCATCGGCGATGAGGATTCGCATCCGGGTTGCCTCCCCTGCGCGACGCGGGCGGCCTTGTGCGGAATTTCGCCCGCAGACTACCACCATTCGGGGCCGCGGCGATCCTGCCCGAACCCGAATTTCGCGCGCCGGGACGGCCGGCCTCGGATTGTCCGGCCCTCCGCCTTTTGGTAGTATCCGCGCAACGTGAGGAGGAACACCCATGCGCGGGAAGCGGTCGCGGCACGACCGGCCCCTGCCGGGCCGTCCGCGGCGCCGGGCATGAGAGCGCGCGGAGCGCGCCGCATCGGCGCCGCGGCTCTGATCGCCCTGGCCCTGGGTTGCGGCCCGGGACGTCCGTCCACGGGACCGGGTGCCGGGGGCGCCGCCGGCCCTCTGCAGCGGGTCGGGCCCGGCGAGGGGGCCGTGTCGATCGTGGCCTGGGCCGGCTACATCGAGCGCGGCGAGACCGACCGGAGCTACGACTGGGTCACCGGCTTCGAGAAGCAGACCGGGTGCAAGGTCAGCGTCAAGACCGCCGCCACCTCCGACGAGATGGTGGCCCTCATGAACGAGGGCGGGTTCGACCTGGTGACCGCCTCGGGCGACGCCAGCCTGCGGCTGGTGTCGGGCGGGCGGGTGCAGGAGATCAACACCGCCCTGGTTCCCGGCTACCGCACCGTCGATCCCCGGCTGCAGAACGCCCCCTGGCACACCGTGAACGGCAGGCACTACGGCGTGCCGTACCAGTGGGGAGCCAATCTGCTGGCCTACAACACCAAGGTCTTCCCGAAGCCGCCCGGCTCCTGGAACGTGGTCTTCGAGAAGATGACGCTCCCCGACGGCAAGTCGAACGAGGGACGCGTGCAGGCGTTCGACGGCCCGATCTACGTCGCCGACGCGGCGCTCTACCTCATGTTCCACGACCCCGGGCTGGGGATCACCGACCCGTACGCCCTCGACAGCAGGCAGTTCGAGGCGGCGATCGCGCTGTTGCGCCGGCAGCGGAAGATCGTCGGGCGCTACTGGCATGATGCGGTGGCCCAGGTGGACGACTTCGTCAACGAGGGGGTTGCCGCCAGCAGCTCCTGGCCGTACCAGGTCAATCTTCTGAAGAGCAAGGGGGCGCCGATCGCCAGCGTCATTCCGGTCGAAGGGGCGACCGGGTGGGCCGACACCACCATGATGCACGTCGACGCCCCGCACCCGAACTGCGCCTACCGCTGGCTCGAGCACTCGATCTCCCCGAAGACGCAGGGAGACCTGGCGGCCTGGTTCGGATCGGTGCCGGCCGTGCCGGCGGCGTGCGAGGGGAACGCGCTCCTGGGCCCCAAGGGGTGCGACACCAACGGCGCCGGCAACTTCGAGCGCATCCATTTCTGGCGCACTCCCGTCGCCCGCTGCGGCGAGGGGCGCGAGTGCGTGCCGTACCACGAGTGGGTGACCCGCTACATCGCGGTGATCGGCGGCCGCTGACGGTGCGCGGTGGCCGGTGAGACCCTGACCCCCGTCGTCCGGCTCGTGAGCGTCAGCAGGCGCTTCGGCGACGTGCGGGCGGTCGACGACGTCAGCCTCGACATCCTCGACGGCGAGTTCTTCTCGCTCCTGGGCCCCTCCGGCTCGGGCAAGACGACCTGCCTGCGGCTCATCGCCGGCTTCGACCGGCCCACCTCCGGCCGCATCGAGCTGCACGGTGTCCCCGCCGAGCGTCTGCCCCCGTACGAGCGCGACGTCAACACCGTGTTCCAGGACTACGCCCTCTTCCCTCACATGACGGTGGGCCAGAACGTCGCCTACGGCCTCGTGATCCGCAAGGTCCCGCGCGCGGAGCGCGAGCGGCGCGTCGCCGAGATGCTGGACCTGGTGCGCCTGCCCGGGGTGGCCGCGCGCCGTCCGGCGCAGCTCTCCGGAGGGCAGCGCCAGCGCGTGGCCCTGGCCCGCGCCCTCGTCAACCGGCCGCGCGTCCTGCTGCTCGACGAGCCGCTCGGCGCGCTGGACCTCAAGCTGCGCCAGCAGATGCAGATCGAGCTGAAGGCGATCCAGGAGCGGCTCGGGATCACCTTCGTCCATGTGACCCACGACCAGGAGGAGGCCCTGGCGATGAGCGACCGGCTGGCGGTCTTCCGCGAAGGGCGGGTCGAGCAGGTCGGCCCGCCCGCCGAGGTTTACGAGCGCCCCGCAACACCGTTCGTCGCCGACTTCGTCGGCATCTCGAACCTGGTCGAAGGAGCGGCCGCTGCCGCCCTCACCGGATCGCCCGCCCCCTTCACCGTCCGGCCCGAGAAGATCCGGATCCTCGACCCTGGATCGCCCGCGCCGGAGGGCTCCTGCTCGGCGCGGGGCCGGATCCGGGAGGTCGTGTATCTCGGCAGCCACACGCGCTACACGGTCGCCCTCGACCCCGGGGCGCTCTTGACCGTCGTCGAGCCGAACCGGGACGCCACCGCCCAGGACGCGCAGGCGGCGCGCGGCCGCGATGTCGTCCTGGCCTGGCCGCGCGCCCGAAACCGTCCCGTGGGGCCGGCGCGGTGAGATCGCGGCGACGCGCCTTCGCCACCTTCTTCTTCCTGCGGCCCCGCCTGGCCCTCCTGGCGCTGATCGCGCCGCCGCTCCTCTGGCTCGGCGTGGTCTACCTCGGCTCTCTCTTCTCGCTCCTGGTCCAGAGCCTCTTCCACCTGGACGGCTTCACCGGGCGGGTCGTCCGCCGGGTCTCCCTCGCGACCTACGGCGATCTCTTCACGCGCGCCAACATGGACATCGTCGTGCGGACGGCGACGATGGCCGCGGCCGTGACGGTGGCGACAGCCCTGCTGGCCTTCCCGCCGGCCTATTACATGGCGCGCTACGCGCCGCCGAAGATCAAGGCGGCCCTGGCCCTGGGGATCCTCCTGCCGCTCTGGTCGAGCTACCTGGTGCGGGTCTACTCCTGGAAGCTCATTCTCGCCAGGGAGGGGGTGGTCTCCTGGTTCGTCGAGCGGGCGCGGCTCACCTGGCTGCTCGACGCGCTCCTGGGCCTGCCCGGCATCGGCGGGCCGTCGCTGTCCGTGTCGGCGATCGGGACCTTCCTGGCGTTCGTGTACGTCTGGCTGCCGTATATGATCCTGCCGGTCGCGGCGGCGCTCGAACGCGTGCCGCCCTCGCTCCTCGAGGCCTCGAGCGACCTCGGCGCCCGCCCGGCGCAGACCTTCCGGCGGGTGACGCTGCCGCTGGCCTTCCCGGGCCTGGTGGCGGGATCGATCTTCACCTTCTCCCTCACGCTCGGCGACTACATCACGCCCCAATACGTCGCGAACAGCCAATTCATCGGCAACGTCGTCTACGAGTCGCAGGGAGTGGCGAACAACATCCCGTTCGCGGCCGCCTTCTCGGTCGTGCCGATCGGGATCATGGCGATATAAGGCGGCCGGCGCGCCGCTCGGATTGCGGATCGCCGTGATCGGCGTGCTGCTCTTCCTGCACCTGCCGTTCGCCGTCATCATGCTGTACGCGCTGACCACGGAGGACGCCTCGTTCCGCTTCCCGCCCCCGGGGCTGACCCTCGACTGGTTCCAGGTCGCCTGGAACCGCCCCGATATCTGGGCGGCGCTCGGCCTGTCGCTGCGGGTCGCCGGCGCGGCCACCGCGGTGGCGCTGGCGCTCGGGACGCTGGCCGCGCTCGCGGTCCATCGCAGCCGCTTCTTCGGGCGCGAGGCGGTCTCCTTCCTGCTGCTGCTGCCGATCGCCCTGCCGGGAATCGTGACCGGGATCGCCCTGCGCTCGGCCATGGGCCTGATCGGGATCCCGTTCAGCTTCTGGACCATCGTCGCCGGACACGCGACCTTCTGCGTCGTGGTGGTCTACAACAATGTCCTGGCCCGCCTGCGCCGCACGGCGGCGTCGCAGGTGGAAGCCTCGATGGACCTCGGCGCCACGCCGATGCAGACCTTCCGCCACGTCGTCCTGCCCCACATCGCCACCGCCCTGGTGGCGGGCGGCATGCTCGCCTTCGCCCTGTCGTTCGACGAGGTGATCGTCACGACCTTCACGGCGGGACAGCAGGAGACCCTGCCGGTCTGGATCTTCAGCCAGCTCACCAAGCCGCGCCAGCGCCCGGTGACCAACGTGGTGGCGGTGTTCGTCGTGCTGTCCACCTCGATCCCGATCCTCCTGGCGCACCTGTTGACGCGCGAGGGCACCCGCAAGGAGCCCTAGATGATACGGTCCCTGATCGCCCTGCTGTCGATCGCTACGCTGGTCCTGGCCGGAGGAGCCTGTCCGGCAGAGCCCTCAGGCGATGGCGCCGCGCGGGGCGGTGAGCGCCAGGCGCATCGGCTGCTTTTCCAGGTAGGTCAGCGAGCGCCAGAGCCACTCCATCGGCCCGAAGCGGAAACGCCGCAGCCAGATCGGGCTGAGCACGAGCTGGAAGGCCCAGATCGGCAGCACGACGGACAACAGATCAATTCGCTGCAGGCGGCCGTAGAGGCCGAACCCGTATCCCTCGAAGATCGTGGTGCAGAGGAGCGTCTGCAACAGGTAGTTGCTGAGCGCCGTCCGGCCCACGGCCGCCAGCCGGGCGCGCAGGCCGCGCAGCATCCCCGCCTTGCAGACGAGCATCACCACGCCGACGTGCGCCAGGGCCACCGACAGCCTGCCCAGGTCGTACGCCGTCGAATCATAGGCCAGCACGGCGGGATCGAATCGCAGCGCGATGTTCCTGTGCGCCACGTACCAGTTGAGCGGCACCCCCACGGCGTATCCGGCGAGAGCCAGCCGGGAGTAGAACCCCGCGCTCCGCCCGGAGGAGAAGACGCCCAGCTTGAAGAGCCCCATTCCCAGGAGCATCATGCCGGCCACGTCGAAGAAGCCGTACTTATAGTAGTAGAGGGAATCGCCGCTCGTGACCTCCTTCATGCGGCGCGTGAACATCGCGCGGTAGCCGGCGCGGTGATCCGCGATCTCCTTCTTGATCTCGGCGGGCGAGGGCTTCAGCTCCTTCAGCTTCGCGGCCCACTCCTCGCTGGCCTCCCGCTGCGCCTCGGTCAGCGTGCGCCCGGCTGCCTTGGCGCTCGCGGCCGCCGCGGCCCGGGCGCGCAGCGACTCGATGTGCCGCCCGTCCAGCAGGCTCTTCGGCACCAGGATGGCGAGCAGCAGGAGTCCCGCGAGCACCAGGAAGCGCGGCGACTGGCGGCGGAACGGATAGAGGACCAGGGCCGCGACGCCGTAGCCGTACAGGATGTCGCCGCCCCAGAGGAAGTAGGCGTGCGCCAGGCCGAAGGCGATCAGCCACAGGGCGCGGCGGTAATAGATGTCGGCGGCTTGCGCCTCGAGCCCCCGCTCCTCGACCCGCGAGGTGAGGAGCACCACCCCCGCGCCGAAGAGCATCGAGAAGATCGAGCGCATCTTCCCCTCGAACAGGACCGCGCTCAGCAGCCAGGCGGCCAGGTCAACGCCCGCCGCCCCGCCCGCGGCGGTCGGATCCCAGTAGGCGGCGTCGGGCAGGGCGAAGGAAACGATGTTCATCAGGAGGATGCCGAGGAGCGCGAAGCCCCGCAGCACGTCGATCGACGGAATCCGTTCCGGAGCGCCGACCGGCGTCGCGGAAGCCACGGGTGAGGAGCGGCCGCTCGGATCCTGCGCCATGGGCGCCTCCCGGCAACGAAACGGCGCAGAGTATGACACGGCCCGGCCCGGCGCGCCTCGCCGCCGGCGCGGCGGGCCCGGTTTTTCCTCGCCCAAGGCGCCGATCCCCTTGATCGGCCTCGCTCCGGGGCATAGGTTTTGGCCTCTGGAGCAGGGCCACGGGTCCGCCCGCGCGGCCCCGTTCCGGGGGGACGAGACGTGGGCAAGTACGGAATTGTAGCGGCGTCGGCCCTGGCCCTCCTGATCCCCACTGCGGCCCGCGCGGCCGGCACCCCCTCGGCCGGAGCGGCCGGCTCCTCCGAGGAGATGATCCTCTTCCAGGAGCTGCCCTCAGTCTTCGGGGCTTCGAAGTACGAGCAGAAGCCGGGCGAGGCGCCCGCCTCGGTCAGCATCGTCACGGCGGACGAGATCCAGAAGTACGGCTACCGGACGCTGGCCGACATCCTGGGCAGCGTGCGCGGCTTCTTCACGACCTACGATCGGAACTACACGTACGCCGGCGTGCGCGGCTTCGACCGGCCCGGCGACTACGACACGCGCATCCTGCTGCTGCTCGACGGCCACCGCGTCAACGACAACGTCTACGACCAGGCCTCCATCGGCACCGAGTCGATCGTCGACGTGAACGCCATCGAGCGGGTCGAGGTGATCCGCGGCCCCAGCTCCTCGCTCTACGGCACGAACGCCTTCCTGGCCGTCGTCAACGTCATCAGCAGGTCGGGCCGCGAGCTGAAGGGGGGCGAGATCACGGCGGAGGCGGGGAGCTACGGGACCGACCGGGGGCGGGTGGCCTACGGGACCAGGCGCGACAACGGCGTCGAGATGTTCCTGAACGGCTCGTACTACGACAGCGGCGGGCAGCGCCTCTTCTACAAGGAGTTCGACAACCCCGCCAACAACGACGGCATGGCGGTGAACGCGGACTACGACAGCTACGCGCGTTTCTTCGGCAAGGTGACGTACGGGAACTACGTCATCGAGGGGGCGGTCTCCTCCCGCACCAAAGGCATCCCGACGGCCTCGTACGGGACGGACTTCAACGATGCCGAGAACCGCACCACCGACGCGCGCGGCTTCCTGAGCCTCAAGTACGACAAGGAGGTCAGCCCGACCTCGCGCCTGGTGGCGACCGCCTCCTACGACGCCTACCGCTACAACGGGACCTACGTGTATTCCTCCGCGGGCTCCAGCGACTACGGCTACGGCAGGTGGTGGACCACGGAGCTGCAGTCGATCAACACCGCCCTGGGCCACCAGAAGCTGATCTACGGCGCCGAGTACCGCTACAACACCCGGCAGGACCAGGGGTACTCCGACCCGACCACGACGTACCTCAAGCACTCCCGGCAGTCGGGCATCTGGGCGCTCTACCTGCAGGACGAGGCGCGTCTCGGCGACCACGTCATCCTGAACGCCGGAGTGCGCCACGACGGCTACGACACCTTCGGGGGGACCACCAACCCGCGCCTGGCGCTGATCGTCAGCCTCGGCGAGGCGACCTCGATCAAGTTCCTGTACGGGAAGGCCTTCCGCGCGCCCAACGCCTACGAGCTGTACTACAACGACGGCGGCTTCTCGCAGAAGAGCAACCCCAATCTGCGCCCGGAGACGATCCAGACCTACGAGATCGCGCTCGAGCACGCGTTCGGCTCCCGCCTGCGCGGCGCCGCCTCGGTCTACCAGTACCGCATCAAGAACCTGATCAATCTGGAGACCGATCCGCTCGACCTGCTGCTGATCTTCGAGAACGTGGACCGCGTCAAGGCGCAGGGCGCCGAGGTGGAGATGGAAGGGAAGCTCAGCCGCTCCCTGGACGCCCGGGCCAGCTACGCCTGGCAGAAGAGCGAGAACGAGCTGACCGGCGACACGCTCTCCAACTCGCCCCGCCACATGGCGAAACTCGGTCTGGCCAAGGCGATGGCCCGGGAACGCTTCCAGGCCGCCCTCGAGCTGCAGTACCTCGGCTCCCGGGACACGGTCACCGGCGGGCGCACCGGAAGTTACGTCCTCACCAACCTGACGCTCCTCAGCCGCAACTGGAAGAACGGCCCGACGCTGTCGTTCAGCGTCTACAACCTCTTCGATCGCCACTACGGCGACCCGGGCGGCGAGGAGCACGTGCAGGAGGTCATCCCGCAGGACGGCCGCAACTACCGCCTGCAGGTCAAGTACGACTTCTGAGGGAGCCCATGCGCCGCCATGTTCTCCGCGAGCGCCTGGCCGTCGCGGTCGTCGCCGCGGCGGCGGCCGCGGCGGGCACGGTGGCCCCGCCGGCCGCGTCCACCGAGGTGCGGGTGGCGGCCCTGGTGAGCCAGGACGCGGGCCCGTACCAGGAAGCGCTGGCCGGCTTCCGGAGCTCCCTCGAGCGCCAGGGGGTCAAGGCGACGATCGATGTCTATCCCTTGCACGGCGACGTCGCGAACGCGGCCCCGGCCCTGGAGCACGCGCGCCAGGATCATGCGCGCCTGCTCTTCACGCTGGGATCGCTGGCCACGCAGGCCGCGGTGCGGCAGGCTCCCGACACGCCGATCGTCGCCGGGATGATCCTCAGCGCGGAGGACCTGGGCAAGGCGCCCAACGCCGCCTGCGTGGTGCTCGAGTTCCCGGTCGAGACGGAGTTCCGCTGGCTGCAGCGCCTTCTGCCGGGTCAGAAGAACATCGGGGTCCTGTTCAATCCATCCGAGAACCAGGGCCGGGTCGCCGCGGCGGAGAAGGCCGCGCGATCGCTGGGCTTGACCCTGAACGCCCGCAAGGTCGATTCTCCCAAGGACCTGCCGGACGCTCTCGACAGCCTCACCAACCGCGCCGACGTTTTGTGGGGCCTGGCCGACCAGGTGGTGCTGAACCCGAAGACGGTCCAGTCGATCCTCCTCTTCTCCCTGCGCAACCGGATCCCGTTCGTGGGACTGTCCTCGACCTGGGTCAAGGCGGGGGCGCTGTACGCCCTGGACCGGGACTACGGCGACATCGGCGCGCAGTGCGGTGAGCTGGCCGTCAAGGTCCTGCAGGGCGCGCCGCCCGCGTCCCTGTCGCCGGCCGGCCCGCGCAAGGTGGTGTACGCGATCAACATGAAGACCGCCCGCCTGCTCAAGCTGGAGATTCAGGACAGCCTGGTGCAGGGCGCGCAGGCGGTCTTCAACTAGACCATGATGACCATGCTGAAGGGCAGGCGGATCGGGCTGGCGGCGAAGGTCAACACGCTGATCGTCGGGTCGATCCTCGCGACGGTCCTGGGCACGGGGGCCCTCACCCTGCGCAACATGACCGCCGAGAGCTTCCAGCAGCTGCTCTCGGACGGCGCCACCCTCGCCGCCATGATCTCGCAGAACAGCGAGTACGCCATCTACACCGAGAACCATGACGCTCTCATGCAGGCGGTCCAGGGCCTCAAGGCCTATCCGTCGGTCGCCTACGTGCGCTTCGTCGACGCGCAGCGGCAGGTGCTGCTGGAGACCGCCCTGCGGCCGGGCGCCGCGGCTCCGGACGGGCTGCACCGCGTCCAGCGCGTGGCGGGAACCAAGGCCTCGTTCGCGGAGTTCACGGACGCCGCGAGCGGCACGACGTACATCGACGTGCTGCACCCTATCGAGACGTCCCGCGCGCCCGACGAGGGGATGCTCTTCCCGGAGAACTCCCCGCACCGCGCCCTCGGCGAGGTGATCGGCTTCGTGCAGATCGGCCTCAGCGAGGAGGGCATGCGCGCCCGCCTGCGGACCTTCCTCCTGCACGCCGCCTGGTCCGCGGCCGTGTGCGTGCTGCTCTTCGTGGCCGCGACCATCCTGCTGATGCGGCGCATCACGGCGCCGATCCGGTCGCTGGTCCAGGCGACGCATGCCGTGGCGGAGGGGCGGCTCGACATCGACCTCGTGGTGCGCACGCATGACGAGGTGGAGGACCTGGCCGTGTCGTTCGGCGCCATGGTCCAGCAGCTCCGGAAGTCCCGCCAGGAGGTCGAGAGCTACCAGCACAGCCTGGAGGAGAAGGTCGAGCGGCGCACCCACGAGCTGGAGATCGCCACCCAGCGGGCCTACGAGCTGGCGCGCCAGGCGGAGGAAGCCAGCCGCGCCAAGTCGCAGTTCCTGGCCAACATGAGCCACGAGATCCGCACGCCGATGAACGGCGTGATCGGCATGACCGACCTGCTGATGGACACCGAGATGACCCCCAAGCAGCGCCGTTTCGCCGAGACCGTGCGCACCTCGGCCGAATCGCTCCTGGGGCTCATCAACGACATCCTGGACTTCTCGAAGATCGAGGCGGGGCGGCTGGAGCTCGAATCGACGGACTTCGACGTGCGCCAGGTGGTGGAAGACGTCTGCGAGCTGCTCGCCGAGCGCGCCCAGGCCAAGGGCCTCGAGGTGGCCTGCCTGATCGGGGACGACGTGCACACGCTGGTGCGCGGCGACCCCGGCCGCCTGCGCCAGGTGATCATCAACCTGGTCGGCAACGCCATCAAGTTCACCGAGCGGGGCGAGGTCGTGGTCCGCGTCACGACGGCCGAGAAGGGCGCCGAGGCGCAGGTGCTGCGCTTCGAGGTGCAGGACACCGGCATCGGCGTCCCGGCCGAGGCGCAGGGACGGATCTTCAGCGCCTTCACGCAGGCCGACGGATCGACCACGCGCCGCTACGGCGGCACCGGCCTCGGCCTGGCGATCGCCCGGCAGCTGGCCGAGATGATGGGCGGGGCCATCGGCGTGACCAGCGAGCCCGCCCGCGGGTCCTCCTTCTGGTTCACGGCCCGGCTCGGCAAGCAGGCCACCGCCGGGCGGGGCAGCCTCGTGCCCCGCCACGACCTGCGCGGCCTGCGCGTGCTGGTCGTGGACGACAACGCCACCAACCGCGAGGTGCTGCACCACCAGCTCCAGTCCTGGGGGATGCGGGACGCCAGCGCCGAGAGCGCGCCGCGGGCGCTCGAGATCCTGCGCGAGGCCTCGGCCAGGGACGAGCCGTTCGAGCTGGTCATCCTCGACATGATGATGCCCGACATGGACGGCATCCAGCTGGCGAGGGCGATCAAGGCGGACAAGGCGATCCGTTCCGCGCGCCTCGTGCTGCTGACCTCCATGGGGCTGCGCGGCGACGCCGCGGAGGCGCGGCGCTCGAAGATCGAGGCCTACCTGAGCAAGCCGGTGCGGCAGTCCGAGCTGTACAACTGCCTGGCGACGGTGATGGGAAAGCGGGGGAGCGGCGACGTCCTGGTGACCCGCCACACCCTGGCGGAGGGGCGGCCCAAGGTGGCGGCGCGCGTCCTGCTCGCCGAGGACAACCCGGTCAACCAGGAGGTGGTGCAGCTGATGCTGGAGGCCCTGGGCTGCCGGACCGACCTCGTGGTCGACGGCCGGAAGGCCATCGAGGCCCTCGGCAAGGCCGAGTACGACCTGGTGCTGATGGACTGCCAGATGCCCAGCATGGACGGCTTCGAGGCCACCGCCGAGATCAGGCGCCGCGAAGGAGCCTCTCCGGGCAGCCGGCGTCTGCCGATCATCGCCCTCACCGCCAACGCCATGGCCGGCGACCGGGAGCGCTGCCTGGACTCCGGCATGGACGACTACCTGAGCAAGCCTCTGCGCCAGGAGGACCTGCAGGCGGCGCTCACGCGCTGGCTGCCGCCGGGGCCGTCCGTGGCGGGGGTGGCGAACGCGGCGCCGCAGGGGGTCGCGCAGGCGGCGCCCAGGCAGGCGGCGCCCGGGACCGGCGTCCCGCAGCCGGAGCCGGACCCGGCGCACGGAAACGGGAACGGCCACGGCGCGGGGGCGCCGGCCGGCGACGATCCGATCGATCGCAAGCAGCTCGCCTCCATCGCCGGCCTGCAGCGCGCCGGGGCCCCGGACGTCGTCGACAAGATGATCCGCCTCTACCTGAGCAGCGCCCCCGACAACCTCAAGCAGCTGCGCGAGGCGCTCGAGCGCGGGGACGCCGCGGCGCTGCAGATGGCGGCCCACAGCCTGAAGTCGAGCAGCGCCTTCGTCGGGGCCAGCCGCCTTTCGGGCCTGTGCAAGGACCTGGAGTCCCTGGGCCGGTCGCGGACCGTCGAAGGCGCCGCCGGCCGGGTGGCGGGGATCGAGGCCGAGTACGCGCGCGTGCGGCAGGCGCTCCTGGACGTGCAGCAGGGGGCGGCATCGTGAGCCAGGGCGCGGACCCGCTCAAGCGGCCGCTGATCCTGGTGGCGGACGACGAGCCGACGATCCGGCAGCTGGTGCGCGAAGCCCTGGAGTGCGCCGATTTCTCCGTCACCGAGGCGAAGAACGGGGCGCAGGCCGTGGCCGCGTTCTCCAGCCTGCAACCCGATCTGGTGCTGCTCGACGTCATGATGCCGGAGATGGACGGCTTCCAGGCCTGCGCCGCGGTGCGCCGGCTGCCGGGAGGCGAGACCACGCCCATCCTGATCCTCACCGGACTCGACGACATCGAGTCGATCAAGAAGGCCTTCGAGGCGGGCGCCACCGACTTCGCCTCGAAGCCGTTCAACGTGCTGGCGCTCGGCCACCGCGTGCGCTACATGCTGCGGGCCAAGCGGGCGCTGGACGACCTGCGCGAAAGCGAGGCGCGGCGCGCCAGCGCGCAGCGCATCGCCCGCCTCGGGAACTGGGAACGCAACCTCAAGACGGGCGCGCTGCACTGGTCCGAAGAGGTCTACCGGCTCTTCGGCGTCGAGCCGGGGTCCTTCCCGCCCACGCCGGAGGACTTCCTGGCCCGCGTCCATCCTTTGGATCGCGATCTCGTCGGCCGGTCGCTGGAGGAAGCCGCGCGCCGGGAGAAGCCCTACAGCTTCGACATGCGGATCCTGCTCCCCGACGGCACGGTGCGCTTCGTGCACGAGGAAGCCGAAGTGCTGTTCGATGCCGACGGCCGCCCGGCGCGCATGGCCGGCACCACGCAGGACATCAGCGAGCGCAAGCAGGCCGAGGACCAGATCCGCTTCCTGGCCTTCTACGACGGCCTGACGCGCCTGCCGAACCGCCTGCTCTTCCTGGAGGGCCTCA
>QHXZ01000074.1:21242-28342 GCA_003223165.1 Acidobacteriota bacterium
ACCGCTTCAAGCGCATCAACGACACCCTCGGGCACAGCGCCGGGGATCGCTTGCTGCAGGCGGTCGCGGAGCGGCTGAAGCGCTGCCTGCGCAGCAGCGACACTCTCGCGCGCGGCGAGGTCGCGGCCGCCGGGGACACCGTGGCCCGGCTCGGGGGGGACGAGTTCATCGTGCTGCTGACCGACATGGCGCGCGGCGAGGACGCGGCCAAGGTGGCCCGCCGCATCCTCGAGGCGCTGGCGGACCCCTTCCGTCTGGACGAGCAGGAGGTGTTCATCACCGGCAGCCTCGGCATCAGCGTCTTCCCGCACGACGGCGAGGACGCCGACACGCTGCTCAAGAACGCCGACACCGCCATGTACCACGCCAAGGACGCCGGGCGGAACGGCTACCAGTTCTACAGCGGATCGATGAATGCCGCCGCCTTCCAGCGCCTGTCGATGGAAAACAACCTGCGCCGCGCCCTGGAGCGGGACGAGTTCCTGCTGCACTTCCAGCCCCAGGTGGACGTCGCGACGGGAGCGATCGTCGGGGCGGAGGCACTGGTGCGCTGGCGCCACCCCGAGCTCGGCCTCGTCTCTCCGGCCGACTTCATCCCCCTGGCCGAGGAGACCGGGCTGATCCTGCCGATCGGCGAGTGGGTGCTGCGCCGGGCCTGCGTCCAGGCCCGGGCCTGGCAGGACGCGGGGTATCCACCCCTGCACATGGCCGTCAACATCTCCGGGCGGCAGTTCCGCCAGCAGCTCCTGGTCCGCAGCGTCGAGCAGGCGGTGGCGGCGGCCGGCTACGATCCGCGCCGGCTCGAGCTGGAGATCACCGAGAGCGTCCTGATGCGCAGCGCCGAGGAGACCGTGCGCACGCTGCGCCACCTGAAGGAGATGGGATCGCGCATCTCGGTGGACGACTTCGGGACCGGGTACTCCTCCCTGAACTACCTGACGCGTTTCCCGATCGACGCGCTGAAGATCGACCAGTCGTTCGTCCGGGACATCACCACCGACCCCGCCGACGCCGCCATCACGACGGCGGTCATCGCCATGGCGGCGGGGCTGAAGCTCGAGGTGATCGCGGAAGGGGTGGAGACCCCGGAACAGGTCGCCTTCCTGCGCCGTCAGGGCTGCCACCTGATGCAGGGATACCACTTCAGCCGCCCGGTTCCGGCCGAGGAGTTCGAGAAGCTCCTGCAGGCGAAGGCCGGCGCCCCGCGCCTCAGCCAGGCCACGGGGTAGGAGGGCAGGCATGACGCGCGGCAAGCAGTCGATAGGGCGCTCGCGCAAGCGGATCGAGGTGCGCTACGGTCCCGATGAGCCGCGCTTCATCGGCTACTCCGGGAACGTCTCCCGGGCCGGGATCATGGTGAGGGCCATCCGCGTCTTCGCGCCCGGGACGCTCCTGCAGCTCGAGCTGAAGCTGCCCGGCGGGACCGTCCGCGTGCGCGGCGAGGTGGTCTGGGCGCGCCAAGGGACCGTCGCCTGGCTGGCGACGGGGCGCGTCGGGATGGGGATCAGCTTCATCGACCCGCCCGAGGACATCCTCAGCCGGTGCCAGCCGCCCTCCGATCCCGGCGCGCTCCCAGCACGAAGTTGACCTCCGCCCCCAGGGCGACCAGCACCCCGGAGACGTACAGCCACAGCAGGATCGCGATGATCGACCCGATCGATCCGTACAGCATCTTGTACGACGAGAGGGAGCGCACGTAGAGCCCGAAGAGCGCCTTCGAGGCCTCCCAGAGGACCGCGCCCGTGAGGGCCCCGACCCAGATCTCGCGGGTGCGGCGCCGCACCGAGGGGCCGAAGAGGTAGAGCGTCAGGAACAGGGTGAAGTTGAACAGGATGGCGAGGGCGCCGGTGCACAGGGTGAGGACGACCGGCTCCCACGAAGGCGGGAGCGCCGTGAGGCGGGCCAGGACGCGCGCCAGGAGCGGGCGCGCTCCCGCCATGACGTTCGAGGCGGGGATGAAGAGCAGCAGGATGAGGCCGAGCAGGATCCCGAGCAGGCGCCGGCGCCACAGCGGCCGCATCGTGGGGGCGCGGTGGATCCGGTTCAGGATCTGCTGCAGGATGTCGAAAGCGGCGGTGGAGCTCCAGATCAGCAGGACCGAGCCGAAGAAGCCCAGGCTGCGGCGCGCGTGCACGATGCGATCCACGGCGTTGCTCATGTAGTCGGAGCTGAAGGGCAGCAACCCCAGGATGGTCCGCGGCAGGCGCGCGTATTCCTCTCCCATCCCGAACAGGAAGCCGATGATCGACGCCAACAGCAGCATCAGCGGAAAGAACGAGAAGAAGGTGTAGTAGGCCAGGCTCGAAACCAGGATCGAGACGTGGTCCTGGCGGTACTTCTGCCAGAGCTCCCGGAGGAACGAAACCAGAGGGGCGGCCATCGGGCCGGATGCTAGCAGACGAAGGGCGGGCCAACAACCGCCGGAAAGCGCGCGCCGCGGCATGCAATCCGCCGCGTGGCGTAGAATTCACGGCAGGAGGCACCGGGATGGGGACGACGTCGCGCCTGATCGAAGTGCTCCCCGGCCAGATGCGCGAGATCGCGTTGCAGGTCAAGCGCCTTCGCGAGGGCTCGAAGCTCACGCAGGAGGACCTGGCGCGGGCCTGCAACCGGGCGGCCTCGGAGCTGCTCGGGCCCGAGGATCTCAAGCGGGTCGGGAGGGTGAGCCGCTCGCGCATCGCCCACATCGAGCAGGCGCACGCTCCCCGGCCGGGGAAGGGGGTGGCCATCACGCTGCAGCCGCACGAGGTGCGGATCCTGGCGCACGCCCTCGGGGTCTCCCCCGAGCAGCTCGCCGGCGATCACGCGGGCGGCATCATCACCTGGGACCCCCTGACCAACCCCCGGCGGGCGCGCCATTTCCTGGGACTCGTGGAGGACTTCGGACGCAGCGCGCGCGAGCTGGTCGGCTGGGCCGAGTTCCTGCCCTGCTCGCTGGAGACCAGGGAGTTCATGCACGCCCACCACGAGGCGATCTTCGGCGGCGAGGCGTCGCACCTTCCGCCCGACCTGCGCGCCGAGTACACCCGGGCGGCGGTGAGCATGTACGACACGATCGGCGACCGGCGGCGCGAGGACCTCGTGGCGGCGGCGAGCCGGCGTTCCTGGGGCTTCACCCACCTGATGCTGCGCTCCGACATCGAAGGGATCGCGCGGGGGAAGGAGCCTTACGCCGGCATCGCGCCCGCCGTGCGCCGCGCCTGCCTGGCCCATCTCAGGGGGCTGATCGCCGACCGGGACCTGCGCGTGAGGCTCGTCATCGCCGACGACGGCGAGGGGCTGAGGCACCTGGTCCAGGGCTTCGATTCGCTCGTGGTCTTCGACGAAACGTTCGCCTTCTGGCGCCACGCCTCGGGAGACATCGCCTACACCACGCACAACAGCATCGTGCGCCTGCGGCGCGCGCTGCTCGACACCCTGCAGGCGCACGCGGCGTACCGCGAGCCCGGCGAGGTCGCGGCCTTCCTGGACGATCTGGTGTCCCTCAGCCGGTGAACTTGTACCCCATCCCGTGCACGGTCACGAGGAAGCGGGGCTCGGAGGGGACGTCCTCGATCTTCTTGCGCAGCTTGGCCACGTGCATGTCCACGGTGCGCGTCAGGGGCGCCGCGTCGTAGTCCCACACCGCGTCGAGCAGCTGCTCGCGCGTGACCACCTTGCCGCGGTTCTCGATGAAGTACTGCAGGAGCCGCAGCTCGCGCACCGACAGCTCGAGCGGGCGTCCCTTCCGAAGCACCTCCCCCGAGCCGAAGTCGACCGTCACCCCGCCGAAGGCGTAGGTCTCCGGCCGCTGGGAGCGGCCGGAGGTCCGGCGCAGGAGGGCCTCGACCCGGGCCATCAGCTCCAGGAACCCGAACGGCTTCGTCATGTAATCGTCGGCGCCGATCTTGAGCCCCAGCACCTTGTCGATCTCCTGGCCGCGCGCCGTGAGCATGATGATCGGCACCGGGTTGCGGTCCTTGCGGATCTCCCGGCAGACGTCGAGGCCGCTCATCTTCGGGAGCATCACGTCGAGCAGGATGAGATCCGGCGCCTCCGTCCCGGCCAGGCGCAGGCCCTCGGCGCCGTCGCGCGCCAGGGCGACCTCGTACCCCTCGTAGGCGAAGCCGTCGCGCAGCGCGGTGGCCATCGCCTGGTCATCCTCGACGATCAGGACCTTGGGCATCGCCCCCCTCACCGCCCTCCATGAGGCGCCGCCGCGCCGCCCCGCGGCGGCAGAGGCAGGCGGATCACGAAGGTGCTGCCGCGGCCCGGCTCGCTCGCGACCGTGATCCGCCCGCCATGCACCTGGACGATGTGCTCCACGATCGACAGCCCCAGTCCGCTTCCCTGGACCTCGTGCACCAGGCCCGTGGACACCCGGTGGAAGCGCTCGAAGATCCTGCCCTGCTCCTCGCGCGGGATGCCGATGCCGTGGTCCTGCACCGCCAGGACGAGGTCCCCGTCCTCGCGCGCCAGGCGCACGGCGATCTCCTTGACCGGGCCCGAGTACTTGACCGCGTTGTCCAGCAGGTTGTGCAGGGCCTGGCCGATGGCGTCGGGGTCGAGGACGATCGAGGGCAGGGGATCGGCCGGGAGGTCGAAGCGGACGCTGAAGCCGCTGGGGCGCAGGTGGACCTCGAAGGTCCTGAGCGTCGCGGCGACCACCTCCTGCAGGTCCCCGTGCACGAACGTGTAGCTCTTGCGGCCCGACTCGATGCGCGCGAAATCGAGGATGTTGTCGATCAGCCGCGTCAGCCGGCGGCCCTCCGCCTCGATGTACTCCCCGTACTCGCGCACCTTCTCGGGCGACGGCACGCGGCCCAGGCGCAGGAGCTCGGCGAAGACGCGGATCGAGGCGAGCGGCGTGCGCAGCTCGTGGGAGACGTTGGAGACGAAGTCCGACTTCATCTGCGACAGCTTCACGGCGCGGCTGGCGGACCGGAGGGACAGCAGGATGCCGCCCATCAGCACGATGGCCAGGAGCCCCGACAGCGTCATGTTGAAGGCGAAGTTGGCGCGCGCCCAGCGCTCCGGGGTGGACCGCGGGCTGTGCAGCGACACCGTCCAGTCCTCGAAGACGAACGGGAAACGTCGCGTGACCGCCGCCGCCCCCTCCTCCGCTCCCGGGGGAGTCATCATGATGACGCCTCCCCGGGCGTCGCGCACGGTCACCACCAGCTCGTCGCGTGCGGCATCGGGGAAGAAACGGGGGAGCGCCCGCGCGATCACGGACGGCAGCAGTCGCGTGCGGAAGTAGTCCTCGTCCAGGATGATGCCGGCGACGCCGACGATGTGCGAAGCCTCGTCGGTGATCGGATTGACGACGATGCGGTGCTCGGGGCTCCGTTCGTCGACCGCCAGGGCCGGCGGCGCGACACGGCGGCCGGCCAGGCTCGCCATCTGCCACGGCGTGCAGGCCACGACGATCGCCAGGGACTCGTCCGAAGCGGGGGCCGTCCGCAGCGTGCCGTCCTGGGGGTCATGGATCAGGATGTTCCCGAACCGGTCGTGCGTGTAGTCCACGATGAACAGCAGCCGGGCGCCCTCGACCGGTTTCTTCTGCCACTCGGCGGCGGCGCGTTCGAGACGTCCCTGGGTGAAGAAGGCGGCGGGGAGGTTGAGCGAGCGCTCGGCGGCGGCACGGTAGAAGTACTGGACCTCCGTGCCCACCGCTTCGAGATAGTTGCTGAGGGAGGCCTTCTGGGCGATGGCGGAGGCCCGCTCCAGCCGGCCGAGCCAGACGAACTGCAGGCAGAGCAGGACGACGAGCGGCGCCAGGACCGCGACGAAACCGATCTGCAGCGTGTGCCTCTTGAGGAAGCCCGGAATTCCCGCCATCACCCTCGCCCCGGCATGACCCGACTATACGCTGGAGGACGGCGCCGCGGCGGCGGCCCGGACGGTGTTTACAATCTCTTGACACTCTTGACATCGTTTTACCCGGGCGGCCGCGACATTTACACCCCCTCCTCGTACACTCCCACCGCATTCCCAAACTGGATGGAGAGCATGGACCGACCCGGCGGCTGGGTAGACAATCCTCGCAGACCCCTTCCCACCCATCCTTCCGATACACGCAGTCGGCGAATTCCGGCTGCCGGGCGGTCCATGCCATCTCCATCCGTCAACGCCGGGCGCGTCGCTCGGGAGAGTTCCCCCCGCTTTCTACAGAGGAGGCCGCAGATGCTTCGACACTGGTGGGCCATCGCCCTCGCCGTAGTCCTCGTCGCGACGGTATCAGCGCTGGCGGGCGAGTCCGGCAAGAAGTGCAACATGAGCACGCAGGATTGTCTCGACCACATGGCCGCCAAGCTGAAGACCACGGGCTTCGTCGGCGTCGAGCTGGACACCGACCGCCCCGATGGGCTGGCCGTCACCAAGGTCTTTCCGGGCAGCCCGGCGGAGGCCGCCGGCATCCAGGTCGGGGACGTCCTGGAGTCGCTCAACGGCGTCGCCATCAACCAGGACAACGAGGACGCCCTGGCCAAGGCGCGCAAGGACTGGAAACCCGGCCAGCAGGTGAGCTACACCATCAAGCGGAGCGGGGCCGAGCGGACCATCGATCTTACGCTCGCGCCCTGGCCCGCCGACATGCTGGCGAAGTACATCGGCCAGCACATGCTCGAGCACGCCCATACCGACGGGGCCTCCGCGTCCGCGCGGTAGACGCCGCCGTTCTCGAGCGAAGGGCCGGCGGTCCGCCGCCGGCCCTTTTTTGTGTTGGCGTGGTGCGGGGTCCTAGGCTCCGCCCAGGAGACCCGACTTCAGGTCGGGGTTGGGCGGCTTCGGGCCCAGCCAGATGCCGAAGAGGGCGCGGGCGAAGTCCTCCCCCGGGATCGGGCCCTTGCCCTGCCCCTTCATCTCGACGGTGACCCCCTTGCCGGGCGCGTAGGTGAAGGCGATCGACTCCCCCTTGGCGACGTCGGACATGAAGGAGTTGAGCGTGTCGACGCGTGGCTGAAGCGGCGCCATGCCGGCGGGGGCGTTCTCCGCGAAGCTCTCCTGCCAGGCCTTGACGAGGTCCTTGCGCCCCACGTCGCGCACAAACTGCATGACGATCCGCTTGACCTGCGGGGCTGCGATGATGCGCTGCGGGTCGGAGGATTTCTCCTCGAGGT